>NZ_AONB01000012.1:0-120242 GCF_000585235.1 Nitrincola nitratireducens | reverse complement strand
TAGTTAAAAGCACCGCTGTTTCACTAAATGTTAAAAAACCTTCTCTCTGCCTGGTCACTTCGTCCATAAAAGCAGCTAACTCTTTACCTCTCATGTTTTTAGCAAAGTCTTGAACTCTTTGAAGCTCATGCCAAAACATTTCGATTGCATTAGCATACAACTGCCCATCTAAGTCATCAAAAAATTGTGTGACTCGACTAAATCGTTTATTGGCCAGTTTAAACAATACACTTCCTATATGAGGTGCATGAATCACTATACCTACGTTAGCAAACTCCTGAGTCTCAGCGAAAGGCATGAAACGTATCACAGAATAACGGACTAAGTTTTTCATTTTATACCCTCCCAGAACTCAGCTACTCTAAAACACCACAAGCCTCAGCAAGGCACTTCACCTATTTCTTTCAGAGAGTGCATGCCGCATGGATGCGGCATTCAAGCCTATAGGGACATATTCACGGCGTCTCTCTGGAAGGAATGGGTGGAGTGCCTAGCCACCACAACCAAGGAATAAACAGCTAAACGCGTGTCACAAATGGAGCAAACCTAGCCTACCCCCCACAACCAAGAAATAAACCCACACAAAACAAACTACAATCAACACCGAACAATCTGCAAACGATCAATCCTAAACACCGCCTCACAATCCGTCGGGTCGAACCGAACCCCCATCACATTACCACCCACCGTAAACTGAGCAGACCCTACCCCCTCCTTTAACTCAACAACCAACGCCTGCTGCTCAGAATACCCCTGCCCATAATCAATATACACCTTCGAAAACACCCGTCCCTTCTTCTTAGGCGCCAAAGACTTAAAATCCAACGCAACATTAAAATCATACGTATCCGGCTTAATCAAAGGCAACAACGTCGAACACACCATAAAAATTGGATCATCACCCGTCGAACGCCAATACGCCGCCTCTTGATCCGACACCAAATCCTTTTTAGGCTCCAACTTCGTCAACAAATCAAACGCCGTTTTGGTAGAAGAAGCCAAATCCTGCTTAGACAGATACGCCTGAATCGAAGAAAACTGCTTCTTGAATACACCATCTGCAAACTCAACAAAATCCGGCACAGCGATTGAATAACTCACCTGATCCATACGCTTATCAAGATCCTCAACCGCATCCTTCACCTTCTCTATCGGATAGGCAACCGCATGCTTATTCACACTCTGAGCCGCCGAATCTTTAAAAAATGCCTGACTCATATGCGTAATGCCCGGACGCTCGCAAAAACGAGACACCAACATCGACCCCGTCATCTGATTTGCAATAAAAAAGGCAACTCGCTTCGCCACTTGCAACTTAGTAAACGGCGTCTCACCAATCACAGAATACACCGGAATAGTCTTAGACAGCTTAGACTTAATCTGCTTAATTAACTTACGATCCGAAGCCGACTCCTCTATATCCAACGCACGTGGCGAATGCGGATTTGTCCAACCATCCACCACCAACGCCACATCGGAATACTCTGTCGCTAAATGATTCACAAATGCAGCACAGGCATCCACCTGCTCAATCCAAGAGCGCTTCTGCGACGTCACCCCAAACCAAATCAACAGCGTATCATCAATGCCCTTAAACTTAACGGCATCAAATGGCTGATGCAGCGCCGCCTTGACCACATGCTTATCAAACGCATTCACCAACTTTAAATGCAAACGCTGCTTAAATAACAACCCGACATGAAAATAAAAGCTGCCCTCAGCCGCCATGCGCTTTGAAAACTCAGCAGGCTTTAAGGTGGCAGACCGCTCAGGCGTAATTTCAGAAAAAACAGCCGGCAACTGAACATAATCATACCCTTCCAACTGCACAAAAAAGGGTATTTTCTTTAAGAGCTTTTTACGATGCAAATGAAACATCGCAGGCAAACAATCATAAAACGTATGCGATGGACGACCATGCGCAGTCAAAACTCCACCAAACCTCTTGGGCTTATCGACATCACTCGCCTTCAACTGAGCAAAAAACGCTTTTACCAGCTCAGTAAAAAATAATACCTTACTGCCATGCCCCGTCAGCAAAAATAACTTAAACTCAGGAAAATACACAGCGTCATACGAACTGACATACTGAAATACAAAAAAATGGCCACCCGAATAATCAAACTTGAGTAGATTGACCACCGATGAATGAAAGCTCGTATCACAAATAGCCGGGGCATCTAAATGCGATAACGTACATCGAATTTGATTATGCTCAACAGCAGACGCAACTGAATTAGAAACAAACTCTTCACTTTTAAAATTCAACACAAACTCTTCAAGACTCTCTTGCGTCGTTTTTGATGCAGAATCACTTTCTAAAAATGCATTTAAACTCTCATACTCAATTAGTTCAGCAGACTCACACCACTGCTCCGCAAGCAATGGATAATCTTTCTTTTCTAATTTTTCAAAACCAAACTCAGAAGCAGCAACAGCCGGCTGAATACCTAAAAATGTCTTAAATGCCGAAAAGGCCTGGCTGACTGACGCTTGACTTAACTTACTGGACATATATAAACCTTAATAAAAAGACAAGGTCGAACTAACGCTTGACAGAATACCAATTAAAACTAACCCTCTCTGCTGAAAACAAAACCTCTTTACCCGCAGAGTCGACCCGTCGAACACAGACACTGTTCTGCACCCAATCCCCTAAAGTGAGATGTAAAGCAACAAACATCACTCCTTTTTGTATCATCTGATGAGCACTTAACGAGCCTAATGGCTGTGAAACAGCACTCGATTTATTTAACTGAAACCCAACTCCTTCCATCTCTGATGCAAACGCTCGCTTCAACACCTCACTCTTGGCAAGCGGTTTCAATTCCTGAAATGAACCAAGGCCCGCTAGAGCACACCAACCTATCCCTTCATTCATCAAGACCGGTATAAACTCAGCAAAACTCTTCAGGCTATCCGACGCCGAAAACACAAAACGAGCCTTAGGTAACACCTGACACAAACGCTCCACTGTTTCAGGAGCCAAGGCCAATGGCGCAAAAACAAATACACGTGCTTCATTGGCCCACTGAGACAATCCCGATACATCAGAGTTCACCACATCCGCTGTATTCAATACTAAACAATAGGCCGCATAGGATGGTTGTTTAGGTAATACCTGAGACTTTGACGGCTTAATCGACGCTTCAAATTCCGGCGTTTTGAGTGCCCTCAGCTGAGGAGTGACGGGTGATGAAACCGGCGCATCCGGCGTATCCAAACCATACTTAAAATAACAGTACACCGGATACAGCTTTGAACTCGGTGTCGAATGCGCATCACAAAATGCCTCATTAAAAAAGACACCCGGCGAACGCCCCTCCTTAACACCAAACTTAATGTAATGAACCAAAGGATGCATACCCGACGCAGACACATCCGGGTATTCTTGCAAATACCATTGCGGATCAAACAGTCCCGAGGCTTCTATCCTTTTGCGTGCTTTATGCAGCTTGTATTTTTTAAACCACTTCATTGCTGAACACTTTTACGACCAACCCATTTCGAGTTGATGGCCCCTACTGTTTGATGAATATGCTGTCTCAGTGCTCGCATGGAAGCACTTGAAAACGCCGCTGCCACTAACGTTGGATAGTCAGGATGTTTCTTCTCCAATGCCAGCGCCCCTGCCTCCAACAACTGCGCCTTTTCTCCCTTAAAAGAGGCACTGCGCACATGGAACACATACGACCAAGGAGACAATAAATTGCTATACCCTAACTTGAATCCATTCATACAAAAATCGTTCTCCTCACCATAGCCTCTAGGGAATGCCTCTTCATCAAAGAGGCCAATCTCATCCAACAAAGACCGTTTAATCAGCATGCAAAACCCATTGCCCGTCGGTAGGGCCAAAGGCTTAATTGAGGCATTATTCAAGGTGATCGTACTGGCAAACTCATCGTAACTACAGCCCTGTGGCGGCAGGTTTTCAACGCCCTGGACCGGAAACGAGAACGCACCGGAATGATTTCCCATGGCCGTTACCGTGCCCACCTTCTCCTCACTGGCCGCCGCCATCCTCATACCAGTAAACCAACCCGGCGTGACATAGGCATCACTGTTCAGCAACAACACATCGTCCCGACCGGCTAGCTGAATCGCTTTATTGATGGTGCACGTGTACCCCATGTTTTGCTCATTGTGAACAATCTGAACCTTTGGCAGTCCTTCAAACTGCTCCAACATAGGGCGCACCGCCGCATCGGGGCTACCATCATTGATAATTAAGAGTCGAGTTGTATCAAGATCCGTATGCCTCAGCACACTGCGAATACACGACTCTGTCTCTTTAACCGCATTATACACAGGAATGATAATGGTGGTTGGCTCAACAAACGTCTTCAAACTGAAAGAGCTATGGGCTGCTGTACGCTCCAGTAACGCGCCATTCACCCCTCCACTATGGCGGGCAAGGCGCACATCAATACGCTGGCAATAACCACTTAAGTACGCAGCATTAAAACGTTGCATTAGCGTCTTGGGTGAATACTGCTCGACAATAAAACGACGCCCGGCCTCTCCCATGGCCGCTAAGCGCTCGGGCTGTTGGCACATCAACAGGATCTTAGCCTCAAAAGCATCCAGATCCTTAAAGGGCACAACATAACCGGACACCCCCTCCTGCACCAACTCAGCCAAAGCGCCCTTGTCATACACAATCACCGGCCGTCTGGCTGCCAACGCCTCCGCAACCGAACGCCCAAAGGACTCCGCAAACAGCGACAGATTCACCACCACATTCACCTCTTGCAAGGCGTCTAGAGGGGTTGCTTTGTAACCGGTAAAAAAAATGTTATTGGGTAGCTCACCCCGTTTAACGGCCGCTTCTAATGCCTGAATATCCTTTGTCCACTCTGGTCCCGACTTCGGCCCAACAAATGCAAAACGTGCATTGGGGGCAGACTTCGCACAACGCTTAGCCAGCTCCGCAAACTCGTAAATGCCTTTTTTCGGGAGATTACTGCTGATCAAACCAAACACAATACACTCAGGTTTGATCGAATTGGCAATATCCAGCGTGTCCACCTGAACAATATTCGGTGCAATAAAGGTATTGCGCCCACGCGTAAAATCCTGCGCCGTGGTCTTGGAGTTTGCAATAAAGTAATCCGTGCGCTCATACATCTTATCGATGATGGCATCGGTTGATAGGCCAATGTGCTTCGCAATCGCCGTGTCTTGGCTGATTAACTCGCGAATATGCATAAAGGTTGTCACCGACAACTCTCTCGCTGCCAGCATCGGCTCACGCAGCATAATAGTATTGCAATGCACAAACTCGATGCCATGATGCTGGATAATCGATTTAAACTTATTAATCGAACGGCGATCCGGGACTAACGACTCTTTCCAATGCGGGTAATGCAAACAATACACGGCACTGGCACGCGCCTGAATCGCAGCCAGATAGTCAAAATTCTGAACACCCGGCACCGACACCACTACATTCAGCTGCATTGCGTTCAGCGCATCCAGCATATCTAAAAAGCTACGCTCGCCACCGAACAAATGCACGCCCGCTGCATGCGCACACACCAGCACGCTGGGCGCATCAGGGTTCACTTCGCGCTGCCCGCTAAAGGCGGTATCCAGCTTCGCCCCTTTTTGCCTTGCCTCATCTTGCGTTGCAAAGTCGACAAAGGGCTCTGCAAACACTGGCTGAACGGGTTGATGCCCCAGCACAGGACGATAAATAGAAAGACCCTGCTGGGTTTTCTCAGGCAGATCAAGTGTCCAGCCTTGTACTTGCCAACCATCCGCTGCATAAATGGCTAAATCATCGGCGCGAATACGGCTTTCCCAACGGCGTAAAAACACTTGACGGTTGCGCAGGACATACTTGCCACGTCCCTGACTCTTACCCTCATGGTGGTACACCAAGGATTCTGGTTGATAATAACAATGCTTACCCGTGCCATGAGTCAGGCGTAAACATAAATCCACGTCTTCTTGGCCATTAACAAAAATAGGATCAAAGCCTTTTAGCTTGGCAAAATCCTGCGACCTTAATGCAATACAGGCCGCTGTAATCGCCTGAAGCTCACGCGGTGTGTTAGCTTCTTTACCCTCTGGCTCAAAGCCTGCGTATAAGGGATACCCCAAACTGCTCCAGGCATTAAAGACAACACCCGCACATTGAATCGTGTTATCTGGGAACAACAACTTAGGCTGAACCGCCGCCACCGACGCATCGCTTAAGGGCGCAACCAACTGATCAACCCAACCGTCGGTTAGGGTTGTATCATTATTTAAGAAAATGACCTGCTCGCCTTTCGCGGCATTGAAGCCAAGGTTACATCCCAAGGCAAAATTCATATTCTCACCATTGCTGACGCAATGTATCCACTCGTACTCTTGGGCATAACGTTGCAAGATCTCGGCGGTGACCGCATCACTGCCATTGTCCACCAAAATCACTTCACATCGGCGCTTGTTTTTACACTGAATTAACGACTTTATACAGTCTTCAGTAAGTTCAGGCTGGCTGTATACTGGAATCACAATTGAAACCAGATCCTGATCGTACTTTTTACTCACCAAATCCGGCCAGGAAATCAGCTGCTGATTCAGTACGGCATAGCGTAAATGTGCCGCATTGGCCTCCAGTGCCGCAGGCTCCTTGTATAAGGCGCGCTTTTCACGTGCACCGGATTTCAAATAGTGCACATAGGGCTCTACATAGGCTTTGACGACGTCTTGATTCAGCGCCCGATATTGAGAAGGTGAAAAAGCCTGATCCGGTGAAAGGCCCTTGTAGGTGCCACTTAACAGATAATGCACAATCAAATCGGTGCGCGACGCTTTGAGCTCAGGGCATTGCACGTAATAGTGTTGAGCATTAAACAACTCATAAGACCGAACCAATGCGTAATCGGCTTGCAAACGCTCATACTGACGCATCAAGGCACCAATATCGGCCTGCCCGACCGCCTGACCCGGTGCAACACACACCAAATCGACCTCATCCAGCGCCGTCGACGTCGGCTGCAACAAACCAATTTTAGACTCGGTTAAAACAGGTACTAAACCAAAAAAACGCTCAATCGCGTGCTCAAGCTTGCCATCCACTTTATAGTCGTCAGTCAACTCGGGATTGGTAAAGTTCGCAACTTGGCTTAACGCAAGCAAGGACTCCGGCCTTGCCCAAAACATGGTTCCGGCAAAAAAGCCCCAATCCCCTTCGGGATAGGCACACCCATACACCTGCTCCGTCAAACGCTGTATGTTGGTCAAATTCTCATACATGATCCGGGGGGCAGACTGAAACAAGGTTGCTGGGCCTGCACACACCAAATCAGGATCGTGTTTAAATGCGGTCACGACTTGATCAAACTGAGCGGTTTTTCCAATTAAAGACTTCAGCATCACATCGCGCCAAATGGTCGCAAGATGACTGTCACCCTTCTTGGTTTGTAATTTTAAAACGGCAACATAGCCCTCATTCACCATTAAGGGAATCACATTCAAGAAGGGCACTATGTCCATGCCTTTGTTGGGCGACACAAACACACGGGCACTGGGGTAACGCTTGGCAATATCCGCAACAACCTTTGCCCCTACGTTGGAGGTCGTTGTAATAAACAAATCAAAGGATGAGGTTATTTGATCTAAATACTCGGCAATCTCCTGCCAGATATCTTCATAATAATAATGCACCAGCACCGCAACTTTTTGCGCCGATGCAACCGAACGATCCAACGGGCCGGACTGTAAAAGGTCAGCGCGCAAAGCCTGCAAGACATCTGATTCAGGTGACCTAACGGCTTGCAACAGGGCCAAGTGTGCATTGAATACGCGGCTTTGAATCTCACGTGTATAAGACGAAGGCTCATGTAAGGCAAGCTGACGGTAGTGTAAGAAACGGCGTTGCGTGCTTTCATTCACACTCGGTGCAGCAGCTAAAGGCAGATACTCCGCCGCAGAATGAACATGTTGATGAAAATTAAAACTCACCCAATGATCCACACAGGATGCAAGCACTACCTTACTCTCACCTGCCAATAACGCTTGACTGATCGCTGGATTTGACAAGACTGGCTGCAACCGCACGTCGGCCACAATACATGTGCCCCAGATTACTTGATAAAGCCCCGCCATCACACAGGCATCACGCGAGGCATCCAGCATCACAACAAGCGCACATGGATGACTCAACACCTGTGACACCAAGCGTTCTAGATCGGCGACTGTAAGCTTAGGAAAGAGAGTGTCTAGATCGCCACTGGCATCAACCCAAATGTCCGTACTGGCAAGGCTGTCTAGATGGCGCTGCAGCTCCTCTGCCATCGGCTCAGACGCTGAGCCTTTAGCCACCCACACCGCTTGACCTAACCCAGCCTGATCGGGAGCACGTTTCAGTTGCTTTATCGCATAACGGAGGCTAAAAATCGCCTCTTCTTGCATCACAGGGGTCTCACGCAACGACTCCATGTAGTGTCGAATAGCCAGCACAAAGTCTTTTTGTGCTAAGTAATCATTACCGCGCGCAAAAGCCGATGCGCCTGTATTCGTATCCATTAAAAACACACCCTAGTGACTGTCGTGTATAAAGGTTTAAAAAATTTTCTGCGTCAGCTCAGTTAAACTTTCAACGGTTTTTAACTGATGCTCCGCACAATACGAAGGCCATTCATGAAACTCACTCCATTGCGTAATAAAGACAAAATCCAAACCCGCCGCGGACGAGGCCACATGGTCATAACGACTGTCGCCCAGAAACAACGCAGGCTGCTGAATATTCCCCGACAACAGCTCGCGCTTAAGAATGTCGTCCTTGGTATCGGGGCTGCCAAAGATGCCACCGTTAAAGAGCTCAGCCAAGCCACGCTCTGCAAAGACCTCTCGCAACTCGGCTTGATCCCCGCCCGATACAATCAACCAACGACTGTCTGGACTCAGGGCACGCAGTTCATGCAGCCCCTCCACCACTTGGCAACTTAACAAACCCGCAATCACTTCATTTGCATAGGTCGCCAACAGATCGTCTAAATTAGGTTTAGTCGATGTCGGCGGCAGCATTTCATCAATGAACTTAGCAAATTTGACATAGCGTGAAATGCCGCCATTGGCGACATGGTAATCAACCAACGCCTTAGCCGCCTCTTCCCCAAAAGGGATGGCGGTTTTGTAAAAGGCATCGGTTTTGACTTTATTTGAGTCGAGCACCACACCATCACAATCGAACACATAGGATTGATACATTTAAATAGCCTTATTGTGTTTGCATCATCAAACTAACAAGCATATTCTGGGCCAACTTAAAATCCGCCTCCCAATCAATATCAATGCACTTTTCACCCTCTGTGATGAACAAGCACGGATTGCGCCCAATTCGATCTTGAAACGCTTTGTAGTTCTCGACACTGTTAATGTAAAACGCGTGATTGATCTCATAGAGCGGCGCTAGATCTTGGGTGTTAGGCCAAGGATTGACACTGCGATCACAGTTGATGATTTTCTTCTGGTTATCATCCCAAATAAACTGCTGAAGTTTATTCACCGACATAATAGAGTCGTAATCACCGTCAATCACCTGCGCTTGGTACTCATCTAAAGCAGTTAGATAATCCTGGGCTGTAAAAAAGGGTGCCGTTACGTGCAACCAGAAAACATGCTGCCCCGAAACAACGCTGGGAACATAGTTAATCAAATCTTGAACCTTGGTCGTTGACGTGCACAAATGATCAGGGCGATGGTCAATTTTAATGCGCGAATCGCTCGTATAAGGCGCAACCTGCTCCAACACCAACGGATCATTCGTGGATACTACCAACTCACCTACATGGTCGAGAATTTTCACCAACTCATCTAGCTTAAACTGCAGGAGACTGCGGCCATCCGGCGTGAAAGGACGTGTATTTTTATGGATAACACGCGTACTGCCACTGCGCAGTGGCAGGTAAATACTAATCGCTTGATTCACGAAATATCTCTCGACTCTAAACAGTTAATCGATGCCCTTAAAGGGCATACACTGAAATACTCGGCAATGGATAGCGCGTCGGCGTAATCGCCACCATATCTACAGCCGAAGGCTCCGCTAAATAGGCATTTAACAAACGATCCATCTCTTTGCTACGCGGGTCATCTGCACTGTAACCATCAAACCCAGCCATCAGAATACGCTTCGCTTCACCACTGGTTAACACCGCCAGTGCGTAGACCACAACAATTGATGACGGAATGACGCAGTAATTGGCATTGAACTCGAACTTAGCCTCTTGCACCCCCATGCCAAAATCCAATAAAGATTTATGGCTTAAGGCTGTCTTCACGTCATCAGGTAACATAGAAGCGGGCGCAATCAAGGGCTGAGGTAAGGATTGGTGCGCCTCACAGTCAGCCAATAACCGAGTTGGATGACACGCTACACGCACATCAATTAAGTCTTGATGAAGACTGGATTGCGTATTTAACGCCAACACAATAGGTTTCTCGCGCTGAATATAGGCTTCCAAGGCCGCTTTATGTGCTGCAACACCCGGCCCACTCCCCAGCAACAGCACTTCGCGGTCTTTAAACAACTCGCTAGGATGCCACTGTCCGCGGGGTTCACCTTGATAAAAGTGACGAGCCGCATCTAAGGTATTCAGACTGAACTTTTTGCCGCCTTCAACACGAAGGTGATCTATTACAGATAAAATATCCACTTCGCAGTAACGGCTATCTTGCAACATCTCTTGGATGTAGGTCGGGTGGATTCCGTATTTGCCAGCTAGGTAATAATAAGGATTGGTTCCCCACCCACACTCTGCTTGCATGGGCTTAAACACGCGCGCGATCAGACTCATCAAAGGTGTTAAATTGATTTTCTTGCCTGAGCGCTCTGCCAACTCAATACACAACTGCTCTGTCAGTGCATTGCCAGGCCCACGCCCCATTCCAGTGATGGTGCTATCAACCCAAGTCACGCCATCATCAATTGCTTGCAAGGTATTGGACAACGCCAAGCCAAGGTTATCATGTGTGTGAATACCCAGCGCACCCTTCCAGTGTGTTTTAAGCCAGCCAATAATACGGCCCACCTCAGCAGGCTTCATGCTGCCCATGCTGTCCGCAAAATACAACACATCCAATGGATAGGCCGATGCGATCTTTGCCAACTCGATTACTTCGGCTTCTGTACGATCCGCAATTTGCATTAAGTTAAAGCCGACTAAGAAGCCTTGCTCTTTTAACCAATTTACCGCTGGTAAAGCGGCAGCAAATTCATGTATATGGCAGGCAACCCTAACCAGTTTGACAGGTGACGTTGCTGCACCTTCAGGAAATAAACGGCGCAAGGTCGACGGAAGATCCTCAACACCAACTATCTCCGCTGCATTAATCATCACTGCCAATGTAAGGCCGCTGGGCACTTTTAAAGAACGTAAATACGCATCCGTTGTATAGGCATTGGGGCCCTTGAACCCTTTGTTCAGTAAGGATCGTAAACCCAGTTCAACGGCATTGACACCCACTGCCAACATGGACTCAAGGTAGTCTTCTATCACCTCTTGTGAAAAATTCCATGCATTGTAATAGCCACCATCTCTCGGTGTGCAATCTAAATGAATCATATCCTATCGCTCCTACTGAGCTCACTAATCAAATAAAGGGCACTCACTGAATACTAGCCCTTGCGCATCTTTTGCAGACAAACTTGGCTCACCGTCCAATGGCCAATCAATCGCCAAGCTTTCATCATTCCACGCCAAGGAATACTCATCACCCGGCGCGTAATAATCCGTACACTTATACTGAAACTCGGCTTCATCGCTCGTCACATAAAAACCATGAGCAAACCCCGGCGGCACCCAGAGCATTTGCTTATTCTCTTCGCTTAACAGCACCCCTACCCATTGCCCAAAGGTCGGCGATGACTTGCGTAAATCAACCGCCACATCATACACCTCACCCCGTGTTACCCGAACTAACTTGCCCTGTGGGTTCTGGTGCTGATAATGCAAACCACGCAAGATGCCCTTTTTAGACTTGCTGTGGTTATCTTGCACAAACTCGTATTGACCGCAGTGCTTAACAAACTCGGTATGACGAAAGGTTTCCATAAAGAACCCCCTTTCGTCACCAAACACGGCCGGCGTCATTAACACAACATCCTTTACCTTAAGCGGTTCGTAATGCATCTTCAAAGACTCCGTTAGGCTGTGGCGTTTGAGGTGGGTAGCAGCTTTTGATTGGCCGCGGGGCGACGCCCTTCATTAATTCCATACAGAATAAAGTGCAGTAAAGGGTTCAGCCCGGCTTTCGCCACATCGGGATTTTGCTGGATATAATAGAGCGTATCAAAATGTGCACTGGGATTACGCCCTTCCAATGCACCAAACTTTAAATAATGAATAACAGGATCTAGACGAGACGACGCTACATCGGAATAGGTCTCTAAATACCACTTACCATCAAAGTAGTCAGATGCACGCAACTGCTTGATTTGATCCTTAAGCTCGCGCTTGTATTTCCAGCTTTTACGGTAAACCTCGCGCAGTGTTTTCAGCGCCAGCGTGCGGTACCAGCTCACTTGAACCTGCTCTTGCTTCAACTGAGACTCAAGCTGCTGAATACGATGTGTCAATTCAGCTTGCGTTTTCCTCATACCAGCCAACAAGGGCGATGTATCTAAAAATAAACGCTGCTGTTCTTCCACTCGCTTAGGCGTATTGGCTAGATCCGCTTGCGTCGTGGCAGGGGCTGATGCGGATGATGGATTCGTAGGGCCTTGGCTCTGCAAAACCTCGATTTTTGCATGTGCTTGGATTAAACGCTGCATCAACTCTTCAGCCTCTGCCTTAACCCTGAAATACTCCTCGCGCGGTACGTCCGTATTTTGCATAAAAACCTCAACTCTCACATGCATCTAAATTTGACAAAAACATTTCTGAGGAAACCACTGGGCCGAAATATACCCAACTCGCACGGGCCTCATCAGACGTCACAAACGTGACATCCAATGCATGACACCACGACAATAAGGCTTGATGATCAGCCACATCACCAGATACGACAAAATCCATCGGTGCCTTCTCCGTTATCAAATAGAGTGTATCACAAACACTCGACATCTCAGACACATCAAGGGGCAGCACCGTCTCGAACAAGACAAGATGATCGACCCGCCCAGCGTTTGCCTCCACTAGTCTGAATACCGCCGCCAAAGACACTTGTTGTCTCGCATCCGTCTTAACTAAGGCTGGAAGAAACACCAAAAGATCAACGCTGGGTAATACCGATTCAAGCCAAGGTACATCCTGCCCGTCAGGCACACAGAGCACCAACTGACAGCCCCGACGTTTAAGATCGGTTATCCAACCTGTTAGCCTCTCTTGATTGGGGCTTAACGAGCTGCAAACTATCACGAGCGTCGTCTGGTCTAAGACTAAATCCCGAGTCTTGCTGTACAAGGGTAAGGTCATCCGCTGGCTTTCATCCATGAACGTTTCCCTTTGCCAAGGGAAGTGACGTTCAGAGATATTGCGTTGAATGAACTGATAACCGCTCAGACTCAATAAAGGCCCGGATCATACCCCTTATTGATCCCCTGCTTCCAAAAATGGCTGAAGGGGTCTTGGGGACGTACCCTCACCTCGGGATAACGATACACATACCAAACCGGATCAAACCAGCCGGATTGTTGCAATGCATCGTCAGCTCGATAGGTTTCAACCGCTTGGCGTGTTTGATCCAACACCATGTCTTTGGGTGCCAAGAATGGACGCTTAACCGGGTTTTGTGGCATATACAAATCGCGGGGTGCGGATGCACGCTGATGCCAACGCGCGGCAGCATCTTGGTAGAGCTTTCTGAGACCATTGAACTGAGTAATGAGATGCGTCGTCTCATTTTGAGTTAAGGATGCATGCTCTGTGCGACCCAATGCAAGCGGCACACCCGGCAACACCTCAACCAAGGCTTTAGGGCCAAAGGCTTTAAGCATGCGGTTCAAGTATTCCGTATCGGCATTGACTGTTACCTGATCCCAAAAACCCAGTGCTTCAAACACCGATCGATCGAGCAACAAAGATGAAGTGTTGCGATAAATCCACCCCTGATCCGTTCGCCAATGCGAAAAAATCACATCATCGTTGCACCTGACCCAATGCGAAAAACTGCCCTTTGCCGACGCATTGTCAAGCAAGGCCATAACCTGCAGCTCAATTTTTTGAGGATGCGACCAGTCATCTGCATCGTGCACCGTTATGTAATCGCCTGTGCTCAATGCCAAGCCTTTGTTTCTTGACGTATAGGCACCTAGATTCGTTGCATTTGCCTCCACCTTTATACGTAAGGTGGAGGAGGCATATTGCGCTTGCAGCCGCTGACAAATGGCCAAACTGTCATCCGTACTGGCATCGTCAATCAAAATGATCTCAAGATTCGGCCAAGTTTGCGCCACCAAACTCCGCACAGCGACGTCAAGATAGGCTGACGAATTAAACACGGGCACAATCACAGAGACCCATGGCAGCCCCATGCTTGAACGCTTGGGTACGCTTGTCGAAAGTACGGACAAGTTTAGCTCGGGTGCATCTGATGAAATCAATGCTAACCCACTTTCTAGATAACACTGATTAATGAGCGTTAAGCGTTGTGCGGTTCGTTCATTTGGACTTAAAGACTCATCCAATACCAGAAGGTTGGACTGAGCCAAATTCACATTAAACGCTTCAACCTGAACAAATGGCGACTTACTTAACCACGCCTTTAGAGTCTTGGCCTGCCAGTGCTTGGGCTCGGCAAAGCAGAGCTGGGCATAAAAAAGAATATATAAATGGCTATTTGCACCCGTGTTCAGCTGTAAGGCTTGCTTCAACACAGCCGACACTTCAGTCCAATTTTGCTGATACGCCCACCAGCGACACAACACCACTGCGTATGCAGACCTCACGTCATCCGCAATGGAGGCGTCTTCAATCAACGCTTGTAAAATCGGTGCATACAGGCTATCCAGCCCACGCCAGAGATAAAAATCACAGGCCACGGGGGATACTCGACTGGTTGCTCGTTTTTCCTTAATTCCGTTTTTTAAATAATGAAAAAGAGGGTTCACACCCGCTGCTTTAACGTCTGGATGAAGATCTAAGTACACTTTGGGGTCAAACGCAGCACTTGGGCGACGGTTTAAATACAAACCGTAGCCTAAAAAATGCTCCAAGGGCTCAAGTCCGGACTTGAGCACATCGGGGTAGCGTTTTACGTAGTCTTGCGCATCAAATAATTGTTCTGACACCAGCACATCAAGCAGCTCTTTCGGCAACTGATTAGGGCTTAGTGGCATATCGATTCTCGAACTGTCCTATCCCTAAATAATGAAGTAATGGATTCATGCCAGACTCAAATACATCTGGGTACTGGGCCAGATAGAACTCAGAATCAAATTTTGGGCTCGGATTACGGCCTTCCAAACCACCGTGCAATAAAAAGTGACGCGCAGGATCTTTAGCCGCTTTTGGGTTCTTAGCCAGGTCTTGATAGGTCGCCAAGTACCACTTGGCATCAAAGAAATCGCTGCTGGCAATCACTTCACGGTGGGCCTCGATTAACTCTAACTCACCGGGCGTTTTATGCATTTTTGCCATCAAGGCGCGATGATTCACCAACAAGGACTCCAGCTTTGAATAGTCCTCTGCCGGGTTTTGGTAAGTGATCTTCTGAATGGTTAACTGGCGCTCCAGTTTTTGTGCCCGCTTTTGCTCAGCAAGCAAATTAGCCGATTGCTTGGTCACGGAGGATTCAAGCTCAGCAATCCGCTTTTTATAGGCTTTAATTTCAGTTTCTTTATTTTTATTGGCCGTCGATGCTGACTTTTTGCTTTGCTCTAACGCTGCTTGAGCTTGACTCAACTTGGACTCTACCGCTAGTTTTTGCTTCTTAAACTGCTCAGCATCCTGCACTAGCGCTTTTTCTTGCTTGGCTTTTGTCTGTAATTGTGCTGTAAGTGTCTTGTTCGACTGTGTTAGCGTTTTAATTTCTTGGGCCTGAGCATCCGCTTTTTTATTGAGCGCCGCCTGCTCCTTTTTCAAATTAGCGAGTTGCGTTTCTTGCTGCTGAATCAACGCAGTTAAGCTGGCCACTTCATCAAAGCGCTCTTGCAACTGCTGAGCGGTTTCGTGTTGTCTTGTGTTTGCCGCTTGGAGCTGATCCAGCTGCTGCTCTAGCTGTTCTTGAATTTGTTGAATATACGACTGGCTATCGCTTAAAGATAATTCTAGGCATGTCAGACGCTCATTGGCTGCTTTTAGTTGTTGGTCTTTAGATGCAATAATTTTGTTTAACGCATTAACCTGCACTAGGTGCTGATTCACTTCAGCTACTTTCCCAATTTTTGAGATACTCTTCGCTGAGACATTATTCGCGGTATTTTTAGACATAACTTGACTCATATAATCTGTTTAATTACACCAATTAGTTTTGGTTCAGCCGCTCAACACATAACAACAAAGGGTGTCGATCACTTGATAAAACTTCAGGATATGATCGAATAAAAGCCATTGTATTTAAATCGGCGTTTGGATTTCGTCCCTCAAAAAAACCATGGTGTAAAAAATGAGAGAAAGGATCTTTCGCACTCGTTGGATTCTGTGCAACATCGAGGTAAGTACTTAAATACCATTTAGAATCAAATAAAGTGTTTGCAATTTGCATCTGATTTTTTCTGGACAACTGAGTGTAAGGATACTTCCGTAACAAAGCTAAAAGCGAAGGCAAGCAAGCAACAAAACGATCTTCTTGTTTTTCTGCACCACTATACTTGACAAAATAACCTTTAAGCTCCTCTTGCACTGAATGCAACTGTTCTAATAAGTACGTATTCTCGTTCTTTAAACTTATGGAATCTTTATCTAGGTCTGTACTATTATTAGACACAACACTTTTAACAAACCCAGAGTCTACTGAAGTTCTAAGATCCTTGGTTAATTTTTTTTCGTTTTGCAAAGAAAGTTCTAAGTCTTCAACTATCTTTTGTTTCTCTTTTAAGGCAGTTTCAACGGTTCTTAACTTTTCAAGATGTTTCTGGCTATCTGACTCAAACGCAGCCAGTTTGCACCTTTGCTCTTCAAGTTTAGTATTAAGAATACGCTGTTCTTCTTGCATTTTTTTAAGTGAATGATTTTCACTATGAAGTAAAGTTTTCTCAGTTAGCCATGCGCTTTTTTCATTTTGCATAGCCAGCAATGACTCCGACAATCGAGCAGACTCTAGGTCACTTACAGACCATGCTTCAGTCACTTCCGTTAATTTTTCTTCAACAGAGCTTAACGCTTTAGTCAATCTATTTTTTTGATCAGAAAGGCGCTTACTGTATTGATGCGCTGCATCCAGTTCACTTTGTAAAAGCTTATTCTTATCAGAAATTGATTTAACTTCATTTTTCGCTGCACTTAACTGTTTCAATACAGTTTTATTTTGCTCTTGTAAGTCTGATGAACTAAGCTCAAGTGCCTTTAATTTTTTATTTAACTCTTCAACGCGCTTCTGCTTTGTCTTTAGATCTGTCTCTGACGTATTCAAAGAAGCTGAAAGCGTTTTGTTCTTATCTAAGCTTTCATTAAGTGCTACTATTTTCGACTCGAGTGTTTCTTGAACAATGTGTAACTGATTAAGAAGTGCTGCGTTTTCACTATTTCCATTGGAAAGCTCACCCTCCAAGGTCCCAACTCTATTATTCAATTGAGAAACCAAATGATTATTCATTTCGACGAGCGAGTGAGAAGCTAACAAGTCAGATTTAGCATTTTCTAAAGCTTTATCTAAATCAGACTTCTGTTTTTTTAGTTTCTCATGCTCAGCAGTAAGCTTCTTATGCTGCTGCTCTAAAGCTAGAAAGTCTTTACTTTTAGTATTAACATTCAACTCTGCTTGCTTGAGTTTATCACTCAATGACACATTCTTATCGGATAATGAACTTATCTTTTCCTGAGCCTGAACAAGCTCTCTTTTTAACTGGTCACGTCTAGACCTCAACTGCTTATGCTCAGCCAGTACCTCTAATGGATCATAAGGAGTTTGATCAACATCTTCGGTAAGCGGTATAGATAGGGCCTCTAATTGACTTTCCAATCGAGAAATAGCTGGATGGCGGCGCTTAATTTCAGCCGCTACCAGATCATAGACGTAAGATACTTTCGATGAGGTAGAGGTAGACTCGAAATCAAAGGCCTGATCTATAAGACCCTTTGCTTGACATTGGCCGATGAATGCTTTTGGATTTTCAGAAACTAACTTTTCTTGAAACAACAAAACGTGTTTTCGATACGACTTTGCAAGCTTTAGAATGCATACAGCTTGATCCGTCCAAGCCGTCAGTTCCGATTCAAGCTCTTTTGACTGATTCAAAGCAAATTGTAAACTTGCGCTTAGTGGGCGGTATAACAGAATTACTGTCGATTGGCACTTTGCCACTTTTTCGACAAACGAATCTGAAACGCTCTCTCCATCATTTTTGCAGCCTATCATTTTTAGCAATTCGGTGGTGACTTTGGACTGCCCAAACGACATGGAACCTACCAACTCCGGCATACACAACTCCAGCAGTGTCTTTTATTCTTTAAAATATACAAATCAAACAGCAGTTTTAAGCAAGTTTAACAAATACTGCCCGTACTGGGTTTTATTCAGTGATTGCCCTTGAACTTTTAACTGATCATCACTGATCCAGCCTTGATTCCATCCAATTTCTTGCAAGCACGCAATCTTCAAACCTTGACGATGTTCTATAGTTTGAACATAAGTACTGGCTTCTATCAGGCTATCGTGTGTACCCGTGTCTAACCAAGCAAAGCCACGACCTAAACGCTCAACCCGTAAATCACCACGCTCTAAGTAAGCATTATTTACGCTCGTAATTTCTACCTCACCCCGAGCAGATGGCTTAACAGCTTTAGCGATTTCAACGACGTCATTATCGTAAAAATAAAGGCCTGTAACAGCGTAATTAGATTTTGGATGTGCTGGTTTTTCTTCGATCGAAAGCGCATTGCCTTCATCATCAAAGGCAACCACACCAAAACGTTCTGGATCTTGAACCAAATAACCAAAAACAGTTGCACCTGTATCGCGAGAAACTGCACGCTTGAGCTGTTCAGAAAACCGCTGGCCATGGAAAATATTATCTCCCAAGACCAAACATACTGAGTCAACCCCAATAAACTCTTCACCGATAATAAAAGCCTGTGCCAGACCATCGGGACTAGGCTGAACGGCATACTCAAAATGCACTCCGAACTGCTCGCCCGATCCCAATAGCTTTTGATACTGTGGTAGATCATCCGGCGTTGATATAATCAATATCTCTCGAATACCGGATAGCATTAAGACAGATATTGGATAGTAAATCATTGGCTTATCATAAATAGGTAAGAGCTGCTTAGATATGCCTAGCGTAATCGGATGTAATCGAGTGCCCGACCCACCGGCAAGCACAATCCCTTTCGTTTTGTGCTGTTGAGTCATAACAAATACTCCTCGATTGTCAGTTGTAACTGTGACTGCCAAGAGGGTAATTCACAATTCAGAGCTGATTCTAACTGTGTAAGGTTTAAACGCGAATTTTGAGGGCGCTGGGCCGGAGTTGGGTAATCCGAGGATGGTATTGGCTCAACCGCATCAGGAGTGATTGCTAAATTAATGCCTGCAACTGCTGCAAACTTAAAAATCGCTTGTGCGAATCCATGCCAACTCACCTCTCCTCGTGGAGCCAAGTGATAAGTACCCGAAGTAACTGACTTCAGACAGGCTTGCAACGTCACTAAAGCAATTAAACGTGCAGGAGTAGGAGCACCAACTTGATCGTTGACAACTTTAAGTGATGTCCTCTCTTTACCTAAAGCAAGCATCGTTTTCATAAAGTTATGACCACGCGCCGAATACACCCAACTGGTTCTAAATATCAAATACATACAGCCAGATGACTCCACTGCCTGATCACCTTTTAGCTTGGTCCGCCCATACTCATTACAGGGTGCTGTTAAATCAGTTTCTATCCAAGCATGGCGCCCATTCCCTGGATAAACATAGTCAGAGGAGTAATGCACCAACTTAGCTGAATGTTTTGCAGACCAATTTGAAAGCTGAGCGGGCAATAGATGGTTAAGTCGATCTGCAAGAACTGGCTCTGATTCAGCCTTATCAACTGCCGTATAAGCTGCGGCGTTAAGAATTAAACTAGGTTGGAACTGATCCAAAAAGTTAGAAACTGCTAATTCAGACGTTAAATCCAATTCTATACGCGAAGGCGCTCTGACATCGCCAAGCAATGAAAACGCACGAACCAATTCAAATCCTACTTGCCCAGTTCCGCCTAAAACTAAAATACGATTGCTTGCCATGATTAATGTCCTGAAATACCTAAACGCTCCCCTTGATAACGCCCATCAAGCACTCTCTGCCACCATTCCGTGTTATTCAGATACCACTCAACTGTTTTTCGCAAACCTGTTTCAAAGGTTTCTTGCGGTGTCCACCCAAGTTCACGCGCTATTTTGCTGGCATCTATGGCATAACGCACGTCATGTCCTGGTCGATCTTGAACAAAAGTAATTTGCTTGGCATAGGGCTCGGACTTCGGGCACATCTCATCCAACAGTTCACACAACAACGTAACCACTTGAATATTTTGCTTTTCGTTATGGCCGCCGATGTTGTAGGTTTCGCCAATATCACCCGCTAACGCTACTCGAATCAACGCCCTTGCATGATCTTCAACATACAACCAGTCGCGAATTTGTTTACCATCCCCATACACGGGCAATGGTTTTCCAGCCAATGCATTTAGAATCATCAAAGGAATGAGTTTTTCAGGGAAATGATAGGGGCCATAGTTATTTGAACAGTTGGTCACTACAGTTGGCAAACCAAACGTACGTTGCCAAGCGCGTACCAAATGATCAGAGCTCGCCTTACTCGCAGAGTAAGGCGAACTTGGAGCATAAGGCGTAGATTCGACAAAAAGATCATCAGTTCCATGCAAATCACCAAAAACTTCATCCGTTGAGATATGATGAAATCTAAACGCTTCTGCCTTTTCAGGGTGAGAGCACTTTAAATCCATCCAATACGCCCGCGCCGATTCGAGCAGAGTGTAAGTCCCTACAATATTTGTCTGTATAAACACGGCAGGTCCATCAATGGAACGATCAACATGACTCTCAGCTGCAAGATGCATAACGATATCTGGCTGATACGTTCTGAACACCTCAGCCATTGTAGCTGCATCGACTATATCCGAATGTATAAAGGTGTAGCGTTCGTTATCTGACACCTCAGTTAGGGACTCTAGATTGCCTGCATATGTAAGTTTATCGACGTTAACAACCGTAAAATCAGTATTCTTTATTAACTCACGTACGACTGCCGAACCAATGAATCCAGCACCACCTGTTACTAAAAAGGTCTTCATCAACGCTATCCTATTATTCCTTTATTGTCGACTTATGCTGGAGGTATCCCTAGCGCTCCACACAAGTGCACAGTGTAGCATACTGAATGCACTAGGGACGATATGGCAAAGGAACGAAATTAATCGCTCCCGAACAAATCCCGAGTATAAACTTTTTCAACCACATCAGATAAGTTTTCTGACATTCGATTAGCAATAATCACATCAGACATTTTTTTAAAGGTTGACAAGTCACGGACAACTTTTGAATGGAAGAAGTCATCCTGCTTGAGCTCTGGTTCATAGATCACAACTTCGACCCCTTTTGCCTTGATACGCTTCATGATGCCTTGAATTGCAGATGCACGAAAGTTATCTGACCCAGACTTCATAACTAAGCGGTAGATACCAACAACATTGGGATTACGTTTTAAAACTGCACTTGCAATATAATCTTTACGGGTACGGTTAGCTTCTACAATTGCCTCTATCAAATTATTTGGTACATCTTTATAGTTAGCTAGAAGTTGCTTAGTATCCTTAGGTAGACAGTAACCACCGTAGCCAAAACTTGGATTGTTGTAGTGTCCACCTATTCTTGGATCTAAACCAACACCCTCTATAATTTGACGCGAGTCCAACCCGTGCTCAGCTGCATAAGTGTCAAGCTCATTAAAGTAGGATACACGCATTGCCAAATACGTATTTGAGAATAACTTAATTGCTTCTGCTTCAGTACTGTCTGTAAATAAAATCGGTGCATCTTTCTTAACTGCCCCCTCTTGAAGCAAGCCAGCAAAGATCTGTGCACGCTCAGATTGTTCACCTACAATAATACGTGATGGATAAAGATTGTCATACAAGGCTTTACCTTCACGTAAAAACTCAGGAGAGAATATTAAATTAGGGCAATTAAATTTTTCACGTGCATTCGATGTATAACCGACAGGAACAGTTGATTTAATAACCATTACTGCACTAGGGTTTATTGACATTACATCCTGTATGACAGACTCAACACTTTTAGTATTAAAATAATTTGTCTCTGGATCGTAATCAGTAGGGGTTGCAATCACAACAAAATCAGCATTTTTATATGCCAACTCTTTATCAAGGGTCGCAAAAAAATTTAAGGTTCGATTTGCAAGAAAGTCAGATATTTCCGCATCCTCGATGGGAGAAATCCTATTATTAAGCATTTCTACTTTCTCAGGCACTATATCTACTGCTACAACATTATGATGCTGTGAAAGCAACATAGCATTTGACAAACCTACATAACCAGTACCAGCAATGGCAATATTAATATTATTCATTTCTTAATCACTTTAAAATATAAAAATAGAAAATCAATTATTGAGAAACAATCTTAAAAAATCTCAACAACTGAGAAAATAATAATTCTAAAAACAAAATTTATAAAAACTCAGGACTCCGACCATTCTTAAACATATCAATCCATTCACCCTGTTTTTCAACAACCTTCAGGATCATATCTGCCCAGAAATCACGGGGAGCACTTTTATGCCCTTTACCCCAGTCACCAATGTGGACTAAAAGATTATTATTTAATTGATATGTGCCAACTGAATCAGGAATCTTTACTTTAAGAGATTTCATGAATGGCTTATAGTGCCTTTCTACATGATGCTCATCGGGAAGATTCTGAAGGTAAATAGTAGGATTCACAACACTACCACCGTAATGTTTCCTGATATTTAGAACATGACTACCAATCAATCGGGGGTTATTTTTAACCATAGAAACATTATCAACACCAAAACAGTTCTTTAAAAACCTATTAACGTGTGGTCTATGATAGTCAAGAATATTTGTTTGCGGATTTGATGTTATACAGAAAGAATTTGGATAAGCCCTCGCGTAAAAAAGACTTGCTGCCCCTCCAGCGGACCCGCCTACAAAGATTACGCTTGATGCATTAGTAACCGTGATAATTTTATCAATGATACGTGGGATTATATCATTTTGTAATGAATAATGCTTACTTCCCACATACCATGCCATATTCATATCATCAGACATATACAAGCAAGGATCATTAATTGAAAGCCTTGTAACTAATCCCTTTGGTGCAACACCTAAACCTGAAAAGATAGGAAGCTTTAAACCAACATCTCTTTTTTGGGCGCCATTGAAAAACACTAACAGCGGTTTTCCACTCTGAACATCAAGATTAATGTCTATTAGTGCCCCACGCTCATATATAGAATAGACACCCGTTGCAATACAACCAGCATCTTCGAAACTGTTTAATGAAGAAAACTCAGATGGAACACCCCATTTTTGAAATGATCTCTCATCCTTAATAGTCTTTATTACCCAATTCATTTATTAATCCTAGTACCAGAGCACGAAGTAATGTGTGACAAGAAAACTTTTCCACTTGTGGAATGGTCCGCAGGCTCCATACCATAAGTGCTTTGTATTATTGAATCATCCCAATCAGGACTATTTATATCAACCGCTGACAGTTTGACTTCATAGCATCGATTTATTTCAAGATCTTTTGATAAAAAACCATACAAGGGGATGTGCTTAAGAATAAAACTAAAGCGCCCCAAAGAGGATTTTTTTCTTTTAGTATTTATTATTTTCTTATAGCCATCAACCTCTATTAAAAGCGAGCAAGACTCATACTCAGAAATAAAGGAAACTCCTACCGGTATACCTCTCACACGTACAACTGTGCTATCATTCTTATTTAGAATTGAGGTTTTCTGCATAAACCTTGTATTTTCGAAGCATTTAATCTCCCCCGAAATGCTACTGATATCAAGACGTGGAAGTGGATCAATAGCTACATTGATTGAATCAGAAAAAAAGTTCACTGATTGTGCCAACAACATTTCAGATACTACTTGTTGTGATATATAGCTAGTAACAGATGGACTACTATAATGACTATCATCTAGATAAAAATCATCGAACGCGGCTACAATGCCAGCCTTACTTTTAAGCATGCTATCAACATCGACAGATAAACCGCCATACTTTGATGTTAAAAGCTTCATTTTATCATGCATAAGCGATTGGTTCTTCCAGAATCGTTCTTTGCGACGACCAAGCAAAATTGTTACAACTAGAGCCTTTGGGTACTTGTTGCGTACACATTCTAGCAACGCGGAAAATGAGTACTCCCATAATTTTCTATCATTAGAAAAAAGAGGAAGATCATTAATACCATACTCTATAAAGATAACATCGATATTCTTTTTCCCAAAGAGATGTGTATTCTCAAGACCAAATAGACAAGTAGTAGCGCCAACAGCGATGTTATATACATTCTTAACATCAACACCAGATGACATTAAAGATTTGGGTATCATTTCAGACAAGCCATCTCGTATAACTAGATTACTACCACCGATAAAAAGAATATTCACATCCAGCATCTCCGAGCCTTACTTAGAAATTTTTTTGTAGGTCTTAAATTCTTTGTTATTTAGTAGATCTAAAATCAATCTATTTTTAGCTAACACAAACTCTTCACCTAAGACTTTATCCCACTCATCGTAGAAACTACCTGCCCCCCTGCATTGAAGGTAAGCTCACCGAAATAAAGACCTTCTCTACCGGCTAAAAAGTCAATCCTACAAAAAGGAAATGGAATCTCTGTGCTTAGCTTTTCAACTAGTTCTATATCTCTCTCGTTGAAAAGTGGATTCACTATTTTCCCATCTGATCTATAATAACGGGATATTTTAGCCTGCACCAAATTGCCATTTCTATCAAAGAAAACGTCCTCTCTTCTCTTCTCCCAACGATTTACTTGGAGCACCAAAACAACTTTCCCATAAAAAGTATAAAACTTAACATCATAAGAACAGTCGCCTTCGCTATTTAAAATAAGCTCTTCAACTTCCCACTTAAGACCAGACGGTGAGTTTTGAGCAATGCTAGTCAATGCATGATCAATTGAGCTAAAAGTCTTTCCCGAAAAAACATCTTTAACAACTCCACTTTTATTTTGCAAAAGACCATGCACATTTTTTGATTGTGCTCCAAAAACTGGCTTAAGTACAAACCCATTCTTAATGACAGAAAAATCAAATTTTCTGACGTCACTGTATGAAGCATTTGTAAGGTATGTTTTTGGTAAGCGACAGCCCAGTTCAGCACAGAAATCTTTACCACCAGCTTTACTATTAATTCTATTTCTACTACTGACCATTGAGGCCATAAGACTACTATTAACTATTCTTTGGAATTTGAATGACTTAGAGAACAAATCATTCAACACAACAGTAAACGAATGTGAAACCGGAGGCACTATGCTTAGCCTTTTAATCCTTTTCCTAAGACTATTAAGGCTATCATAATCACCTGACTTGGCCATTCTTTTTATATGAGAATCAATTTCCTTAAAAGAATTTCGGATTTTAGAAAGCTCTTCTTCTATCAGAACAAAACTGTCATTTTCCATTTTCAGCTCTTAACTTTACTGTTTTTATAGAAGTATGAAAAAAGTCTTGCTTCAGCAGACAAGTAACACTCTCCTAAGTATCTATCAAATTCCTGATTAAAAGATGAAAACTGACCAGGTCTGGGAGTAAATTCGCCAAAAGCAAAATCTTTTCTGCTCTTTATAAAATCAATTCGCATAAACGGTGTCAGAATTTCTTTACTGATATGCTTCGCCGTTTCTAAATGTCTGGCACTAAAACCACTACCAATAAAAGATTTATCTTTATAACGACCTGTGCTCGCTAGGCTGCCATCTGGCATCCACTCGCAATATCGAGTTTCATTAGCCCTTTCAACCTCTAGAACAAACCCGACTTCACCGTAAAAACAGTAAAATTTTAAATCCACGGGTGGAACTAATGCACCTTCATCAAAATCACCAATAAACTCTTCTAACAACCAAGAATCTTTTTTAATAATACCACTTTTCATCAAATCCGTGGCTTTATCTAAAGCATTCTGAACCGAAGAAAAACTTTCTCCTGTTCGCACTTCAAAAACACCACCTAATTCATCAAAAATAAAAACCCCATGACTAGATGAGCCATTTTCAGGTTTTAAAACCGATCCATTAATAGGTACTATTTTATTAATCGGTTGATTGTATGCATAGGTCTTTGGTCTTTTCACTCCTAGCTTGTCAATAAATTCATATGCATGTCGCTTATTATTCAGTTTCCATTCTGGCTGAAAATCAAACAATTGTCTTCTGCGAGTTGCTTGAACAAGCAGCTGTTGAAATGACGATGCATTTTTTAAGGGAATTTTATTTTGACTTAATAGCCTTGTATTTTTCTCTGTTAGCTCATCAATCCTTAGTAAAGCGACCATTTCTTCTAATACAGATCTACGTACATCACTCGATAGATGCTGAACAGCAGTAGCAATTTGATTCGATATGATGCTTTTCTGTTCCTTCTCAATCTTTAGCCTTTCATCCGCTCGTGCTAGTGCGGATAAAAGTTCATCAACCCGATTTTTGCTCAAATAACACCCCACATTTTGAATCCAATAAAATCAGGATACCCATCAAGTGGGTAATCAATCAGACTTTTATCTGTTATTCTATACTCATTACACTCAACAATTTGTCCCATGACAACGGGCTCAACTTTACCCTGTTCAAGTTGCTCAAAGTAAAGTGTGCACAAGGACTCTGGAGCTTTATGGAAGCTAGGCCAATGAAAAAGGGCAACTTTTTGCTTGGGGTTTGTAGCTAAGTGTTTCACTACTTTTTTGCAGTCCTCCAACCGTGAAAAATCACCTGCAATCACAATATCGAATTTTAATGGGTCATCAGATCTCTCAAACATACTACGAGGAGCTGGAAATGCCCGATTTTTTTTTGCATCATTGATATTTAATTTTTCATTTGATGCATGCCACCAAGCACAAATTTCTCGATATATATGTCGAAGCCCAAAGTAAACTGTTCTAACATGAGTTGCCTTAGTACGCGTCAAGGAGGACTCCTCATCAAGCGCAAACGCAAGAGGGGTATCATCAAAAATCTTTGCAAAGGCTTTTTTGCCGTAGTGGGCCTGCATTCTCCAAATATATTCTGTATCACCACCTATGCGAACATGATCCCATTCACCAATCGTGTCTAATACATCTCTATGAAACATAAAAGAAGACTGACTCCAGTGGGTTAAACAGTTATTAGGGCGCCAATTCTGTGTAAACAGGAGGTTTTGCTGAGCTCGAATCCAATGTGCAGAGCAACCCTTAACTTCGGGATGCGTTTCCAAGAACGCAACTTGTGTTGCTATTTTTTGTGGGTGGGACCAGTCATCACTATCGTGCGTTGTTAAGAGCTCCCCAGTAGCAAACTTTAAACCAAAGTTACGCGCAGCATAAGCACCACCATTCACTGGCGGCTGTATGGCTTTAATGCGAGGGTCTTCTTTCTCTAAAGCCTTAAGAATCTCAAATGTGTTATCTGGAGAGCAATCATCAACCGCAATAATCTCAATATTGTCATACGATTGCTCGAGCAAGGACTCAATTGCAATGCGCACTTGCTCGCCTGCACTGTATATAGGCATGATTATTGAGACTTTCTTACTTCCTTTAATTACTGGAAGAGGTTCACCTCGAACGTTTGCAATAGATAATGGCTTAGTTTCATCCTTAATACGTATTTTACTAAACCCATGAATCGATAATGCGTGGTTGATCATTTCCAGTCGGTCAATATCACGATCCAAAGAATTTGACAATGCAAAATGAGCATCTGCATCCTTAGGGTGCAAATCAATATACGCTTTAAGTACTTGATACGCGTCTTTAGGACGCCCTAAGCTCATGAGGCAAAAAAAGCTAAGATATACTGTTTCCTTACGAGATTTGTTTGCGGAAACTAACCCCTGCATTTCGCAAGCAAATTCTAATGCCTTCTCTATTTCCCCACAAAAATACAACCAACGTGCTGTGTGCCACATTGCCCACCAGCGCGACTCTTCTTTTGAATCTGTATCCTTATATACTTTTTCAAGCTCTTTTAAAGCCGAAATAGAGTGTCCATTCCATAATTGAACAGATAAATTATTGGTAAGGTTTGATTCAGCCCCCTTAATTTTATATCCCTTTCGTTTACCTTCTTTCAAATAATGAACCAGAGGATTCTGATTTACATCTAAGGCGTAGTTCTGTAAATAAAAAATTGTATCAAAACGCTTACATGGGTTAAATCCAAGCCGCCAACCAATGACCATATAGTGTAGGATTGGATCAACCCCCTTTGGTAAAAACTCTCTATATTCCTCTCTGTACCATTTCCCATTGACTAATTTTGACTTTTTAATAAGCGCATAGTCATTTTCAAGATCTATAGGAAAAGAATACATACTCCGCAAAAGCAAATGTATATCGTCTGCACGCACATTTGATCTCATCGCAGCAAACGAGAAGTTAGTATATGAGTATTTAAAGGATGGAAGCTCAATGACAGATTGAGTGTAGCTGTTCAATGCTTTCGTGTACTCACCCTGTCTATAATACAAATTCCCTTCAGAAAAGCTACATTTTGTCATTTTAAAACTCATTTTTCATTTAATTACAAGGCATTACTGGTAGCAAAGATTTAATCATCCAGCCGCTGCTCAAGACTTGCCAACTGCTCAAGCGTATTGACACCCTCGACCTCTTCCGCTGATAAGGCCTGCTGAGCGTGAATAGGTATACCCTGCTCTTTAGCAATTGAGATGATATCTGTTAAATAATACTCTCCTTGAGCATTATTTGCCGATAGTTTTGGCAACCAGGACTTGAGCAAACTCGCAGGTAAAGTCATGATTCCGGTATTGACCTCACGTACTAACTTCTGTTCGTCATTCGCATCTTTTTCCTCTACAATCGCAACCACTTCGCCGCTGCTATTTCTAAGGACTCGTCCATATCCTTTCGGATTATCCAAGACGACGGTTAACAACCCAACACTCGGCACAGTCGCGCATGTGAGCAACTGATTAAGTGTGATCGCAGAAATGAGTGGGACATCACCATACAGAATTAAAGCCTGACTGTGTTCATTGACCAGAGGCATCGCTTGAGCAACTGCATGACCTGTTCCTAATTGCTCGTGTTGTGACGCAAACTGAATACCTTCATCCTTGACAACTGCTTTAACTTGATCGGCACCATAGCCAACAACAAGGTGAATTTGGCGTGGATTTAGTTTTTTTGCGCTCTCTATAACCCATTGTATCAAGGGTTTACTCTTGAGAGGATGAAGTACTTTCGGCAAGGCTGATTGCATACGACTGCCTTTACCCGCCGCTAAAATAATCACTTCTAATGACATATTAAATTCCCTGCAAACACTGACTCACTCGACGGTGACGCTTTTAGCTAAATTACGAGGTTTGTCGACATCTGTTCCTTTTACTAAAGCGACATGATAAGCCAAGAGCTGAAGAGCCACAACATGCAACACTGGCGACAAAAGCCCATAGTGCTCCGGCATTTTTAAAACTACTACCCCTTCACTGGAGTCTATTGCCGTATCTGCATCTGCAAACACATAGAGAACACCGCCACGGGCACTCACCTCTTGCATGTTGGCTTTTAGTTTATCAAGCAAGCTGTCATTAGGCGCAACGATTACAACAGGCATGTTGGCATCTACAAGTGCTAAAGGCCCATGTTTCAACTCACCTGCTGGATAGGCCTCAGCATGAATGTATGAAATTTCCTTTAGCTTTAATGCTCCTTCTAATGCAATCGGATAGTGATACCCACGCCCTAAAAATAATGCGTGGTGTTTATCAGCAAAATGCCCGGACCAGTTTTTAATTTCTGGCTCTAATGCCAATACTTTTTCAACGGCGAGAGGCAAGTGCAGCAACTCTTGTAAGTATTGTTGTTCTGAGTCAGCGCACAAACGCCCATGTTGCTTTGCTAAAACTAAGGTTAATACAAACAACGTTGCCAATTGTGTAGTAAAAGCTTTAGTGGATGCAACGCCTATTTCTGGACCCGCTCGGGTAATGAAGCGTAACGCCGTTTCACGCACGATAGCAGATTCAGGAACATTACAGATTGCTAAGGTAAATTTATGACCAAGCGCTTTGGCCTCTTGTAAAGCCGCTAACGTATCAGCCGTTTCACCGGATTGTGAGATTACAACCACTAACTGATTAGGATTCACTACGGTCTTTCGGTAACGGTACTCGCTGGCAATTTCAACACTACAGGGAATGCCAACTAAGTCCTCAATCCAGTATTTAGCAGTCATACCGGCATAACTTGATGTTCCACAGGCAACAATTAACACAGAATCAACCTGAGAAAAGATGTCAGCCGCCTGAGCGCCAAATAAACCCGGATCTAGCTGCGCCATACCACTGAGCATTTCTAAGGTATTGCCTAACGCTTGTGGCTGTTCGAACATCTCTTTTTGCATAAAGTGCTGGTATGGTCCCAACTCTACTGCACTTGCTGAAAGCTGTGACAAGGTTTCTGGGCGCTCGACTGTTTTGCCCTTCGCATCATGGATCTCAAGCAGGTTTTGCTGAATACGAACAATGTCACCGTTCTCCAAATAGATCAAACGACGAGTCACACTGATCAAAGCAGACGCATCAGAAGCGGCATAGATGCCATTATCAGCGATTCCGAGCATTAAGGGAGACCCTTCACGTGCCACGATCAGTTGATCAGGAAAATCTTGATGAATAATGGCCAATGCATAAGCACCCTTCACTTGAGTTAAGGCCACTTGAACAGCCATCAATAGATCTGGATGGGATTTTAATTGATACTCGATTAGATGCGCGACAGTTTCAGTATCCGTATCCGAAGTAAACTCATAACCTAAGGCTTGAAGTTGCGTTTTTAATTCCGCATAGTTTTCGATGATACCGTTATGCACTAAGGCCAGTTTACCAGAGATATGCGGATGCGCATTACGCTCGGCAGGAACACCATGAGTTGCCCAGCGTGTATGGGCTATGCCTAAAGCCCCCTCAGCTTTTTGTGCTTGGTTAATGCTTCTAATTCTGCAACACGCCCCAGCGCTCTAAACCGCTGAGGTTCTCTTTCACCTAGTACCGCTAAACCCGCTGAGTCATATCCACGATACTCTAGTTGTTTCAATCCACTGATTAAAAAATCAATACTGTCGACCGATGCATTGGCCGCAACAATTCCGCACATGTTTAAATTCCTTTAGAAAACACATCAAGTATAAAAATGAAACAGCTTTACATTACACTAACATTTCAACCAACGCTTCAGCGCAGTCTTGTGCTGTTTCTCTGCAGGTCGCCTCGACCATTACTCGAATCAAAGGCTCTGTACCTGACTTTCTTAATAGCACTCGCCCATTTTGACCTAAACGATTCTCAATACTCACTAACCGTTCACGCATAGGGCGTGTGTCGAGAGGATTAATACCGGTGTCTTGGTATTTTACGTTAATTAATACTTGAGGCAGTTTTTGCATACCTTGCTTCAAAACCGCTAAAGAGGCTTGTTGCTCAACCATTAATGCCAATACACGCAGCGATGCCACTATTGCATCACCTGTTTGAGCATAATCTAGCAAAAGAATATGACCAGACCCCTCGCCTCCAATACGCCAGCCTGTTTTACTTAGCTGCTCCATCACATAACGATCACCTACATTGGCACGGACAAACGGAATCTTAAGTGATTGCAATGCCAACTCTAAACCAAAATTTGCCATCAGCGTGCCCACAACTCCCCCCTCATACCCCTTTCTTTGGGCATCCCGAGCCAGTATCCAGAGAATCTCATCACCGTCTACAACAGCTCCAGTATGGTCGACTAGCATAATACGGTCTGCATCACCGTCAACAGCAAGGCCGATATCCGCTTGATGATTCTTCACCGCCTCAACAAGACTGGATAATGAGGTTGCGCCACACTGCGCATTGATATTGATACCATTTGGTTGATCATGAATACTGATAACTTGGGCACCCAGCTCACGGTACACCTTAGCAGCAATCTTATAAGCGGCGCCATTAGCACTGTCCACAACGATTTTTAAGCCCGTCAGTTGTAAATGGCTCGGGAAACTGCGCTTACAGTATTCGATATAGCGCCCAGCGGCGTCTTCGATACGGCGAGCTTTGCCTAAATGTTCCGATGCCACACACTCTATGCCATGCTCAAGTGCATGTTGCAGCATCTTCTCAATCGCTTGTTGCTGTGCATCCGATAACTTTGATCCCTCGTTAGAGAAAAACTTAATACCGTTATCGTAATAAGGATTGTGTGACGCACTAATTACCACCCCAGCATCCGCACGGAAGGTAGAGGTTAAGTAAGCCACTGCTGGTGTGGGTAAAGGGCCTGCTAGAGCGATATTGACACCCGCTGCGGATAAACCCGACTCCAGCGCAGATTCGATCATATAACCACTGGCGCGCGTATCTTTGCCAATTAGAATTTCTTGTGTACCCTCTGCCCCTAAAACTTTGCCCGCAGCCCATCCAAGCTTCATGATAAAGTCTGGTGTCATGGGGAATTGGCCTACAAAGCCACGGATACCGTCGGTGCCAAAATACTGCATTTTCTATCCTTTGTTTGTGTTGGTCGCTTCAAAGCTTTGTTAAGGTGCTTACCAACCTTTAACTTTTAATTGTCTTAAAACATTAACAGCTTTTTTAAGTTTTTTATGATAATGCCGCATTTGATAAAATGATTTTGCATTATCAAAAAACAAAAATTTCCATGGAGAGTCTTTGATTTCATCTTGATGTATAAAAAAATGTGTTGGTGTTCCATTAAAAGAATGGCAATAGACGTAATTACATTCCTCAACAAAACCTCGTATTTTATCGAAAGCATTGGTGTCGGCTGCCTCAACTATAAGTAAGGGTTTATCTGTTAAGATTTTAGATTTCGCCCCCATTAATACCTCAAATTCCATTCCTTCCACATCAATCTTTAGAACTGTAATTCTCGCATCAAATGAAATTTGATCCAATGGATAAACTGAAATATCACATTTACCTGTTTCGGAGATTTGTAATGATTGTGCGCCAAGATTCCTATCATCAAGATTAATAAGTTTTGCTTTAGATACAGCTTGACCAAGCCCGATATTAAAAACTTTAACCCGATCATTTAAGCTATTTAATTCTACACTTTTACAAAACGGTTCATACAAGCGCTTATTTGGTTCGAATGCAACCACCTTACAACCTGCTACTGAGGCTAAATACAATGAGTGATTACCAATATTAGCACCAACATCTACAAACAAATCATTATCGGAAAGCCCCTTTTTAATAACTTGTAGCATTTCATACTCATAAGGCCTTTTGCTTTCGTAAATTGTACTCTGAATATAATCCACTTCATAATCAGGCATAACAATAGTATAAATTTTATTTTCGATGCATAGCCTTATGCAACTTTCAACATTGGACATGATGAGCCTAATTATAATAAAATAGAAAAATAGTTTTAATAATACTGTAATCTTATGTAATGTCAGAGTTACGGGTGTTTGTTTGATCTAAACTGAAGAAGCGATAGGATTATAGTGGATTCTTTAAGAAACTGTTTGAACTTTCAGATAAACAAGACTAAGAATCAGAATCAGAAGGTATAGAAAAATCTAACCCTAAAAGATGTTCAGGATGTCTAGTTGCATCAACCCTTAAAGGGCTTTTTATAGAATTTACATCACTTGAACAGATTAGCTCTTCAATTCGAAATTTAAGCTGGTCATTTTCTTCTTGAAGTTGGCTAATCTTTTCTGATAACAAAGCTCTTTCTCGCGCAAATTCAATAGTTAAACACTGCAAACGTATTGCAAGATCATCCTCATTATCATTGCACTCAGTATCTGCTACTACTAGATCAGTCAAGCCTTTATCATCAGCTTCAATTTTAGGATTATTTTTGTCATCAGCAATCATAGAACACCACCTTAAAAACCACTCACGCCATAGAAAAAGAAAACTTTCAAACCTCGATTTTTTGCAAGAGCGGCACACAGACTTTTTAACTGATCTGAAAGTTCCACACTGATCCACACCTCACCAGATTTTGTCATACGTTTGACTAGCATAGGTAGCATAGTGAGTAACACTGTTGTCAAATTTTTCTCATTGAAACCAGAATCTGTAACAACTAACCTTCCCACCCCTTCAACACCTGATAAAACTTTTTTATCAATCGTAATAGGCGGCTGCTTTGAAATCTGCACAACATGGCATTTCACCCATGTTGTAAGGTAGTTCGTCTCTAAGATTTTCAGTATATGGTCACATGATTTTTTCTCATTCACTATTAATTGCAAATGTCCTATACCTTGATTACGGTGTACTTTTGCAAGTGCCAAGCATGCCGGCGAATCACCTAATAAAACGGAAGTTAATATAGGTTCATCATTATTGGTAGCTCCTAAAAGTTGTTCTAAGGAATATAAAGGTATTTGATCATGTACTTGCAGTGGAATGGTGTACATATCCGCCATATCAAAATGGAAGCGTGTAGTCACATTTAGCTGATTTCGCTCCTTAAAAACCACTCTAAGGAGTTGACTAGGTTCAACTTGATTGGCTTTATAAGAGATACAGCTAAATACACGATCCTCCTTACGGCCGGAGACTACAGAAAGATCATCCGGCGTATCACCTTCAAACTCGATAGCTAACTGATTACCTGTATCACTGGTAACCAGTACTTGATTGTTATTGATCGACAAAGTTTTGTCTTTTGGGAAATGCCATTGCAGAGTTATATTCCTAGACTGCTCATCGTCAGCTAAAATTTTATCTTGAACTTCAACCAGTTTATTTTGTGAATCAAAAGTAACATTTCGTTCATGAAAAACAGGTGTGAGCACATCAAGTTGCATTTTTATATTTGGTTTGGTATCTGACTCCGAAAACTCAGACACCTTCCAAGCAGATAAACGATGCTCAAACTCCTTCGAATAGCTTGCATGAGATATGATTGGAACATTATGACCAGGACGACCACGCATATACTTACGAACTGGATCGTTATTAATGTAGTTATATAAACCAGAGTCGATCAGCCAATCTTCACCACCGGCATACAAACTAATGTGACCTTCATCTTGCTGATGATGATAACGACTGGAACAACCCACTTTCACAATTAGATGAAAGGCTTTTTGATAGTGTTCTTTAGCCGGCCATTCATTACGAAATATTGCGTAACCAGACCTAGGGTAGACTTTGTTAAGTATTGGCGGTTTGACACCTTGTTTGCCTTGTGTAAGTGAGTAAAGAAAATACTGGTACTCTAAACGATGCCCAAACATCTCTTTATATGCATCAGATGTTGGTAGCTGTTCTGTATCACCTATTGGTGGAAGCCTTCCATCTGGACGCAATATATTGGTTACAAAACTAAGTGCTTTCGCAGAAAATTGATTAAACTGTTCAGCAAGATCACCTAAGACCTCTTCTGGATAATCTTTAATTATTCCAAGAAATACCTTAAAGACGAATATATGATAGGCAGGGCTATTCTCAACGTGAACGCCTTCAAATGTAAAGGCAAATTCTAATTCACTTTTAATTCTCTGTATGGCAATCTGCTGCCACTGCTGTGCCTGTTCACCATCATAGACAGTGCCCAGCAAAAGCAGAACCCGTGCCTGTTCAAGCCCATGATTCGTGTGCTCAGAATAAAAACTATCCTTAGCAAGCCACTGACCATGAACTAGTAATGCCTGCTCAATGTAGATTAAAAAACCAGCATGTCTATTCGCCCACTCAGAAGCAGATTCACGACAGTAATATAAAAAGAAAATCAATTGCTCTGCACGTAATGCTGTTGCATGGTCATGCCAGATAAACTCAAATGGATAGCTAGTATCAGTTTCTAGGTAGGTATCTAACCATGACTGAATCGCCTCGCGGGCCGAGTCCAGCACCGCCTCATCGCCAGAGGCACGATGGTAAGCCATGAGGTAAGACAGAAACGACAGCCAATTGAGACGCCACTGCCAACTGCGGTTGTTAAGTGGGTTTTGCTCCCAGTTACACCAGCCCTGAAATTTGACCGCCTTAAAAGGTGCCAACTCAAGCTGCTTGTTGACAACCAACTTCTCGCCAAGATCTTTGTTGGTTGATTGGTTTGAGAACAACTGCAGTTTATCTTGGATGCAGAGCTTTAGCTCTGCATCCTCTAATTTTCTTAAATTCATAATAAAATAAAATGTCCATTAACTTCAAAAAGAATTAATCAAGCAAAAACACCAAGGAATGCTATAATTTTTAATTATAATTGCCAAATTAACTCAACTACGCAAGCATATTTCATCCGCTCAAAAAACAACAATAACAAAATTCCCGCCGACTTAAATTAATAATTAATAAAAGATCCTCAGCTAGGAAACAACAAAGTATATTCAATGTCATTTAGCAACTGAAGAGAACGAAAGAAGCCGCGGTATTTTAAGCAATTTTCTTTTCTTATATTTTTTACCTTTCTTGCTGGATTACCAACATACACTGAAAATGGTTCGGTATTGGATAACACAACAGAATTCGCACCAATAACAGTAAACTTCTCTAACACAACTACCCCCAACACCTTAGAACCACAGGCTATGTAACAATTATCTTTCACGATCGGTACAAAGAAGTTTTTACCACTTTCATCTTTAGATACTGATCCTGGGGTTCCTCCCAACGTCACGTTTTGAGAAATGCTGACACCATTCCCGATCACACAATTTTTATGTAATACAACACCAATACCACCATATCCAAAGCTTACACCATCGCCCATTTTTGTTTCAGGAGAAACGAATGAATTATGTAAAACAAGAATTAGATTCTGATATTTTTTAATCATCCTCACGTCATTTTTTACTACATATTCCTGTGCTTCTTTCCAGAGATACTGAATACTTGGAACAGAATCTAAGCCACCCAGAATATTAATAAAGTGTTCACCAAGCTTCATACTTCTGTTTCCTCAACAAAATAGATGGAAATTTTGACAACCCATACTTCTTCAGCCAACACATAACACATCGTTTACAATTATCTTCTAATTTATAGATTTCCGACAACACAATTAAACTAAATTTGTTACAGAAGGAAATTTAAAATTATTATGAATATCAAACCAAGAAAAGTATAAATTTCGAGAATTTATAAGATACAGTTTTATACAAAATCATAAATTGGTTTTGACTCAGACAACCAAAAATTAAAAAAGCATACTCACATCATTAAATAAATCTTGACTTCCACTAAGAAACTTAGATTCATTGAAAATGAAAAATCAAGCACAGCTGAAAATAAAAATAGAGATCGAAAAATATAGTTATAAAAAATTATAGTTAACCTACTACATTCATCGATGAACAAGCGTCCACACAAAGAAAATAAAACTAAATCTAATGTAAAAACCATCCAAAAAGTTCTACACAAGCCCTAACTAACACTATATTTAACTACAACACATTAGCTCTATTTTAGCATTGGGAAAAATGAAATCGTACGTTTTATTTTCAAGAATCCCTTTAATTATTTGAATTTCAGATTTAGCATCAAGAGGGGCGTGACCAGTGTCTGGATCATCATATTCAATAAATTTTACACTTTTGAAGAATGATAGACTCGTTTCACTACGCCATCTTTTATAATGCCTTTCATAATGGAAAACATCTGCTTTATTCTGGGCATAGATCAAATTAAATGGACCACTATGGCCATTTATGCTAAATCTATTTTGATTATCACTCGCATTTTCGACATATTTCATATCACCACCAAAAGCCACTTGAACTAACTTAATAAGTGCTCTTGGATCATAATCTCTTACATCAGTTTGAACATTAGACATAAAGAGATTAGAGTTTGGTGTACTTTTAGCAAGATAGAAACCTGGTATACCACCTCCACTTGTACCGAAATAAAGAATCTTACCAGTGTTTATTTTTAACTTAATTACAAATTCCTGCCATAACTTAGCAAGCTCAAGCGCATAAAACTTTTTTTTCTCGCCCTGAAACCAAGCCAAATTTATTTCATCATCTTTAAATAAGGTAGGATCAAAGCAAGAAACACAGTTATACCCTTCAAGCGCATCAAAGTATTTAGATCGTTGAAAAATAGGAGTTGGTTTACCACGAATAGTTCTGCCTGGGGTAAAAAACACAATCGGGTATTCAATACCAGCGGACATATCCCATTTAAACGGATACATCACTCCATCCCTATTTATAAAAAACACACCAATTTTTAATGCCTTATAAGCACTAAATAGATCTGGGAAAACTTTACCTGAGTTTTGATTTATAGGCATTTCAATTTTACTTAGCAAACTTATTTCAAGGCTTTTTTTAGTATAATTATAAAAATCATCAACATAATGAAAAGGCTGAACTCCCCACTTGTGATTGCTTGCAGAAACTAAAACATCTCTAGGATAATCTAAGAACTGGTTTATATTTATAAATTTTGCTATATAAGCATACATTCTATCCAGCATTTTATTATTTCGCTGTATGTAAGCAGAGATTTCTTCTGAAAAAAGATTTCCTCTATCTATTTGATCAACCCACCAGACTCTATTTACTCTTAATTTATTAACAGCACCAATGCTTTCTAGTGTCTTTATAAACTTCTCAAACCCAAGCTTCCAATGCTCAAATTTTTCTTCTGAGTCAAATGAGATCGCATTAAATTTTTTTTCTTGATTTTTTTTATATTCTGTAGATATTGTGCAGAAACTACCATCAATTTTAGCTAAATTAAATCTTTCATCAATAAGATCTATAAGTATCGTATCATAATTATTTTTTAACAGATCATTAAAAATGTTTTTATGGAGATCTCTTGCAACCATTAATCGCTGCCACTTTGAATCTATTTTACTAAGCAATTGTTCATCTTTTATTGGCTTAGCATTTATCGACGCAAAACTTGACCGTGCATAATACTCAACTAGCTTAAAGTTTTTTGCGCCAGAAATCTCTATAAAATCTCTCGAAACGCAGCTACCAAAAATAAAAATCTTAATTGGAGATGTCATAAAAAATCCACATAAAAAAGCATCATTCAAAAAATTCGATTAGTTCTTTAGCTATTTTTTGAATATCAAATTTTACCTTGATGTACTGGGCCACTTGAGTCTGAACGCCAAGCCTTGCTTTTATCCCTTGCGCAGCATGTGAAGCATTCGAATACACCCATTCTTTGGGGTAAATCTCATCCGCGCCTTCCCAAGATAGTGAGATAGGCGTACAACCTGCTGCCCCCCCTTCTGCAATAGCAAGATGAAAACTTTCATGGTCACTGACGGAAAGAATGTAATTGATACCCACATACCACTCGGGCATATCGTCGCCGTGGCCATCAAAGAACACTGCTCCTTTAAGATCCGCATCCTCTTCCAAACGACGATATTGTGCTTCATACCAGGCCATCTCTTCGGTACGCTGAGCCATCCAAGGGTAGTCCTCCGGTCGCTTACCCTTTACCCGCAGGGTGTAGCCGTCATCTTCTTGGCGCAGCTCCCTGAGGATATCAAGCGCGCGATCAAGTCGCTTGCTTTGAGGCACCATGCCTACCAGACCAATCACCTTGGAGTTAGTTGGCTTTCGCTGCACAGCCTGCAGGGAATTGATATCTACGCCGTTATAGATCACCACACCGTTTTTCTTAAGGGCAGGATTACGTTTCTTGGCATTGCGAAGCATATGGGGGCCTACAAAGATCACCGTATCGAATACCTCAAAGGGTACCTTATCGAACAGCACACTACGAATCTCTTGTGCATGCAAACGGCCGACTAACTTCTGCATTGGTAACTTATACTTGCCGTACCAAATCGCATTACCTAGTGTCCATTCACAAAACACGGTATCTGCTTGTTTGATGAGTCGTTTACTCGCGTCTTCATTATGTTGGTTATGACCTGTCCAAAAATCTAACAACACCCTAAAACCTGCATTTGTAAAATAAGGGTAGAAGGGTTTGATAAATTTAAGGTCATGACCTGCAATCACAACCGTTTTCTTTGGTGTTACATTTGGTGCAGTTTCATGCAAGCGTGTTGGTTTTCTAATGGCTAGGGTTGATTGTTTTTCTGCCCAAGCGCCTATGTTTTCCAGCTCAACAGATGATTGCAGTTGCAATAACTGTAAGCCTGTATCTATCTCGTTTTCTTCTAAGGCAACACCAGGCCATTGTTGATCTTTAAGACTTGTGTCTCTTATAAATCCTAAACGAGCATGTTGGGTGTAAGTTGTTGGCCATGCGAGATCCTCTAAATCCTCTTCTTCTAAGTTTTCTAAGGCTCTAGGATTTGCGTAAAGCCAAAGACTGTTAGGGGGAGTCGAGGTATCTCTTATATCGCAACATTTAATACCCGCTGCTTGTAACTCAACTTTTGTGCCTTCTAACCATTGATGTGCAAACACAGCGAATGGTCGTAGCGTTTGTTGTAATATGCACTTGACAGCCGTTTGTGTTATTTCATCAGATACTAGGTTTATCTTTGGAGGTTGCGGTGCATCAATCACCATACCCGCTGTTCTGAGCATTTGAGCAAGACGAAGCTCAGTGGTATGCGCACGCATGATTGCTCTAGCACCTTTTAATGCTACACGCCAACGATAGGCAGGGTGCTGCATTAGATTCTCTAATGCCTGAGCTGCTTCGCTTTCAGTTTGTATAACATGGCCTGCATTCTCTAAATAACGATTCATGCCCAATGCTGGACCTGAGATCATAGGTGAACCACAGGCTGCAGTTTCCACCACTCTGCGCGAGAACATGGTAGGTGAATCAAGTACCGAGTTAACATTAATTTGGACAGGATGCGATTTATAGGCTTGAATCATCTCTTCATAAGATAAGCTTCCTGCAACATAACCTCCTAAGCCGCCCGGATATTTGTAAGGAGATTCAGGATCATCATGTTGTCGATCATAAATTGTCAATCCTAGAGGCGCTGCTGCACTCATGATTTTATCCATGTATTCGGTGCGCTCTGGGTAGCGTTTACCGTAGTAAGTGCCCCCATATGCGGCCGTTTGCTGCCATGGCCTTCTAGATGGTAGCAAGTTATGAATTTTCGGTGATGCATAGAAAGGACAGCTGCTTGCTGTTTGCGTGATGGCATTCGGTGTAGCCAAATAAGGAATAATACGACGGCTATCCGTGGTAAATACATGATCACACATACTAGCAGCTTTACGGAAACGATCGAAATGAACTGGGTCTTCTTTGTTCCAAAACAGTGAAGGGATACCTTGCTTGCGACAATAGGTTAACAAAGCTGCTAGTGGTGCAAACTCTTCATCACTGTAGTATCCAACTTTTTTATGCCACTCCCAATCATTACCCTTCCATGCAGATTCAACGAACATGGCATCAATCGGTTGCTGTGAAAGCTCTTGTTGCCAGTTATCTGGTGATAGTCTAACCACTTTAACGGCACTGGCTAAAGTATCAGTCGTGAATTGATCTGCAATCAAACCTATGGTGATCTGACCTAGGGTTTTACATTGAGTTGTTCGTTGTGATCTTGACTTAGCTTGTTGATGCAACAACCTATTAATGAAAGAGCTGTAATGACTAGTGACTTGATTCCAAGTACGCTCTTTTTCTATCCATTGACGGGCGGCTTGACCTAACCGCTCACGCTCATTCGGATTGGCGATTAACTCTTTTAAAAGTTCAGTTAAGGATGCAACGCTATCTTTCTGGAACAACCGACCGCGTTCATTGTTGCCCGCAAATACTTTATGCGGTGATACATTTGAAAGCACCACTGCCTTTGCCATCGCCATGGCTTCTAGGGGCTTAAGTGGGGATACCATTTCAGTGACCGCAGACGAGAGTCTAGGAATAGGCATAATATCCATGCACGCCAAATAGTTAGGCACTTGATCAAATGGAATTCTGCCCGTAAAGCGACATTCACTTTCGATTTCAAGCGCTTTTGCCTTAGCCTTAACAAGATCGATAACTTTCCCATCACCTACTAACACAAAACAGAACTCAATCTCCGCTTTCTTAAGCTCTGCTAAGGCTTCTAGAAGTAATTCTAAACCCTCGTAAGCCACGGCACTGCCTGCATAACCTATGACAGGAACATTTGGTTTTATATTTAGCTGCTTAAGTAGTTCAGGATCAGCCGCTGTGGGTTTAAATCTATCTGCATCTACGGCATTAGGGACGACTTGGATACGATCCCTTGATGTTCCACGAGCAACCAGTTCATCGGCTAACTCTTCTGTAAGCGTAATGACTAAATCAGCTTCACGTGATGTCAGTGATTCCAATGATTTCATCAAATGATAGCGATCTGAATCCATCCACTCTGGTTGTGTCGAGGCTTGAGTAACTTCCCAAAGGCCTCTGACTTCATAAACAAACGGGAGTCCTAAACGCCTGGCAGCCATAAGTGCAGGAAGTGCAGTAATATGGTTGGATGCAGCGACTATTACCTCTGCACCCGAGGTTTGCGCTTCCCTCAAGAAGTGGTCTGCAGTTTCTGCTAAATAACGGTCCAATGGTGTTTTAGCGAGGCTCCACCCCGCACAGGCGGTATAAGTAATGCCATCAACCTCTTCAAGATGGTAGCCTTTTCCTGCCACATTGATATTCGCATCCCAAGGAAAACCTGTGCGAGTTGCTGCGTTGACTTTCCAACCCGATTCTTTTAGACCAACAGCAATACCATGAGAACGCGTTGAATAACCGTTTGTTGCATGAGGTACAGATTGATGTAAACAATAAAGCAAATGCTTACGTCGTGTCATTAGACCCGCGTTAGGTTGTCTTGAAGGTAACTTCCACCCCTGTTGAAGTCTTGCTAAACCTTTTACAAATTCATGAAAGTCGCGCTGCGTCTTATCGAACTTGACATTATTGGCGATAAGATGATCAAGGATTTCAAGAGTTTCGTTTAGGTTACCCTGCTTATAAAAGAGTTCACTTGCAGTTTTGTAGGTCGCCGTGTTTAAATCGATCGTGGCGGATTTTCCAAGTCGTTGATTGGTAGCTGCACCCAGCAGCGTTTTCCCTGCTAACTTAGCAATGAGTGTTTCTAGATTATATGACATCCGTAAGGATACAGGTTTTGGCGCAGCCATATTCAATAGTTTTTTAAGCTCTATTGACAAGCTTTCACTGTTATCAACCTTAAATGAATGAATATGATGATATTTATCTGCATATTCCATAAGCGCTTCAACATCAGATACAAGTAAAGGCTTTCCATATGTAAGTACCTCAACGACTTTCATCGGAGGGACAATATTACACACTTTTAACTTCTTACGTGGTATGACTATCGCATCAACTAAAGCATAGTAATCACCCACTTGTTCATGAGGCACGCGCCCCACTTGAATCACCCAAGGCTGATCAGACAGTGTTTTTGGTTTGCCGGTATCTGCCAACTTGACTGTTAAGGGTTGATCATCGCCGACAAGTAAAAGTTTGAGTTTCTCTCCCTGTTGAATCAATTTAGCACATGCATCTAGTAATGTCTCAAGACCTTCGTAAGCACTAAAACTTCCAATATATCCAACAACTTTTTCCTGCTGTTCTATCCCTAACTGTTTTATCAGTGCCTGATCTATACTCTTAATCTCAGGTAACTCACTCACGCCATTTGGCACTAAATGAATTTTTTCAGCATCCACTCCACGACCAATAAGTTCATGCTTCATGGCATTATTGAGCGTAAAAACAGATTCTGCCTGCATCGAAACAAACGTATCTCGCTCCTTTTCAATTAGATACTCTTCTGTATCTGCATATCCGGGCTCGCGTGCATCACGCGAAAGTTCCCAAAAACCACGCACCTCGTTGTGAAATGGAATACCAAGACGCTTTGCTGCAACCCAAGCAGGCAGTCCTACTATCCAATTTGAAGCCGCTAAGACAACGCTAGGACGATACACTTGAAAAAGTTCAACGAACTTTTCAACACTCTTTTCAAACTGTTTTTGTGCATTATGTGCTTTTTCCCACAAGCGACTGTGGATATAGCGCACACCATCAACTATCACTTCTGGTGCGATGTCTTTTGTAATATCTTTATTCAACTCCCACGGGCGACCAGGCTTAACAAAACATAGCACCTCAAAGCCATGTTCGTTAAGCGCCTTCGCCACGGCTTGAGTTCTGATTGCATAGCCATTGCTTGCGTAGCTTTGACCGTGACTGACAACGTATGCAACACGGTTGTGAATTGGAAGAAAATTTACTGCTGACTGCTGAGCACACTGCTGTGCAAGCTGAAGAAGCGCATCCATATTACAAAAGACCTCAGGGTATTCCTTAGTGCAGGCATCTAACCGATGCCTGCGGATCATCATTTATTTTGTGTTAAGTAAACCAACAGCATCAATTATATGAGCTAAATTGATCAGTTTTGCCGTGTTTTCAATAAAGGGTTTATGTTTAACAAGAACGGCAACAACATCAGCTTGGACTAGCGCTTCATCAAGGGAAACTAAAGAAGCTGATTGAGCGAGTGTTTTAGGTAATTGATGTATGTTCGGCTCAACAATCATCAGCTGGCAGCCTAAGGCCGACACTTGCTCTGCAATGCCCATAGCAGGACTCTCACGCAGGTCATCGATATCCGGCTTAAACGCAATGCCCAAACAGGCAACCTTGATTGAGGCTCTCGATACATTGGGTTTATTTTGATGTATTTGATCGAGTTGCTGTTTAATCTGCTCTAGTACCCACTTAGGCTTATCATCGTTGACTATTCTGGCAGTTTTAATCAGACGAGCATGCTCTGGGCATGAGTCAACAATGAACCATGGATCTACGGCTATACAGTGCCCACCAACACCTGCACCCGGCTGCAGAATACTCACACGAGGATGACGATTAGCGAGAGCGATAAGCTCCCAAACATTAATATTTAGCTCATGACAAATAGTTGAAAGCTCATTCGCAAATGCAATATTGACATCTCGGAAACTATTTTCCGTTAACTTTGCCATTTCAGCAGTGCGAGCGTTAGTAACGACACATTCACCTTCAACGATAATTTTATACAGTTCAACTGCGCGCTGTGAACACTTGGACGTCAAGCCGCCGATCACTCGATCATTTTCAACAAGTTCACGTATCACATGCCCCGGCAAAACACGCTCTGGACAATGCGCAATTCGGATATCCGATGACTCACCATGTGTTTGTGGAAAAGTTAGATCAGGACGAGCCTCCGCTAGCCATGCGGCCATTTGCTCCGTTGCACCAACGGGACTGGTTGACTCTAAAACAACAAGATCGCCTGATTTTAATACGGGTGCGATCGCCTTACTGGCGGCTTCGATATAACTCAAATCGGCTTTATGGCTATCACCTTCAGTGTCGTGAATAAAAGGTGTAGGCACTGCAACATAAAAGCATCAGCAGGTTCAGGTTTTGTAACAGCTTTTAAAAACCCTTGAGATACAGCTGCACGGACAACTATATCCAACTCAGGTTCAACGATGTGTATTTCACCCTTGTTGATTGTGTCAACAGCATGTTGATTAACATCGACCCCTATAACAGGTTGTTTTCTAGATGCAAACACAGCCGCTGTTGGTAAACCGATATATCCAAGACCCACGACTGAAATTGTTTTAAAACTCATTTAGAATTCCTTTTGTAAAGTAAAAATTAAAGACTTGCAAGATAATCGCGTATACGAAGGCATGCTTGACCATCACCATACGGATTGTGAGCAAAACTCATTGTATTGTAAGCATCTTGGTCACGTAAAAGACGAGTCAGTTCCTGAGTAATCACATCAGAATCTGTTCCGACCAATTTAACAGTGCCCGCTTCAACCGCCTCAGGCCTTTCAGTGGTATCTCGCATAACCAACACAGGCTTTCCTAAAGATGGCGCCTCTTCCTGAATTCCACCTGAGTCAGTGAGAATGATGTGAGCTTGGTTCATTAAATACACAAAGGGTAAATAATCTAAAGGGTCGATCAAATGAATGTTATCAATACCTGCCAATAAACGATTGACGGGCTCTTGTACATTAGGATTTAAGTGAACTGGGTAAACGATTTCAACATCTGGATGACTTATCGCCGTGTTAGCAAGTGCCTGACAGATCCGCTCAAATCCACCTCCGAAACTTTCTCGACGATGGCCTGTAACCAATATCAATTTTTTTGAAGAGTCTAAAAATTCAAATTGAGTATTGAACTGACTGGAAAGGGTCGCATTGCTCTTAAGCTTTTCAATAACTTCGAAAAGCGCATCAATCACCGTATTGCCGGTAACATGAACACACTCGGGACTGACACCTTCATTAAGCAAGTTTTGCTTTGACGTTGACGTAGGAGCAAAATGAATATTAGCAAGTGCACCCGTTAGTTTGCGATTACCTTCTTCAGGCCAGGGCGAATAAATATTGCCAGTTCTTAACCCCGCTTCCACGTGACCAACAGCAATTTGCTGATAGTAAGCTGCTAAAGTGGTGGCGAAAGTCGTGGCAGTGTCACCATGAACAAGAACAACATCAGGTTTAAAATCTAAAAAAACCTGTTTAAGTCCTTGTAGAATACCCGTTGTAATATCCGTTAAATCCTGCCCGGGCTTCATTAAATTAAGATCAAAATCAGGTTTTAATTCAAACAGTTCTAAAACCTGATCAAGCATTTCTCTATGTTGTGCAGTCACACAGACTTTGGCGTCAAAACGCTCATCAGCCGCTAATTGCAAGGCTAAGGGGGCCATTTTAATCGCTTCTGGTCGTGTACCAAAAACAGTCAGTATTTTTTTAGGGGTTTGCATTTCACTTAACATCCATAAGTTTGTGTTGAAGTTCCTGACACTGCGTGTAATAGTACTCGAGTAATGCTTGTGTCTGAATTAACTGTGTTTTTTCAGAAATTGTCACAGATTTTTGATCAGTAGATATGGCACAAGACGTATCTAATGATAAATAGCGTTCACAAATAATAATATTTTCTTTAAAGAGCTCTTCACCATAGGCCACACTGGCTTTTTGGTAATACTCTTTTGCCTGTTGATAGTTTCCTTGTTTGAAGTTTTCAACTGCTAATTTAATCAAAGTCCCCATGATTATTTCCATATTAAACATTTATATTTAGTAAGAGAGTATTCGTAGTAAGTGCTAGCCTCTTTTTACTAAACACCAACTCTCTTTTTTCCAGCAACTCGTCCCAACGCTTTTCAGTTTCTGCATTGAAACTATTGTCTTTATCAACAATTAGTATTTGCAACTGATGAGCAGACAGGTATTTGAGTAAGTGCGTTAAAACGGGGTAGCGTGATAGACAGCCATCAAGTGTATTTGGCCCTTCAACTAACACAAGAAACTTTGCAGTTCGCTGGCTAAAAACATGGGCAAGATGTTGCAACTTTGCTTTACAATCGTAAAACAAGAAATCTTCACCTTTATGTCTATAATCAACCAGCGGACTAAAATTAAGGTCTACTAGATTATGAAATGAGCTGTTATTTAGATCAGTCTGAAGCTGTGATGTCTGTTTTTTATCATGTTCAAAACAGATGATATGCCTTGGCAAAGTATCTAACTTTTCCATGTCTAACTGATCGTGAACAACTAGCTTATGATTTTCAGATTTTTGGAATTTCTGTTTACGAAGCGCCTTGGCAAGTAACAGGGTGGTTGCACCTGTACCAAATTGCAAAATACAATCAAAATTCGTTGAATGTATTTTTTCAGTTAGATACAAAGCCAAATCCGAGGACAGCCCTGTATTTTGAAGTACTAAAGGCTGACCATCATTTGCAAAGTAACTCTGCAAACCCACAAATGACTCAATCTGCTTTGATGAGTTCGTAACCATTCGGGTGACATGTTGTCCAAGCGCATTGGTATTTTGATTAATTTGCTCACTTTGCTTGGTTAGCAGATCTACAAGTTTAGACTCCAACAAATCCAAGTTTTTTTTCGCGGTGGCTTCGTTCTCTATTAAGGTCTTTGCATGATCAAGCTCTTTCTGTAGAGATGCATTTATAACAGAAAGCTCTTTAATTTTAACTTCCCCTTCTTCGGCCTGTTTTCGACGATTAATAAAGTACTGGTGCGTTTCATCAAGCTTTGCTTTTGTCTTATCCAACTCATCTTTAATTTTAGTATAAGCTTCTTTTTGATCTGATAGTTTTTTTTCAGAGTCAGCTTGTATTTTCTTTAAGGTTTCTTGCAATTCGACTTTCGATTTTTTTTCACTTTGTAACACTAGGACTTGATCACTAATATTTTTTTCAAGCCCAACTATAGCTAATTTTTTTGTATCTAGATCAACAAATAGCTCTGATATCTGTTTTTTTAACCCTTCAACTTCAGTATTTCTTTGAGCATGATTATTTTCAATCTGGATTTTTAATTGTTTTACGTCTTCATTATTTTTAAGTGCAGACTTTTCTAACTCATTTTTTACTTGGCTGAGCTGCTCTGTAAGCTGACTAGCAGCAGCATCCAAAGTTTCATTCTGTTTAGATAATACCGAGTTATCTGCGAGTAACGCAGCAAGCTTAGATTGCTCTTCCTTAAGTTGCTTAGTCAAATCTGCTTTTTGTTCACGCTCAGTAGACAAAAGATCAGCCTGAGCAGCATGTTCTACTTTTAATTCATCGAGTGCAGATGAAACTGACGAATGAATAGACTCTAAATCTACGATCTTTTTCTTTAATTGATCAACTTCTTCATTCTTCTTTAGTGTCGTCGCATCTAACTCACTTTTCACTTGACTTAGCTGTTCTGTAAGCTGACTAACAGTAGCATCCAAACTTTCATTCTGTTTTGATAAAACCGAATTATCTGCGAATAACGCAGCGAGCTTAGATTGCTCTTCCTTAAGTTGATTAGCCAAGTCTGCTTTTTGTTCACGCTCAGTAGACAAAAGATCAGCCTGAGCAGCATGTTCTACTTTTAAATCATCGAGTGCAGATGAAACTGACGAATGAATAGACTCTAAATCTACGATCTTTTTCTTTAATTGATCAATGTCTTCATTCTTCTTAAGTATCGTCGCATCTAACTCACTTTTCAGTTGACTTAGCTGTTCTGTAAGCTGACTAACGGCATCATCCAAACTTTCTTTCCGCTTTGACAACGCTGAATGATCTGCAAGTAACGTAGAAAATTTTTCTTGTTCTTCATTAAGCTTATTAGACAAATCTGCTTTTTCTTGGCGTTCAGTACATAGAAGATCAGACTGCTCAGCGACTTTCTTTATCAAATTAGTATTTACTTCCTGCAACTCTTTATTCTTAATAAACAAAGCGCTACGTTGAAAAACAAACACAGGTCGATCAAAGTCTGTGTTTTCATCTTTAGCCTCAATAACAAACCCTTGCTCTTCCATCCAACTCTTGAGCTCATCAGCCGTAGACTCACTCTCATACAGAGCGGATCTATTCGCATGTACACAAACTTGAGTAAAGACGGATAATTGATCGTGTACCTCAAGATGTGTAAGAACGTCTAAACTAATACCAGGCAAATCGACAACTAACAAAGCACCTTCACTTATTTTAAGGTTTTGAACTAAAGTATTAATGTCCTGAACGTTTTTTTCCACGCTGCTGAGCTGTCGTACACTTGGAAAAAACTCAGTAAGGCTTGTCGCTCTCCTTACGCTGTTCAACTCACTTAATGAAAAGACAAAGAAAGGTTTTGTATTAGCATCTACATCAACAACAGCTTCTACCACTTCAACGGATGGAATAGTTTGATAGTTTTCTCTTAACTCTTGAGCAATCTCAGTATCCCCTTCAACCAAAATGATTCGCTCAATTTTTGAATCCTGATAAAAGGCAAGCTCAGAGCAGTACCCTGCTCCTAGATGAACAACCGTTTTTATTGACTGATCTAGTTTTATATTTTGCATAGGATTTCCATTTTGAGCACTTTGACAAAAGTTCGGTATAGATTTGGTACGCTACCGCCCGGTCGCGGTACTGACAGTTCAGCAACAACCTCGGGAAAGGATCTGTCGATGTCAAACAGGCTGCGACAGACAGCCAAGGTTAAACGGGTTAATCCAAATGATCTTTAATGATCAACACCAGCATTTGCGTAATAATGGCTAAGAACAACGCAATAATTGCAAAGACAGCCGTGTTATACACGCGTCTGGGCTCTATTGCGTATTCAGCCAAACTTGGGCTTTGCAGGACTGAAATCTGTTTGAGCTTGCGCGCCGCATCAATTCGAGTGTTCTCTAAGGCTGCCAATGCCCCTGCGTAACTTTCTTTCGCAAACTGCGTTTTCATCTCCAACAACTGGTATTCAGACGAAATGGTATTCAATGCCCCACCTGATGCCTGCGCCATACGCGCACGCTCTTGATTGATTTGCTGATTCAATGCTTGTATTTCACTGTCCACCCGAACCACTTCGGGTGATCTTGCGCTTTGGAAGCTTAAAAGTGCATTGCGACGTGCTTGTAGGTTGGCTAACTGTGACTCTAACCCTGCGACCACTGCATTAATACTTTCAACTGTACCCTGGGGTGACACTAAACCACTTTGGTTTTGATAATCAATTAAGACGCCCAAGGCTTCATCAAAACGCTCGCTCAACTCATTCACTTGTACTTCTAAAAACCGAATTTGCTCTTGCGCAAGGCGTTGGCCCATGTTGTTCATGTGCTGCTCGCCTTCCGCCAATAAGAGTTGAGCAATACTTTGTGCCGTTTCTGCATCAAAGGCCTCAACCCGCACACGCAACACCTGCGCGTAATCGTCTAATTCAACAGACACTCGCTTTTTAAAGTATTTATGAAAGTCTTCCATCGGTAAATCAGCTCGACGCATTCGGCTTAACCAGTCAATGGAGTGGCCACCTTGGCCAGAATAGTGAGCACGAACGTCCAGTTGTGCTTGCAGCTTATTTAACATATCCACGGACAACAAATGATCTCTCAGCAGGAGCATATCACCACGCCCTTGAGCCCCACCGCCGCCAATCAAGGATTGAAAGGTGAGTGTTGGGGCGGCTAATTGTGGGCTTTCTAATACCACGTTGGCTTCCGACACATAGCGATGGGTGGCCACCAGGTTCCAATACAAACCGACAATAATGGACAAGACGATGGCTAAGAACCAATGTGGGTAGCGCTTTATGGCCTGCAAGCTAACGGGATTAAGCTTACCCTGTTGATGCCTTGCCAAACGAACGCCCTTGTAAACGGAAGAATCACTCATGATGCTGTCGGAACCTTAATTGTGCGATTTTTTAAACTGTCGGTGTAATCATTTAACGCGTCGTTGACGTCTTCATACCAATGCGCTTGACCTTCGTGTACCCACACCCCGGCTTGACATAAGTCTTTGATGATCCCTTCGCTGTGCGAAACAATTATCAAGCTGGACTTGCCCACCCGTTTTTTAAAAGCCTTGGTGGCTTTTGCTTTAAAGGCTTTGTCCCCCACGGCCGTTGCTTCGTCAGACAAATACACGTCGAAATCAAATGCCAGTGACAAGCCAAAGCGTAAACGCGCTTGCATCCCCGATGAATAGGTTTGCACAGGCTCGTCAAAAGACTTACCGATCTCGGCAAAATCTTGCACAAAGGCGATAACGCGTTGAATTTCGTCATCGTCCCCGCCCATCACTCTGGCTACAAATTTGACATTCTGACGTCCGGTCATGGAGGGTTTGAAACCACCGGATAAGCCTATGGGCCAAGACACGCTGCATTTGCGCCAAATATTGCCACGTGTCGGTGTATCCATGCCCGCAATTAAACGCAGCAACGTCGATTTCCCTGCACCGTTATGGCCGATAAGACCCACACTGACTTTTTTGGGAATAAGGAGATTCACATCTTTTAAAATCCAATCATTGGCGATGTGGTGGTGATAGCGCTTCCACATTTTATGGATTTTAATCATTGTGCTTTTAACCTCATTTCAAAACGGATGTGCAACAGCAAGCCAAGAGCGATGCTGCCAATGATCCAGTACCAAAGGTACAAGAGGTTAATACCTGGCAAGGTAACATAGTGCTCAAAAAAACCGAGACGAAGAACTTCGATTCCATGAGCGATTGGATTCATTAGCACATACGGCTGAAGAAAATGTGGAAGCATAGTAACGGGAAGTATAACTCCCGACAAAATCATCAGTGGGAAAGATAAAAGTTTAACGATAATCCCCACTTCAGCCACAAGACCTGCAAGAGCAGACACCACTAGACCTATGCCGAGCCCCAGCAACCATAAGGAAACCCAAGCAAACATGGCTTCTAAAGCTAGATCGGGAATGAGTTTTAAATCTAAGAGATAACCACCCAAGATAAACAGCACCAGAATAAAGCTTTTTAGAATTCCCTCTAAAAAGCAACGCACCAGTACTGAATCCACAGGTTTAACTTGACGATACGCGAATAGCCCACTGTTTGCTTCAACCGCTCCTAACGAGCGCATCATATTTTCTCTGAATAGAAAGAATCCAAGCAAACCAACAATTAGCCAAGGCACAAAGTCAGCATTGTAAAGCATACGGCTACGCCCAAGGATGACTGTTCGCACGAAAATCATGATAGATACAAACAGAATCGGCTCAGCCAACATCCAAAACCACGCCATACGGTCAGCCATGGTGCGTGCGACGGCCTCGCGCATAAACATGGCGTACCAAACCGCTCTCGTCACTTGCCAAGGCGTACGTTTTTTCACAACTGGCTCCCTTTTACAACAAAGACGTCAGCCAGCACTGACGTCTTCAAATTCCGATGGGTTTACAGGTCCAACACCACTTTTGCAACAGCGGCCATATTAAACACAATTTGGCTGATAACAGAGGCCAACTGCAGATTCTTAACAGGCACTTTCGGCAGAACAAGAATCTCGTCACCTGCACGCAAAACAATGTTCCGAGCTTCCACGACTTCACCGTTTTGGCGGATCACCAGCACTTGGTTCATGTCCGCATGCTGGGTAAAGCCACCGGCCCCCTCAATGTACTCGTAGGCCGTTAATCCCGGTGTAAAGACAACAGATTGAGGCACGCGCACTTCACCGCTAATTAACACGGCATCACTGTATTCTGGCAGTGTGATGATGTCGCCATCTTGCAGGCGTATATCACTGATTTGATCGTTACGCGCGACAACTAAGCGCCCTGTTGGCTCAACCTGCGAGGCTTTTTGCACAAAGCGCGAAATCAACTCAGACTCCGTCACCCGAATCTGTGCTTCTTGAGCTGTCGATGAAGAGGCACCTAAATAGGTCGCTTCTAAGCGGTTGAGGCTATCCAGCAAGGATTGCTTTTGCCGCTCGGCCACACTCACACGACGCAAAGACACGCTATTGACATCGGTTAGGGTTTGCGGCACCGCAACGGCGCTCAGCAGTTCATGCAAGCGAGCATCTTTTGGCAAAGCATAACGTGAAGGGCCGTAAAAACTGCCTTCGAGCTGGACCACGATTGTTTCGTCACGTTGATCCGCGCTAAACAATAACTCATCCCCACTTTGCAAACGTTGCTGCGGAAACTCGCTAATATCGTAATACACCGAAATCGGGCCCTGAGTACGTCCGCCTCTTAATAACACATGCGACACACCGGATTTAAGACGCGCAAGGCGTAATAAAGCTTCACCGGATAAGTCAGAGGGGTTTAATTCATAATGGTATTCACGTTGAACATCACCCGTCACCGTCACACTCGGGCCACGCTCTTCAATCAAGATGGTGTCGCCGTCTTTAAATTGTGGCCGAACCAGCTTGCCTTCAATTAAAAAGTCGTACAGATCCGCTTCAGCGATGACTTTATTCTGGCGCAGCACTTTCACACGACGGTAACTGCCCAGTTGATCGTCAATACCGCCCGCTTGGTCTAAAAAGTACAATAAGGAGTCATTGGGTGTGCCTGCGTAACGCCCCGGATGTGTCACATATCCAGCAACAAACACGGCAACTGGCTGTACGCCCTGCAGGTTGGTGTAGACGTTCACATTCTCAGGGTAAACACTAAGGATAGCCGACTTGACGCGCCCGTTCAGTTGACTGTTGCTAAGTCCCTTAACACTGATGGGGCCAATAGATGGAATAAAAATGTTGCCTTGAGCATCAACGGGCAATACACGTTCGAGCTCAATGGCACCCCAGACACGCAAAGTGACTTGGTCGCCCGGCGCTATCACGTAGTCATCATTAAGGCCATCGGAGCGCAGCCCACTAAAACCGCCCGTAAACAAATGTGAACCAAAGGGGCGAATTTCACCAGTGATAGTGCTAGGAGGTATCGGACCGTAGGTGCCAGTGTTCCACTGGCTACGGGTTTGTTCCTCTACCCGCTCGGGCACGGCAATGGCACGGTCACCCGAGGGTAAAATACCGGAGTCGGTTAGGCTTTGGGCACCTGCCCAAGCACTCATAAGCACACTACTGATCAGAACAACACGTTGAAAAGTTTTACGCAACATAATCCGTTTCTCTAGGCGCGATGGCGATAGGTTATCCATGGCTTGACGTATTTAAAATTCGAGTTACTGGCCGCACTTCTTGCCACTGCTTAGCCGAGGTTTGGCATGCCAAGCGCTCTGAGGCTTGGCCCGATATATCACGAACGAAGAAAGCCCGGCATAAGCGACCATTGGCAGCAAAATAGGCATCTTGCAGTTCGATTTCGACATTACTTCCCCAAGGTGACGTGGGCAAAGCGATCAAGGATGCCTGAAGGCTGTCTGAAAAATATTGACTGATATCAGCTGGTAACGGGGGGTAAACAGAGGGTGACAAAACCGTGCGGGTACTGTGTGCAGCGTCGTGTTGAGGCGTTTGTGGGAACTGAGCACATGCACTCAATAAAAAAACAAATGAGCCCAAGACCAATGCCTTGGTATGAGCTGAAGAGATTGAAACCATTATGACCTTGTCTCCCGTGTATTCCTTAGGGGTTACCTTCGCTAAATAAGACTTTTCTTATTCTCTCTCAGCAAAACTGCAACGAAATGGTAACCCTATTCAGACTTTGCGGCTAGTAAAAATTGATTCAATCGTTTAATTACTGCCAAATTTTAGACAAATTGTTTAATGTATAGTCAATTTGCTCGTAGCTATGCTGCGAACTTAAAAAGAATCGCAAACGTGCGCTTTTTTCAGGCACCGCTGGGTATAAAATCGGTTGCACATTGATACCGCGATCAAACAGCTCAACCGAGAGCTGCCCTGCTTTTAACGAGCTGCCCGTCAAAATTGGCACCACGGCCCACCCCAAGCTATGGCCTGTATCGAATCCTTTAGACTTGGCTTTGTCTAAGAAGTAATCCGAGATCAGCTTAAGCTTGACAATTCGCTCAGGTTCTTGCCGCAGAATTTGCAAACTGGCCAAGACGGGGGCCGCGACTTGGGCTGGCAAACCCACACTGTATAAAAAACCAGGTGATAGGGTTTTCAGCATATCAATCAAGGCTTGACTGCCTGCAATATAGCCACCACAGCCCGCAAGGGTTTTACTAAACGTCCCCATCCAGATGTCCACCACGTGCCCCGGCAAGCCGAAATGTTCACGCAGACCCATACCGGTTGAGCCCATCACGCCGAAGGAGTGAGCCTCATCCACCATTAGCCAAGCATCATAGCGATTTTTTAAGCTCACCAGTTCTGGCAAATCAGGAAAATCGCCGTCCATGCTGTACAGCCCTTCGACAATGATTAACACCCGCTCGAAGTGTGGACGCTGCGCTTCTAAAATATCGGCAAGCGAGCGCATATCATTGTGCTTAAAGGCAATCCGCTTTGATCCGGCCAGCTGGGCACCCACCACACTGCTGTTGTGGATGTACTCATCATGCACTATGAGGTCTTTTGGCCCCATTAAAAAGCCAATGCTCGATACGTTAGTGGCGTGGCCACTGACGAACGCTACAGCATCATCGACCCCATAGGTGTCCGCTATTTCGCTCTCTAAGGCTTGATGGATAGGACGCTCGCCCGCCACCATTCGACTGGCAGAGACAGAGGTTCCGTAGCGCTCAACGGCTTCAATCGCGGCTTGATTGACACGCGGATCGCCAGATAGGCCTAAGTAATTGTAGCTGGCAAAGTTAATGCACTCTCGCCCGTCAATGCGTGTTGTGGCACCTGCGCAACCTTCATGCACGCGAAAAAAGGGATCTTTCACGCCTAAGCGCTGAGCACCTTCGCGCATAATTGTGATTTGCTGATGAGCAGGATGACGCGTAAAGTCGACAAATCGAGAGCGACGCTGGCTACCTGAGAGCGTGAGCTTTTCGAGCAATCCTTGGCTGTCATCTTGCGCGTTTTCAAGCTTACGCTGCATAGATCGCTCGATCAGCTTTTGCTTAAGCTGACCGGATAAGTTTTTACGTTTCATTCAGCCAACGCCCCTTCAACATCAACTCCATGACTGTGCGCCATTTGTGCAAGGGTCACATCGTCACTGGTTGCTTCGGCGGACTGAAGCTTGTCAATCAGCATTTGGCTTAATTTAGAGAGCGAAGAGGCTTCACTCAATGCCATAACGGGCAACTGCAACCCGAACCGATTGTCGATGGCTGTCATAAGCTCAACGCCCATAAGCGAGTCAAAGCCCATGTCATACACTGAACGTTCCGTGTCAATTTTATCTTCTGAAATTAACAAAATCTTACTCAACTCCGTTTTTAACATATCCATAAGGGTCCTTTTAAATTCCTCTGGCGAGAGGGTGTGCATTAAATGCTCTATATACGCACGCCCTTCCGCATCCTGATCAAGATCCCCGGCAAAAGCGGCCACCTCTTTAAACTTAGGTGAGTCTGCCGTGGGTAAGAAGCGATTTAAGGCACTCCAGTCCAGCTCCATGACACCCAGTAAGGTGATGTTGCGTTGCAGCTGAATGTCGAGAATAGACAAGGCCACGTCTGACTTAAGTGCATCGCCACCCATGCGGCTTTGCAAGGATTCTTTGATTTTTTCATTGCGGGCTAAAAAGCCCACGTCGTCGATTGCCCCCCAGCGAACACAAGTGGCAGCAAGGCCTTGCTGTTCACGAAGACTGGCCAAGGCTTCCAAGCCAAGATTGGCCGCAACATAATTGCTTTGCCCTGGATTACCGAACAGGGTTGTTGCCGATGAAAACAGCACAAACAAATCCAGATCAAGGCTACGTGTCAACTCATGCAAATACAGCGCGCCCTGCATCTTTGGCTCAAACACCTGACGTATTTGTGCTTCAGTTAGGTTGAGCGCCAAACCATCTTCAAACACCGTTGCCGCATGCACCACCCCTTTTAGAGGCGGCAAGTGCGCTTCAATTTCGGATAAGAGCGTTTCAATGGCCGCTTTTTGGGTAACATCACAGGCACGACGCACCACTTGCACGCCTTGCGCTTCAAGCGCTTTTAGCGTTGCACAGGCGTCTTCTTGCGCGATGCCCGAACGGTTGAAAAGGACAAGGTGCCGCGCGCCCTTTTCAACCAGCCATTGTGCGGTTCGCAAGCCAAAACCACCCAAACCACCCGTGACGAGATAGGTTGCATCGGGATTTAACATCAGCGGTGATACAGGCTGACTGAGCAACGGCGCATTGCTCTTGGGCCGCTGTGGATAGTTAATAATGACCTTGCCAATCTGCTTGGCTTGCTGCATGTAACGGAAGGCTTCAACAACCTGATCTGCACTAAACAGGCTGTACGGCAAGGCAAAAAACTGGCCGTCTTCGAACAGTGCCATCATTTCTCGGAAGAGACGTTGCGTAAGCGCGGGCTTTTCTTTCATGAGCTGATCGGAATCGATACCGAAATAGCTGATATTATTGCGGAAAGGACGCAGCCCAATGGCGGTGTTTTCGTAGAAGTCACGCTTGCCCAGCTCTAGAAAACGTCCAAAGGGCTTAAGCACTCGCAGGTTTTGATTGATGGCCTCGCCTGCCAAAGAGTTTAAAACGACATCAACGCCTTTGCCGTCTGGGGTGTCAGCCAGGATTTCTTCGGCAAAAGTCAGCGAGCGTGAGTCATAGATTTTATCGACGCCCATCAGCGTTAAGAAATCACGCTTCTCTTGTGAACCAACCGTGGCATATATGTCAGCACCTAACCATAGCGCAATTTGGATCGCCGCTACGCCAACACCACCAGCAGCACCATGTATCAGGATGCGTTCACCTGGCTCCATACGTGCTAAGTGTTTGAGGGCATAGTACACCGTGAAGAAGGTGGTTGGAATCGTCGCCGCCGCTTCGTATCCCAAGCCCTCAGGCATGATGGAGAGCGTATCTGCCGATGTCACAATGGTCGTACTAAAGCTGGACGGCCCAAAGCCCACAACACGATCACCTTTAGAGAACTCGGTGACTTCATCGCCCACATCCAGCACATAACCCGAAAATTCAAGCCCTAAACTTGGACCCGAGAAGCCGTTTTCGATGGCCTCGTCAGACAATAACCCCAAGGCATACATTACATCACGGAAGTTAAGACCTGTCGCCTTAACTTTGACGGTGAGATCTCTGGGTCCCATTGGGCTGAGCGCTTTAGTTTGCCACGCCAAATTGCGCAGCTGACCCGGGAGCTTAAAGCCCAGGGTCAGAGCGTCGCCATGCTCACTCGTATTGGACTGAGTTGATGCCAGCCCCAGCGTTGGAGGCTCAATACGCAGGCGTGTGGCCAAGCGCGCACCGGAAGGACTGATGACAATTTCATTTTCAGCATCTGGATACAGCAAGGATTCAACCAATGCCATTAGAATATGACGGCTAGGTGAAATGCTCGGCACATCGATAAGACGCAGTTGTGTCTGCCCCACTTCATTCATTAAGGTGCGAACAAAGCCCCACACCATTGCGCTGGCCAATGAGGTGTCAGATGCAGCAAAGGCTTGCTTGCTGAGTGCTTGATCCACGGGCAAGGTTGCGCCCACGCCCGTGGTCACCACCCAGATGGAGACCGGCAAGCTCAAGGATTCAGACAAACGCAATATATCGAGCAACTGACTGCAACGCGCAACGCTGCAGTCAATCACCTGCTGGTGCGGCTCGGCAATCAAGACCCAGTGCAGCACACCTTCTCCAGAGCATTCGGTCACGCGCTGTGTCAGGCTCTCAATATCGGTGAAGGATTCCGCCGATTGCTGGTGAGCCTCCATCACACCGACCAGGGCCGAACCGAGCGCCGTGTGCTCATCGGTACAAGCGTCTTCGATAAAGAACCATTGGCGCTTCACTTCTGGCTCTTCTTCACGGTCGGAGTCACTTGATTCGCCCCCTGCCAGTTGAACCTGCGGATGCACCACAGACAAACGACAGAGCGTCATCAACCAGCCGCTGGACATAGGTTGAAGATCGACACGCCCGTCAACCACCCAGCCCATTTCAGACAAGAGGCCAGACCATTGCTCAGCGCTGGCTTGTTGCGACTGATGACTGTCGATCCACCACTCGTCTTGTAAGCCGTAGATAAAATCCAGCCACAGCGCGGGATGATGATGAATGACCAAGAGTTCGGCACCGGGCATCAAGGATTCGCTCAAGAGCTTGAGCTGGGCTTGGGCTTCATGCAGATTCATCGCATCCAAGTGGACGATGGCCAACTGCGGCCCCTGTGACAGCGTCAAGCGAGACTGGCCGTCGTCTAAAGGCACAACATCGGTCAGCGGGTAAGATTCGAGTATCAGGTTGGCTTGATTGATGGCATCCGATTGGAACGAAGCAAACGCATAATCCGCAACGTTGAAATCGATCATTTTCGCAATTTTTTCACCAAACAAGGGCGCCCCTGAACTCATCTCAATGATCGACAGGCGCTCACCTTCGGGAAGACTGGGGGTTTGTGCCGCCAACCAGTTCGAAATCTGGGTGGTCAGCAAATCAACGGCGTCTGAACCCGGCATTTGTTTGAGTAATTCGGAGTAGCGTTCTTGCGTCAATTCCAACTCACGACTGTCTGCATCACCTGATAGATAGGCACCTAAGCCTAGACTCAAGCGCCCCATTAAATGCGTCATCGAGAAATAGGCCGGGTATTCTTGCACCAGCGCATTCCAGATTTCATCGGCCCCCACTTCAGGTGGCGTGATCAACGTCCAGCCCTCTTCAGTACTCTCAAGCAACATTTGCTTTTCGGCACGCTGGAGCAAGCGTTGCGCTAGAGGTGTATCTGGCCAGTCCTGAATATGTCCGCGCTCATCGGCGTAGGACTCGAAAACCTGCCCCAGAATCGCATCGGCCATGCTATCGAGCAGCGGCTCAATATCGGTGGCATACACATCTTTACTAAAGGCTTTTTCACAGCCTTGTTTGAAGTGGTTCAGCACGTCTTCTGTCAACAATGACAGAGGCTGACGCATGTGCGGCAAAGGTGCTGGCGTAAGGTAGTAGTTCAGCCAACTCACGGCCTGCTGTTGGGTTTTGCGCAGCGGAACCGCTTTAAAGCGCACATCTTGCAACACCGCCAAGGCATTGCCCTGCTCGTTGAACATTTCGACACGCGCCAATAAAGAGTGCGGTGAGCGCTTTAACAGTCGAACACGCGTCAATACTGGGCAGCTGCTTGATGCTCCACCGCAACTTGAATGCGCCCAACTTGCGTCGGCACAAAGGCCAAGCCTTCATACTCTTGAGCATGCTGCTTAAGCAGGGGAATAAAGAGCTGGAACGCGCTATCCAGCACACCCGGATGCAAAACAAAGTCAGGCAAACTCGCTCTCACCTCAGGCGACAGATCAAAGCGACCAATCACCTGATCCTGATCGACCCAACCGGATTGCACCGCTTGAAAAGCTGGGCCGTAATCGAGACCAATTGAGCTGGCGGCTTGCAGGTGGGCTTCTCGCGTAAAATCAGGCACACGCGAAGGCAATGCAGGCGCTCAATCGCCAAAGACAAGCCCCGTGATTGAGCGATGACTCGCCCACGCAGATGGGTGTTCCACTCTTCATCTGAGCCACGCTCACGCGATTCAACCCGCAACTGACCTGAGTCTGACAGCAGGTGCAAACGCACCATTTTACTGTGCTGATCGCTCAATAGCAGGGGCGATAGAATTTCCAGTTCTTCGACGTCCAACACATCACGCGCTTGAGCTGACAAAGCCGCCGCCAATGCCAATTCCACAAAGCCTGCACCCGGAAAAAGCACACCGTCGCCAACCTTGTGATCTGCCAGCCAAGGCTGACGCTGAGTATCCAGCTCCGATTCCCACGACATAGGGTGATGCTTTAAACGATAGCCAAGCAAGGGGTGCTCATAATGACGATAGAGCAATCCCATGGATTCACTGGTTACGGGGTGCCAAAAGCGCTCGCGCTGCCAAGGATAACTTGGCAGATCAACACAACGTCCTGTCACAGGAAACGTCTGCGAGAAATTCGTCAACGCACCACTGAGCAACAGCTTGGCATAGGCACTTTGCAAGGTATATAAACGGTCATCATCACGCGACAAGGTCGAAATGACAAGCCCTTTGCGTTGATGGGTTCTGAGCCCTTCGTTGATGTAGCCACTTAGAACGGGGTGCGCGCCTATTTCAACAAACACGCTATTGCCCTGCTCAAGCAAAGCGTCTATGGATGGTTTAAAAAGAACAGGTTGGCGAATGTTATGCCACCAGTAGTCCGCTTTAAGCTCAGAACCCTCAAGCTCAGCTCCCGTGACTGTGGAGTAAAAAGGAACACGAGTCTGTCCAGGCTGAATGCTGTCCAGCGCTTCAATCACGCCCTCTTCAATCACATCCATAAACTGACTGTGGAATGCATAGTCAAGATCCAAGCGTTTTAGACGCACACCTTTGTCTTTTAGCTCGGCTTCCAGCAACGTTAATTGTTCAATGTCGCCAGCAAGGGTAATACCCTTGGCGGAGTTGATGCCCGCTAGGTTAATGGCATTAAAGCGTGGCTCGTCTAAATACTGCTGAATGTCTTCACTGGAGCAGGCCACCGCCGTCATTTGCCCAGCACCGGCTGTTTTACCCTGATAGGCACTGCGGAAATAAATCACTTTGACTGCATCGGCCAATGGCAAGGCTCCACTGGCCCAAGCCGCCGCCACTTCGCCCACGCTATGTCCCGTGACGGCAACAGGCACAACACCCTGTTCTTCCAGAAAACGTGTCACCCCAACCTGAATGGCAAACAAGGTAGCTGTGCCACTTCAGTTTTGACAAAGCGCCCGCTGCCATTGAGTCCCTGCAGCTCTTCAACAATTGAGAAGTCGGCGTAGGTTTGAAAATGCTGATTGACCTCTTCAACCGCAAGACGAAACACAGCCGATTCATTCAGCAGATGCTTCCCCATGGTTTCCCACTGACAACCATTGCCCGAATACACAAACACGGGGCCTTGTGCATTTGCCAAACACTCGCCTGTAAACACAGATTGAGTGCTGGCATCGTCGTTGAACTGCGTTAACTTTTGAGCAGCCTCCGCCTTGGAAGAGGCTAACACAAGAAGCGCTTTCGAATGTTTTTCACGGCGAAAGGCGGCCGTCCAAGCCAAGTCGTACAGAGAATCTGGCGTCTCAAGCAAGTGATCCGCCCATTGCCGCGTCATGGCGCTTAAGGCGGCATCAGATCGTGCGGACAACATGAGCGGTAAAGGGGTGTCACATTCGGCATCCGCCGCTTCCACATCCACAGATGGCTCAGAGGCATCGAATTCCGGGCTGGTTAAAATCACATGTGCATTGGCGCCTCCAAATCCAAAGGAGTTAATCCCAATGACAATAGGGTCTGTTTTAGACAACGCACGGTTTTCAGTAACGACTTCAATATTCCATTCATCAAATAGAATTTTGGGGTTGGCATTTTTAACACTTATGGTTGCAGGCACTATGCGGTGATGAATGGAGTAAAGCGCCTTGGCCAGACCCGCAACGCCCGATGCCGTTTCTAAATGGCCGACATTACTCTTAACCGATCCTATGGGCAGCGGTTGCGCACGCGACTTACCCAGCGCCTCACCGATAGCACTCGTTTCGATCGGATCACCTACGGACGTACCGGTGCCGTGTGCCTCTAGGTAGGTGATTTGATCGGGACGAATCCCCGCTTCTTGATAGGCCTTTTGCATGAGTGCAATTTGTGCCGCCGGGTTGGGAATGGTTAAGCCTGATTTGTTGCCATCGGCATTGGCTGCAGTGCCTGCGACCACAGCAATAATCGGATCACCATCGGCCAGTGCCGCTTCATACTCTTTCAACAGGAACACACCGCCACCTTCGGAGCGGACATACCCATCGCCCGCTTCATCAAAGGCTTGGCATCGGCCTGCTTTGGAAAGCATGGTCGCTTTTGAGAACACCATAAAACCAAATGGATGCAGGTGTAAACTGATCCCGCCGGTCAGCGCCATGTCTATTTCGCCAGAGACAATGGCACGACAGGCTTGATGAAACGCAACCAAAGACGATGAACATGCCGTGTCCATGGACATACTTGGACCGTGCAAGTCGAATAAATAGGAGATGCGGTTAGCAGCAATGCTGGAGGCGGTACCTGTACCAGTATTGGCATCAATGGCCGACATATCGTCAGAGTAACGATAGGCATAGTCGACACTGGCAATCCCTATAAAAACACCGCATTGACTGCCGCGCATTGAAGATGGCGGAATACCGGCGCTTTCCATGGCCTCCCAGCTCATTTCCAGTAGCAAACGCTGCTGGGGGTCCATGTGTGTGACTTCACGTGGCGACAAACCAAAGAACGCGGCGTCGAAGCCGGACACATCCCCTAAACTCCCCGCGGCAAAGGTATAGCTGCTGCCGAGGTGGCGCTTGTCCGGATGCAAGAAACTGTCTTTGCCCCAACGATCGGAATCTACTTCTGTGACTAAGTCTTTGTTCTCCAACAAATCCTGCCAGAAACTATTGGCTGACGTGCCGGGTATACGCAGTGAACATCCGACTATGGCTACACGTCTTTTCATCAAAAAAACTCCAACGTAGAGCAAAAACTCTATTTTATCAACAATCAGGGAGAAAAGGTAAATTGAAATTATTCCCCAATACGACAGACCAACGCATCCAGCAATGCAACACCCAATTCATCTACATTTAAATCGGCCTGTTGTGGCGTATCTGTAGAGAATGTTCGCCAAATAAGGTATTCCGTTTGTCCTGAAGGATATCCATAGTGCTCATACACCTGCTCCATAATGGGTACGTGATCGCCAAACCAACCCAGCACAGCAGGTCTGGGCAGTTGAATTAAGGCCTTCTGCAAGGTCTGCAACATACGATCCGCATTTTGTAAATGATTTAAATAGACACTCAGGTCGCTTGATGCATTCGTGTCGGGAATGTCAGTATAGAGACGACTGAGCGGACCCTCTGGCTGAGACTCCAAATGCAAAGGACCGTGATTTTCCATTGTAATAATGTAGACAAACATTTGTTCGTTTGTATTTTCCAACAATTTGACCGCAAAGTCAGCAACAGCTTCATCACTCGTGTACTGTCCGCACTTTTGCTCGGGTGAAAAGTGCTGAATATCGTAAAACGCATCAAACCCCATCTTCGGATAAACTTCATTGCGTCGGTAAAAACCCGCAGGGTACGGGTGGATGCAAACGCAGCGATACCCCATCGCCTTTAACTCGGCCACCAACCCCGGAATATGCGTTTCTCGAGCAAAGCGGTGATAGGGATTAAAGCGATGAACACCAAGATGCTCTGGTGTTAAGCCTGTTAAGAAGGCGCTTTCCGTCCGAACCGTATTGGCCCCCCAGGCGGGCACGTTCAACGCACCTGTTTGCCAAGACTGCTCACGCAGGCGGTCGAATGCACTCAACACATCAGGGTTAATGAATGGATACACGGGACGCGGATCAAAAAAGGATTCACTTTGCACCACAACCAGTGTTGGCAATACAGCTTGTCGGTGGGATCTGGACCTGGAAATTGCGACTCGGAGCCGCGACGCTCCTGAAGACCGTCGGCACGACTGCACGCTTTCGATAGAGACCTCTGCGCACGACCTTGATAGGGATTAGCAATTGATGCAGTTGCAGTCGACGTAAAGGCTTGCAGTGTATACAGCCATAACAACCCCCAAAAGCCCAATCGCTGTAAATCTTGCTCTGGCTCGAACGTCACAACAATTGTTTGACGACGACTCAGCCATACCAGCACCAAAACGGAGATCAATAAGCCCAAAAATGCACGCCCAAACCAAGCATAACCGGAAGACTGCTGGGTCAGGGAGCGTTCTAGCCACAACCCCAATACCACAGCAAGCACGCCTGCAAGACTTGCAATCAGTGTGCGCCAGACGCCAAAAAAAGGAACATAAAGGCGTGGATGCAGAATAGCATCGGTAAAGTATTCAAAGTCCTGATGCACAAAAGGCTCTCGCAGACTTTTCCACTTTACGTTATTGACCAATACCAACAACAGCATCGCCGCCGCCAATAATGCCAGCGTAAACAGCGGACGCTGTAGAATCAGCAGCAATGCAAAAAAAGCAATACTCCAAATCGCGAGCGGAGCCAGCAGTAACGGGAAGGCGCGCGACCAGACAGAGCCAACACCGGGTTTAATCTGCGTTTCTGCCAGCATAGCCAACAGCAACACTCCGAACCAAGCCAACACCATACTCAATACCCCAACCAGCGCACAATTCGATGCGACACAGCGGCTGGCAGCACACTTAACCACCAACAACCCCAGTTCAGCGGAAATGGAAAACTGATTCGAGGACGATTACGCTCGACTCCCTTACGGATCACCTTGGCAGCTTTGGCCGGCGCCCATAAAAACGGCTTAGGCCCAGGCATGGCATCGCACATATCCGAACTCACGTAACCGGGCATCACGACCGTAACACCAACACCCGAAGACGCCAAACCACCGCGCAACGCCTCGCCGTAGGCTTTAACGGCGGCCTTGCTGGCACTGTACGACGGCGTGACAGGCAAGCCAAACCCCGCTGCCAACGAGCTAATCAACACAATTTGCCCACTCCGACGCACACGCATGAGCTGAGCCACATGATGAGTGAGCATCAAGGTCGATAGAATGTTGAGCTCCAACAAAGCTTGCGCTTGCTCCCAGCACTCACCTGCACGATCCGGCCCTGTGTTGCAATTGACTCCAGCGCAGGCAATCAACAGATCAGGCACACCCGTTGATTCCAGCTGATCAATCCAAACCTTAAGCGCTGCACGGTCCGATAAATCCAAAACACACAGCTCTACGCACGCCCCTTTCAAACGGCACTCGTCGGCTAAGGATTGAAGACGCCCCTCCTGTCGACCTTGCAAAATAAGCTGGACTCCCTTTTCGGCATACTCCAAGGCTAAGGCACCACCTATAGCACCTGTCGCACCCGTAATCACCACTCGATACTGTTCTTCAGCACTCATTACAAGACTTGCTCCAAAGGAGACATATCGGCATTTAACACTTTACCGGCATTTTTTACGGCGAGCGCAATGCCTTCTGCTGAGTAAAATCCACCATTAATTTGCGTGGTGTACATGAGCGTTTCGCGGAAAGCATGAAAGAAATCAGCATCCGGGGGTTGAGGGTTTTGCCAAAAATCATCAAGCGGCGCCGACTGCGTCAACCCCGGCAAGTTGTACACAGGATCGGCCATTGCGAAGGTTGGACACCCCATTTGCAATGACACAATTCCCGATGTGCTGTTCACCACCACCTGTCCCTGTGCATATTTAAGAATATATTCCAGAAATCCGGTTTGAATAAAGTGCACACGCCCCTCTAACCCATAGTCACGCGCGCGACGTCGAACCAAGCCTTCATAATCCACAAAACCGTAGTCCAGGGGATGGTTTTTAATTAACAAAAGCTGATCAGGCAAAGAATGCTTTGCAAAGGAATACATGACCTCATCGATGACATCGCTCATGCATTGAAAGCGTGAATGACAGCGAATTTGCGCATCCGAATTCAGCTGCAAAGGCAGCAAAAAAAAGGGGCGCTTTGACTGCACTAACTCACGCAAATACACTGCCTCTTTCTTCTTCCAACCTGGCTCTCGCGCAAAACGCCACAAATACCCTGCGTACTCTTGCGGTGCTGGGTGCAGTGCATGTGTTTCGTAGCCTGGATAAAAAATCGGGTTATACATACCGGCCGCATGATAAATCACATCGTAGGCAGCTCTTCGACGAAAAGTGGCGTAGAACGTTTGGGGTGCAGGTCGCTCTGGCGGCAATCGTAAATAGGCCTCGCGAAACCACTCTGGATCTCTCGGTAACCGGGAGTGACCGTTAACACCGTCGCGCTCAAGTGTCACCCAATGTGGGCGAAAATACCCCTCTTCGAATACATGGGTACGAACACCAAACAATTCGGCTCGATCAACCGCTGCACGATGCACTCTGCGACTGTCACCAAATAAAATTTGGTCGGTAATCCCGTGCGTTAACCAGATGTCTTCGATAAAACTGGATAATTCCTCGGCCTTGCCGCGAAAGTTGATTGCTTTACGTGGAAACCAATACACCCAGTCACCGGCATTAAAGTTAATGCGATGCACCGTGTGACCTTCAGATTGAAGATAATCGGCCAACTTTGAAAAAAATGGCGTAGACACACCCTGTAGAAAAAGAAAACTACGTTTAACTGAGCCCAAGCTGAGTAATTCCTTGTACGCCATCTACTACTTAATGATGGGAACATGATACGAAAAACAAGGGGAATTCGCTAGACAAAATTCATAGAGGAGGTGGCCTGCGTCGCATCCTTACAACGCAGACCCTGTGGTCTCACTGCGCCCGTTTTACAGCCAGGCTCGCTGAGTTTAATACAGTAGCTAACTTAATTAGCGCAAGCTTGATGGAGTTTGACGCACATGTCAAGCCTTACTCAACACTTGCATTTACTAGATGCAAGCCCGTTTCATCTTGACGAATCAAACCTTGCTTTAGTAAATTTCCGATTGCCATTTTAAACGCTTTCTTACTTACACCAAACACGGATTTAATATCATCCGGTGAACTCTTATCACTTAGTGCACAAAAACCGTTTTTTAGTTCCAAATAATTTAAGAGCTGTTTTGCGATGGGGTCAACCTTACCATAGCCGGGCTTATCCAACATCACATCGATCTTGCCATCTTCGCGCAGCTGCTTAATAAACCCCTCGACTTTTAGACCGGGACGCAGATCACGTGAAATATCCTGCGTGTGCAAAATCCCTTGGGCCTCATGCTCAATAATGACAAGTAAACCCAATTCGGTCCGCCGCCAAATCAACAGGGACACCGCTTGACCCACTGCAAACTCAGGCGAAGATTTATTGAGGTATTTTTCAACCTTAGCAGAGGCCGCAATCCGGCCCGAATTATCGATGTAGACGCGAACAATGCAATGCTGCCCTTTTTCAACAGGTCTTGGCTGTTCGGCAAAGGGTAGAAACAATTGCTTGGGCAGTCCCCAGTCTAAAAACGCCCCTACTTTATTTGTTTCGGCAACTTGTAAGCTGGCAAACTCGCCAACCTGCACGCGTGGCCGCTTGGTTGTCGCAACAGGCATATCATCGCTATCAAGATAGACAAATACGCTGAGCGTGTCGCCAAGCTGACAACCATTTGGAACCTCACGCTGAGGCAAGAGTATGCCGCCGAGCTTACCCCCTTCAAGGTACACACCAAACTCAACTTGACGTATCACTGTTAACTTATTAAACCGCCCTAACTCAACCACACTGTCTCTCCAAGAATTGCATTGCGCACAGAGTATCAGTATAGCGACTGGAAATCGAAGCGCGAGCACAAAAATATGAAGATACTGTGAAAATTACAATTTACAGCACCTCATAAAAAACATTACTATCCTATTAAATTTATTAATGCTCATGTGACTCAACAAAAAAATTGGACCGTGAGTAAGGCTAACCAGCTCAAAAAGCATGGAATATTTTAATATTCAATGGATTGCAACCAAAAGTTAAGCAACTAGATGAATAACAAGACTGATCTGACTCAAGCGGCAAGCGCAAAGATACCCACCCTTGAAGTCAACGACCTATACAAGCGCTACGGAACCCTAGAGGTCCTTAAAGGCATTTCTTTAACCGCCAACGAGGGTGATGTGATTTCCATCATCGGCTCAAGCGGGTCTGGAAAGTCCACTTTTTTGCGCTGCCTAAACCTTCTCGAAAACCCCTCCCAAGGAAGCATTGCCCTCAAAGGCGAGCAACTGGAACTGGTGAAAACATCGGACGGACAGCTGGAAGCACGTAAGCGCCGCCAACTTGAGTCGATGCGTGCACGAATTGGATTTGTATTCCAAAACTTTAATTTATGGCCTCACCTTACCATTCTTGAAAACATCGTCTTAGCACAAGTGGTCGTTAAAGGACGCCCTAAGGCCGAAGCACGCCAGCGCGCTGAAGCCCTGCTCGAAAAAGTCGGTTTGGCCAGCAAAGCCAAGGCCTATCCTGGCCACTTGTCGGGCGGACAACAACAGCGCATTGCCATTGCGCGCACGCTTGCCATGGACCCAGAGGTTTTGCTGTTCGATGAACCTACGTCGGCACTCGACCCTGAACTGGTGAATGAGGTGCTCGGCGTGATGCAATCTCTGGCTGAAGAGGGCCGCACCATGTTGATTGTAACGCATGAGATGCGCTTTGCTCGGGATGTATCAAGCCAGGTGATGTTTTTACACCAAGGTCGTGTTGAAGAGTTCGGCCCACCTTCTCAGGTCTTTACTCAACCCAATTCGGATCGTTGCAAAGCATTTTTGTCTAGCCATTTATAAAACTTTGGGCTTTACTGCTTTAGTGCATAATTACGACGATTGATCTGACGATCAGATTCAACCTGAAAATGAAGGAAACAAACCATGCAAAAAACGAAACGTTTTGCGATGTCCTTGGCACTCGTTGCGTCGTCTGCCTTGATGGCAACCGCTGCAACAGCCGATACGATTCGAATTGCGACCGAAGGTGCGTATGCTCCTTTTAATTTCATAGACAGCAGCGGCCAACCCGGTGGCTTTGATGTTGAGATTGCAAATGCGCTGTGTGAGCAAATGCAAGCCACCTGCGAAATCGTCACGCAAGACTGGGACGGCATTATTCCGGGCTTGAGAGCACGCCGTTATGACGCCATCATCGCCTCCATGTCGATCACTGAAGAACGTGAGCGCGTAGTCGCCTTTACCGAGCCTTACTATTCAAACGTATTGGCGTTTGTTGGCCCTAAAGGCACTGAAATGCCAACCGATGCTGACAGCTTAAAAGGCAAAACACTCGGTGCTCAGCGCGCAACGATTGCGGGGCAGTATTTAGAAGACACGCTTGGCAGCGTGGTGAATGTGCGCTTGTACGATACCCAAGACAATGCCTATCTGGACTTGGCTTCTGGCCGCTTGGATGGAATGGTGTCGGACAAATTCCCAGCCTACGATTGGTTAACGTCTGAGGCAGGTAGCGCGTTTGAGTTTAAGGGCGAAGATATCGATATTAACGATAAAATCGGCATTGCGGTTCGCCAAAATGACACCGCGTTAAAAGAGCGTTTTAATGCAGCCATTCAGGCCATTGTTGAAAATGGCACCTATGCCGAAATCAACGCAAAGTATTTTCCTTTCTCTATTTATTGATCGAACAGCGTAGGCTTGAGCTCGTTGTGATGTCTTAACGGACATCACAACCCTCGCCATCCGCATTGTGAGTATTGCATGGATCTTCATGGTTTTGGTCACCTGCTGTTAGCAGGCACTTGGATCACTTTAAAACTGGCATTTACCAGTCTCTTTTTTGGTTTAATTCTTGGCCTGCTGGGCGCGGCAGCCAAGCTGTCCCCTATTCGAATTTTACGCTGGATTGCGACCACCTACACGACGTTGATTCGAGGTATTCCTGAGCTTTTATTGGTGCTGATCATTTACTTTGGCACCACCGAAATCCTGCTGCGCATGTTTGATAAGTACATAGAAATCAGTGCTTTTGCTGCAGGTGTTACAGCACTTTCTATCGCATTTGGCGCCTATGCAACAGAAGTATTTAGAAGCGCTCTGCAAGAAATCCCTAAAGGGCAACGCGAGTCTGCCATGGCGATTGGCATGACACGCTGGCAAACCTTTAGCCGTATTTTATTGCCACAGCTTTGGCGTGTCGCACTGCCCGGTCTTGGCAACCTGTTTCTTGTGTTGTTAAAAGACACGGCGCTGGTGTCGGTGATTGGCTTGGATGATTTGATGCGCCAAGCCTATGTAGCAGCTGGCTTCACCAAACTGCCCTTTACTTTTTATTTGATGGCTGCACTGATTTATTTATTGCTGACCATTATCAGCATGCAAGTGATTCGCTTACTTGAGAAGCGTGCCAACCGCCCATGGCAAGGAGCTCGCTCATGAGTGATTTAATAATTCAACTGTCACAGTGGCTACTGACATTAACACAGGGCGCTGAGCCATGGGACTCCTATGCGCGTTATTTGCCGCGTCTAATGGATGGGGTATGGATCACGCTACAATTGGTTCTACTCAGCGGCGTTATTGGCTTTTTGATGGCGGTTCCACTGGCACTGATGCGCATTTCCAAGAACCCTTGGCTGTGGGTCTTCCCCTATTGCTACATTTTCTTTTTCCGCGGCACACCCTTATTGGTGCAAATTTTCTTGGTCTATTATGGCTTGTCTCAATTCGAGAGCCTGCGTAACTTAGGCTGGATATGGACCGATGTGCTCTCCCAACCCTATTGGTGTGCGATCATCGCATTTAGCTTGAATACATCTGCCTACATCGCGGAACTCTTCCGAGGTGCAATTCAAGCGGTTCCTAAAGGCGAAACGGAGGCCGCTCAGGCATTAGGTATGAGCCAGCGCCAACAGTATCAACACGTCATCCTACCGCGTGCGTTTGGCATCATTTTGCCTGCGTATGGGAATGAAGTGATTCTGATGTTAAAAGGCAGCGCACTGGCATCGACAATCACCCTGCTGGATTTAATGGGTGCCACCCGAGGAGCCATTTCTCGGACCTATCTGAGCCTTGAGTTTTTCTTATTGGCGGGTTTTATTTATTTGATTTTGACGGCGGTGCTGATTGGCTTTTTCCGACTTCTCGAGAATCTATTCAACGCACATCAACGCGCTCAGGATATGAAAATCAATAATTTAGATCCGCAAATTAAAGATAAACATTTAGAAGACAGTGTGCGTTGATTGAGGGAGCAAAGGAATGCGAACCCAGACATATGCTTGACATATGTCTTTTGCCACCTATACTCGAAACATCAGGCATAGAAGACAAATGTGGCGATCATGAAAACAGTTTCTATTTTTAAAAATGGCAAAAATCAGGCAGTTCGCTTACCGAAGGAAATGCAGTTTGAAGGAGTTAGTGAACTAGAAATAACCAAGTACGGTGACGTTATTACGTTACGCCCTACTCGTCCAGACTGGTTATCCTTTAAAGATGTTGAGAAGTCTGATAAAGACTTTTTAACCGAGCGTGAAAGCATAATACTAGACGAAGGCCGTTTTAATTTTGATTAATAACACTACTTACATGCTCGACACCTGCATATGCTCATACATTATGCGAGAGCATCCTATTTCTGTTCTTGAACGATTACAAGCAATCGCTTCAGATCAACATAGGATTGTTATTTCCGCAATCACTTATCAAGAGATGCTATTTGGTTTGTTAGGCAAAAAAGCACTTCCCAAACATGCAATTCTTGTCAATGAATTTCTAAAACGCCTTGACGACGTACTTCCATGGGATAAAGCCGCTGTCGAAGCAACAACAGAGGTCAAAAAGGCCTTGATCGCCCTAGGTACCCCTATCGGCAATAATGATACAGCCATTGCCGGACATGCCATCTCAGCGCAATGCATCCTAGTCACTAACAATACTCGAGAATTTAATAGAGTTTCTGGGCTTGTAGTTGAAGACTGGGTTGGTAGCTAGGCGCCCCCCCCCTCTGGCGCTGTTTAATTTGCTTGAGGAGTGAATGCATAGTGAAACTCATATGTTGCTATCAATCATAAAGAAACATATTAGTTTCTATTTTGGCACTTTTAATCCAATCACGACTGTTTGCTCGTATATAAAATCAAATGTGCATTAAACTATTGAGGTCATAATGGCGATCAGTTGGGTTTTAGGTTCTGGTGGAATTGGGTTAGCCGTTGCTCAAACGCTTTCAAACCAAGGTGATGAAGTACATTTATTGAGTCGTCGCCCTGTTGAAGATAATTTTTCCACGTATCAATTGGCTGACTGGCATTGGGCGTCTATCCAAGCCAGCTTAAAGACCCTTCCACAGCCCGACAAGATTATTATTGCCACCGGCATGCTCTGGACTGATGAACACCCTCCTGAAAAGCGCCTTGAGGATCTGAACGAGTCGCGCTTTTTAGAGGCATTTGCGGCCAATACACTGATTACGGCGGCTGTTATAGAGCACCTTTCCGAAAGAATGAAGCGTAACACGGCGTTAAAGCTGTTAACGATATCCGCTAAAGTGGGCAGCATTAGCGATAATAAATTGGGGGGATGGTATGCCTATCGCGTCAGCAAAGCGGCGCTGAATATGTTGGTGAAAACCACTGCAATTGAATGGCAACGTCGCTACCCTATGTCAGCTATTGCGTCCTATCACCCGGGTACAACCGACTCAAGACTGTCTCAACCCTTTCAGGTGCGACTGCCCGAGGGACAACTCAAAACACCCCAAGACGCTGCAGCGTGTTTAATCAGCGTGCTAGACAAGCAAGTCACTCCTGAGCAATCTGGACGCTTCTGGCATTGGGATGGGTCTGAAATTGGTTGGTGATGAACAAGTCAGATAGTAGAGCGATTTGACTTAAGCTGTACACCTTCAATGAGTACAAATTGAAATTAATTCTTTTATAGCGTAGTATTTCAGTACATACATGTAGGAGGGCCATACCATGCCTCAAATTCCAATAGGAACCAATGACCGCGTATCCTTCCGAATCGCATCGGATGAAAAATTATTGTTAATGCGCGCAGCTGCATTACAGCACACCAACTTAACCGATTTCGTAATTCGTAATGTCATATCTGTGGCACAGAAGGTCATTGATGATAATGAACGACTGGCTCTGTCCGAAAAAGACAGCCTCCGCGTGCTGGATTTATTGGATCACCCACCTGCGCCCAATGAAAAGCTATTAGCGGCAGCATTTGCTTTGCCGAACAGAACATGAGCTTGCCAGCTTGGCACGAAGAGCCAGTCGGCAAGTTTCATAATCGTTCAACATTCGATTGTGGTGATAAGCAGTTAAATCAATTTCTGCGCTTTCATGCAAGACAAAATCATGAAAAAGGTGGTGCTAAAACATATCTCGCAATATCAGATCATGATGCTAAAACAGTTCTTGGGTATTACACTCTAAGCCCTGCATCTATTGCGTATGAGCGTACACCGGAAGTAATTAAATACGGTCTAGCTCGTCATGAAGTCCCTGTATTTAGGCTGGGTCGTCTTGCTGTTGATATAGCGTGGCAAGGGCAAGGTTTGGGTGGACAGTTACTACTCGCTGCCGGGCGTCGTTGCCTCTTGGTTGCAATGCAAGCTGGCGGGGTTGCTCTGCTGATTGATGCAAAAAATAATCGCGTCGCAACTTGGTATGAAAGCTACGGAGCAGTTCCATTACTGGACGCTCCTTTGTCGTTACTTTTATCGTTCAAAACAATCCATTCTGCATTAGCTGTAGCAGGCAAGCTGTGACTGCTCACCGCCCGGGCGATGGTTTACGCGGGATTTTGCTAATCGCACTTGGAATTGCTCAACCCAAGGTTTCTCAAACAGATAAACACTAAAACTCCGTCATAATCTGCGTCGTATACACAGGGGTTGTGTGAGGCAGTTTTGCAAACACGTCTGAGTAATGGGCCTGCACTCGACCTAAATTCACCAAGCTCATTCCGCTCGAAAAACCAAACCAGACAAAAAGCCCGTTAAGGTCACGGAACATTGGCGGTAAATAATCAGGTGCCGCGATCACGCCTTCTAAATAACGCTCATAGAGTATGGGCAAGTCATCAAGTGTGACTTTGCCAACAAACATCATCGGCAGAATTTCAGGCACACCCGACTCTATTGCACTTTTGATAAAGTTAACGTTTTCGACAAAGCCTTTTATGTACGAAAGATCCTTGGTAAACACAGATCCCCCCTCGACGCACCCACCCCGAAATACGCGCTGGGTAACGCGATAGCTGTCATGCTCGGACAAGCCTTTATCAATAAAATGCCGATACACTTCGACAAAATCAGCACCGTCTTCCGCCAGACTAATGGCCACGACTCGGTCACTCACTCGCCGTGCACGTTGCGGAAAAGAACTAAAGGTCAGTGTTTCCATCAGCACCGCCAAGCCTTCTTGATGCGCGGTAATGCGAGGTGACCCTACACCCAGCCAAGTGGCATAGGGCTGACGGCGACCGTTTAGGGTCGTGCCGACGTGCACCCAACCTTCGTGAACTTCCAGCACTTGCAGATCCAATTCGGAGAAATACGCACGCTCATTCAGCTTAATAACATCTCCACCTGCCGCGGCATCGGACACAATACCATTGGACAGCTGAACACGAATATCGCCTTCGTTAAAGTAGGCATTCAATTTCGCCGACAACATCTCGACGGCTTTTTCGGCTGGAATATCATTGCCATACGGACGCTTTAGATGCTCGGCTGCAGCCGATGAAAAGGTTCGACACAGGCGTTCGCTTAGTTCAAGCAAGGTTTTTTTATCACCACGCATCTTATCCGTCGCAGAACCATACAGCGCTTGACTGCAAACCCCAAACGCTTTAGTGCCGCGCCCTTCCAGCATGTCGATGACCAAGAGGTACTGTTCGATATTTTGCAATAAGATGCGCCCGAGCCCATCCGTTCCACCCAGCAATCGGCAGATATCGGATCTCAGCGTTTTTAATTCTTCTCTGACAACGTCAGGAGCAAAGCGCAGGGCTTGCTGCGCGTAAAAGGCCTGATCAATATTGGGTAAGGCTTTACCTTTCCCCTCTAAAAACTCGGTTTGCACCTGAGCAGGCCATTTTATGGCATCTAGAATCATAATGGGTTTTTGAATAGCGACAAGTCGATCGGATAACTGACGCAGATGCTCAAGATACATTCGGATAACGCCTCATAATCACCCATAATAACGGCAGCCCAAGAAGCGCAATCACCGCACAGAGCGTAAAGAATACTGTCCAATCGCCATCCAAGGCATCGACCATAATACCGCTTGATGCCGAGAACCAAATTCGGGCGAGGTTCGCCAAAGATGCCAGCAACGCATATTGCGTCGCAGTGTAGGCACTGTTGCACAGGGAGGATAAGTAAGCGACCAAGGCCACAGTGACCAGCCCTGTTGTAAAGTTATCGGACGCCACGGCAAATATAAACACACCCATCGATTGACCGGAAGCCGCCAACCAAGAATAGGTCAGGTTAGTGGCGGCTGTTGAAAAGCCCGCCAAAAATAAAGCACGCAGTATGCCAATACGCGCCACGAGAATCCCGCCAATAACAATACCAATCAGGTTGGCTGTTAGGCCGTACACCTTGGCAACTTCTGCGATTTCGGGCAGAGTAAAACCAAGCTCACGGTAAAAAACACCGGACATGCGGCCCAATAAGGCATCACCCAGCTTGAAGATAAAAATGAAAACCAGGATCAGCACCCAGCCTTCTCGCTTCGTAAACTCCATTAAGGGCGCTAACAAAGTCACGTATAGCCACCCTATCACTCTGCGCGGCAGCCTCGGCAACGCAGACCAACGCTCCAGATGCGCCAGCGCCCGCGCCTCCTCTGCCCGTGTTTCATCGGTGACATAGATTTTAGGTTCAGGGCTGAGCAACACAGCCATAATGCCGACCAACACCATGCAGCCGAGAAGCAGGTAAGCAATATTCCAGCCTAGACTGTGCGCTAAATACAGTCCACCAGCGCCCCCAATCAGCGTTCCACCTAAATGCCAACCCCAAATGCCCGCTGCCGAACCACTACCGTACTGATGGGTGTCGAGAATTTCGATACGATAGGCGTCGATCACAATATCCTGGGTGGCCGACATGAAGGTCACACCCAAGACGGCGACAGCCATCATAAAGAGCCCATCGGCTGGGTTAAACAATGACAAATACAAAATGGCCAGCATCAAGCCCACTTGCGAGACCAGTGCCCAGCTCCGGCGCCGACCAAAGCGTGCGGTAAGATAGGGAATCCGCAAGCGATCCAGTAAAGGGGCCCATAAAAAGTTGATCGCATAGGGTGTGGCGGCAAGTGCAAACAGGCCTATGTCGGAGCGACTCACGCCTTCATCGCGCAACCAAATGGATAAATTCGAAAAGACAAGCGGAGCTGGCAGGCCACTTGAAAAACCAAGTGCCAGCAAAGTAATCATGCGCTTATCGCGGTAAGGGGTAAACCAAGCGGTTAGGATGTTGATCAGGTTAATCGTATCGCTCCTTGAGTGAGTGTCGATAGAAAACTTGGAAGCCTTCCGTACGGTCAATATTATACGGACTCTAGGCGTTAACTCTATAGGCGCGGGTCTTGATCTGCTGTCATTATGCCGATGCGACGCCCGAGGCGCGACGGCCTCGGGCTTGGCAATAACGACTAGCTTTTTTCTTCATTGGCCAAGAAAAACCAAGTATCCAGAACAGAGTCTGGATTGAGCGAGACACTGTCTATCCCCTTTTCCATCAGCCAACGGGCTAAATCTGGATGATCCGATGGGCCTTGCCCACAAATACCGATGTATTTATTGGCTTTGTGGCAGGCATTAATGGCCATTTCGAGCAGAATCTTGACCGCTTCATTGCGCTCATCAAACAGGTGCGCAACGATGCCCGAGTCACGATCTAAGCCCAGTGTGAGCTGAGTGAGGTCGTTGGAGCCTATGGAGAAACCATCAAAGTACTCAAGAAATTGATCGGCTAACAGTGCGTTCGATGGTATTTCACACATCATAATCACACGAAGGTCATTTTCTCCGCGCTTCAAACCATTTTCGGCCAACAGCTCAACGACGTGACGCGCTTCGCCCACAGTCCGGACAAAGGCACCATGATTTCGACATTGGTTAACTTCATTTCGTCACGAACGCGCTTTAAGGCACGGCATTCAAGTTCGAAGCAGTCTTGGAAGCTTTCAGAGATATAACGTGCGGCACCTCGAAACCCGAGCATGGGGTTTTCTTCTGCTGGTTCATAACGATCACCACCGATCAGATGCCCGTACTCGTTGGATTTAAAATCGGACATCCGCACTATGACTTTGCGTGGGTAAAACGCCGCCGCCAGAGTGGAAATTCCTTCCACGAGCTTATCCACGTAGAAGTCAACGGGTGATGCATAACCCGCAATCCGGCGCGATATGATCTGGCGAGTGTCACGGCTTTGTTGATCAAAATTCAACAGGGCTTTTGGGTGCACACCAATCATGCGGTTAATGATGAATTCCAACCGAGCCAGACCAACACCAGCATTGGGTAGGGATTGAAAGTCAAAGGCACGATCTGGATTGCCGACATTCATCATGATGCTAAAAGGCAAGGCTGGCATGGATTCGACACTGTTGGTTTGATGTTCGAATGCCAAACGCCCTTCGTAAGCACGCCCAGTGTCTCCTTCGGCGCATGAGACTGTCACCCACTGATCATTGTGCAAGCGCTCGGTGGCATCGCCACAGCCAACAATGGCTGGAATACCCAGTTCACGGGCGATGATCGCCGCATGGCAGGTTCGTCCACCGCGATTGGTCACGATGGCGGCCGCACGCTTCATCACGGGCTCCCAATCGGGGTCGGTCATATCGGTAACAAGGACATCGCCCGGTTGAACTTCGTGCATTTGATCCAGATGATACACGATTCGAACCTGACCAGAGCCGATTCGATGCCCAATAGAGCGCCCCTCAATGAGCACTTTGCCTTTTTCTTTTAGGAGATAGCGTTCAATAACCGCTTGAGAATTCTGACTTTTAACGGTTTCAGGTCGCGCCTGTACAATGTACAGCTGACCATCGTCGCCGTCTTTCGCCCATTCGATGTCCATTGGACGACCGTAATGGTTTTCGATAATCACGGCGATTTTTGCCAACGCCTCAACGTCAGCATCGTTAATGCAAAACTGGTTACGATCCTCTCGGGAGACATCAACGGTTTCAACAGCACTGCCACCGTCTTCACTGGCGTAGACCATTTTGATGGCTTTCGTGCCGAGTGTTCGCCTTAAAATCGCCGGAGCACCGAGCTTGAGAGTCGGCTTATAGACGTAGAACTCATCTGGATTCACAGCCCCCTGCACCACTGTTTCGCCAAGCCCGTAGGCGGCGGTAATAAACACCACGTGCGGAAACCCGGATTCAGTGTCGATGGTAAACATGACCCCAGAAGCTCCGGTTTCACTGCGTACCATGCGCTGTATACCAGCAGAAAGTGCCACTTCGCTGTGAACAAAGCCACGATGGACGCGGTAAGAAATCGCGCGGTCATTGTAGAGAGATGCAAACACCTCTTTAATAGACCGTTTAACCTGCGCCAATCCGCGCACGTTAAGGAAAGTTTCTTGTTGACCCGCAAATGAAGCATCGGGTAAATCTTCTGCGGTGGCCGATGATCGAACAGCGACGGCACATTCACGTTCTTGCATCATTTCGGCGTAGGCGGTATCGATGGCCTCTTCAAGTTCTGGTTGAAACGGCGCATCAACTATCCACTGACGTATGGTGCGGCCTGTTTCAGCTAGAGCGCGCGTGTCATTGGTGTCGAGTGAATCCAGGAGGTTCGCTATTTTTTCGGTGAGTTGGTTAAAGCTAAGAAAATCACGATAGGCATCAGCCGTGGTCGCAAAGCCGCCAGGCACTCGTACACCTGCATCGGTCAGTTGATGAATCATTTCTCCCAAGGAGGCATTTTTACCGCCAACCTTATCTACATCTTGCATGCCAGTTTGTTCAAGGCGAATTACATACGTCTGCAAGGCCCAATCTCCCGTGGTTGAAGGGTATGACACTTAGTTGCTATGTTTCGTTGTTATGGAGTTTCACTCATGATCACGACCATGATAGGGGCTTGAATCAGACCCAAAGAGTGATACTCTTGGCTGCTTTACTATTCTTATAATCTGCTCAGAGAACAAATGATACTGTAGTTAGGTTAAAAAATCCCGACCTGGACAGACTTGTAAATAAATTACAAACACTCACAAAGGCTTAAGACTTTCTTGGAGACTTTTTTGAATAAACGTTCTGCTTTTTTTATATCGGACGGCACGGGTATTACGGCGGAAACGCTGGGCAACAGTTTATTAACTCAGTTCGATGGTATTCATTTTGAAATGCTGACACTGCCCTATGTAGACACGCTTGAAAAAGCCATCAAAGTGGCTGAGCAAATTGATGCAGCGACACGAGCAGATGGAGCGGCTGCCATTGTGTTTGATACCATCGTTAATCCAGAAATACGTGAGATTATTTCAAAGTCAAACGGCTATAAAATCGATGTCTTTGAAACGTTTTTAAAACCTTTAGAGCATGAACTGCAATTGCATTCGTCCTATTCGGTTGGTAAATCTCACGCCATCAATGAAAGTCGTCGCTACAAAGAGCGTATCGCGTCGGTCAACTTTGCACTGGACAATGATGATGGCGGGCGAATCCAACAATATGGAAAAGCCGATGTGATCTTGATTGGTGTGTCTCGCTGCGGTAAAACACCAACCTGCCTATACATGGCACTTCAGTTTGGTATTCGCGCCGCCAACTACCCTCTCACGATCGACGATCTTGAGATGCCTGGCATTCCCGAGGCGCTCATGGCACATTCGCAAAAACTCTTCGGTTTAACGATTGACCCCTTCCATTTAGCCGCGATTCGCAACGAACGACGCCCCAATAGCCGCTATGCGTCGTTGGAGCAATGCGAATTTGAGGTTCGTGAAGTCGAAAAGCGCTTTATTCAACTGGGTATCCCCTCGATTAACACGACGCACTTCTCCGTTGAAGAGATTGCAACCCGTATTATGGCCAATGCTGGGCTAGTCCGGCGCGCCGTCTAGCCCTCATGCACTGGAGCTTACTATTCAAGGTTAAGCTTTTTGAGTCGGTAGCGAAGCGTTCGAAATGAAATCCCCAACAAGGCAGCCGCCGCTGTTTTGTTGTGCTGGGTTTCATTAAGGGCGTGCGTCAACATCTCGCGCTCGATGGTTTCTAAGTAGGCTTCTAAACCGATTTCCTGCGCGTAGGTGAATTCATCGCGCCAGTCGGATGATGACTGGGTGTCTCGTGCCTGGGACGGTTTAGCAGACGGTGCTGACATACGTAAAGACAAGTCTTCACAGCTGATTTGCTGACTGTCACACAGGGTCATGGCGCGCTCTAGAATATTCTCAAGCTCACGGACATTACCCGGGAAATCATGCTGATTCAGAGCGTCGCGGGCCGAGTCTGTTAAACGCGGAACTGGCACTTCCATTTCTGACGCCAATTGTTTTAAGAAATGGTTAATCAGCACGTCGATGTCGCTGCGACGATCCCGTAAACTAGGTAGATGCAGTTGGATGACATTGATACGGTAAAACAAATCCTCTCGAAACTCGCCTTCGGCCACTTTTTTGGCCAAATCCTTGTGCGTGGCACTGAGAATCCGCACATCGACATGCTCTTCCTGTGCAGCCCCTATGGGCCTAACGGCTTTCTCTTGGATCACACGAAGCAACTTAACCTGCATATCCAAAGGCAAGTCCGCCACCTCATCCAAAAAGAGCGTTCCGCCTTCAGCCGCTTTGAATAAACCATCCTTGTGTGAAGTTGCCCCAGTAAAACTGCCTTTTCGGTGCCCAAAAAGCTCACTTTCCATTAGGTCTGCGGGAATGGCTCCACAGTTGACAGGAATAAAGGGTTTGTCTGCCCTAGGGCCTTTCGCATGAATTAAACGGGCAACTAACTCTTTACCCGTCCCCGACTCCCCACTGATATAGACAGGTGCTTGGCTTCTGGCCAACTTATCAATCATGCGCCGAACCTGCTCGATCGGCTCCGACACACCTAAGAGTGGATGCTGTGAAAAGGTTGTGACTTTTGCAGGCTTTTCTAACGTCAGCCGCAGCGCTGAGGTCACCAATTCACGCAGCGTTTTGATATCGACGGGCTTGTTCAGGAAATCAAACGCTCCGGCCTTAAGCGCTTCAATCGCACACGTCATATTTCCATGTGCTGTAATCATCGCGACTGGCAAGCTGGGATAATGTGCCTGAATTGTCCGAATCAGCTCCATACCACTTCCATCCGGCAATCGCATGTCGGTTAAACACAAGCGCAATGAACGGTGCGCTTCCTCTTTTAGAATCTGATTCGCCTGCGCCAGTGTTTCCGCTAACAAACACTGAACACCCATTCTGGATAGGGTAATGTCGATTAATTCGAGAATATCGGGCTCATCGTCGACAATCAGCACACAGGGTGCAGGTTCAACGGTTTGAGAAACGTTACACTGGCTTTCTCTGTCTTCCATCTTCACTCCATTTTGACCAAAGCTGTGTTGAACACGACTCGGAAACAGGTTCCATTATTTTGATCTGAACGATACTGCAGCTCACCCTGATTGGCTTGTGCAAGCTCACGAGAAATATACAGCCCTAACCCCGTTCCTTTAGGCGAGGTGGTAAAAAAAGGTTCAAACAGTCGATCAACATGATCAGGATCGATCGACGGGCCGTTATTATATACATCAATATAACCCCGATGCTCAGTTATATGGCCAAAGCGAATCAAGACTCTGGCCGGATCTTGCGCTTGCGAGGCATGACGAAATGCATTTTGACACAGGTTATGTAAAATTTGCCTCAGATGCGCTGGATCAAACCATCCTTCAATTTCTTGCTTGGGCGACTCAAAGGTAAAACTTGATTCGGCCTCCGGCACGGCTTGGTAGAACTCGGCCAAGAAATGGGGAAGCCACTCCTGTAAACGCAGATGCTCTGCCTGAACAGAGTCACGCTTACCCAGTTGCAATACATCTTCGACGATTCGGTTGATGCGGCGCGTTTGTTGCTCCACGATTTCGGTCAGTCGTACATCCTGTGCTGACAAATCTGGGGATTCTTTCAGTAGCGCATTGGCGTGACTGATGGCACTCAACGGATTGCGGACTTCATGCGCAATCCCGGCAGTTAAGCGCCCAAGCGCGGCGAGCTTTATTTGCTGCGACTGTTGTGCCAATGCATTTGCATCTTCTAAGATCAGCAGGTGATTTTGACCCTCTTCCTCTTGAAAAGCATCCAACCGAACCACCTGCATCAATAAAGACTCTGTGCCATTTTTGATTAATAGTTTAGTGTTTTTGGGCTGGGTTCGCTCAAAACGCAAGAAATGTACATTTAATTCCGGGCTAAAGTACTGAAGATGAATCGGCGTTTGCTGATGATGAGCGCCTAATAATTGTCGAGCGGCCCAGTTCGTGAGCACTACTTGGCGTTGGCTGTCGATCAAAACAACACCTGTGGTCATTTTTTGGATAACCATCTCGGCGAGTTTAGACATGTTTTTTAAATCAATTCCGCGCTGATGAGCCAGCTGCTCATTCTCTCTGGCTCGGTTCGCCAACACACTCGCCAATATCGCTGTGACGAACAAGGTTAGCCCCAACAACCCAGCCATGGAGAAATTAACACGATCTCCCATTCCAAACGCAACGCTGTACATTTGTTCCGCTAAAACAGCTAAAGAGGCTAAGGCGGCAAAAAAACCGGATATTCTTCCAGCCGATATCATGCTGGTATTGGCAATACTGATCACCAACAACATACCAACTCCACTGCTGACACCGCCACTAGAGTGCATCCAGACGATGATGACTAAGATGTCGATCAACGTGAGTGCATAGGCCTGCCACAGATAATGAGGTCGTCGGTGCAGTAAAGGATATAAAGATGCAATCGAAACACAAAGATAACCTAATGTACTGTAATAAAACACATCCGCATTTGATGACGCGAGTGGCATGGGCTGCATACCCGACACCATCAATACAACAAACCCCGCCGCTAAAAAAATGCGGTACAGCGTCAGCAGCAGTAAAAGTCGCCAAGCACGATTTATCTCATCCATTGTCTAATCTTTGTCCTATCCATTCGAAAAAAGTGAAGAAAGCGGAAGCTGAACAGAATCTATCAATTGATATGTTTGATAAACTGTGCTTTTATTGCCTGAATTCAAATATATAGTAGATTAGCGTGGGAGACAGAGTGGTACAAGTGGTTCAGCCGCTCAGCGGACTGGCAAAACGATTGGTAATGGATGGAGTATTTACGGCAGAGGTTGCCACCGATGCGTTGAATAAATCCAGACAAGAGAACCTTCCATTTGTCAGCTATATCATCAAAAATCGTTTAGTCACTGCTCAATGCGCAGCTACAGCGGCTGCCGAAGAGTTTGGCTTGCCACTTTTCGATCTGGATGTGATTCCAACAGCCAGCCTACCTAAGGATGTGGTTTCGGACAAATTATTGAGCCGACACCGTGTTCTCCCTTTGATGCGACGTGACAATCGTTTGTTCCTAGCCGTTGCCGATCCTACCAACATCCAAGGCGTTGACGAAATCAAGTTCCAAACCGGCATCACCACTGAGGTGGTCATTGTCGAAGAGGACAAATTGAACAATGCGCTGGATGCGTTTCTGGATCAACAGCAATCGGATACGCTGGGTGATCTTGACGATGCGGATCTTGACAATATTGACTTGCAAGACACCGCCAGCTCTAAAGAAGAGGAACCCTCGGCGGAAGATGCCGCCAGTGAAGCACCGATTGTGCGCTTCATTAACAAAGTTCTGATGGATGCAATCAAAACAGGTGCATCGGATATACACTTTGAACCCTATGAAAAGATGTATCGAGTTCGCTGCCGTATTGATGGTATTTTACAAGAAGTTCACCGCCCACCGTTGAATTTATCGACTCGGTTGGCTGCCCGTCTTAAAGTTATGTCGCAAATGGACATTTCTGAAAAGCGCGTTCCTCAGGACGGGCGCATCAAAATGAAAATATCAAAGTCTCGCTCTATCGATTTCCGTGTTAACTCTCTACACTCTGTGGGGAGAAAAAATCGTATTGCGTATTCTTGATCCATCGAGTGCAAAAATAGGGGTAGAAGGTTTAGGCTTCGAACCACTGCAGCAAGAACTCTACTTGCGCACCCTACAGGAGCCACAAGGGATGATTCTGGTGACAGGGCCAACGGGTTCGGGTAAAACCGTGACACTCTATACCGGCTTAAATATCCTGAATACATCAGAGCGCAATATTTCCACGGCCGAGGACCCAGTTGAGATCAACTTGGATGGTATCAACCAGGTTCACGTGAATACCAAAGTCGGCTTAACCTTTGCCGAAGCCCTGCGCTCTTTCTTGCGTCAAGACCCTGATGTGGTCATGGTGGGTGAGATTCGTGACCTTGAAACCGCCGAAATTGCCATTAAAGCGGCACAAACAGGTCACATGGTACTGTCAACACTGCACACCAACAGTGCACCCGAAACCCTGACCCGCTTAAGAAACATGGGGGTTCCGGCCTTCAACGTCGCAACATCGGTCAGTTTGATTATTGCACAACGACTTGCACGAAGGCTTTGCGAATCCTGTAAAAAACCGTTAACGTTACCGCATGCTACCCTTCGTGAAGAAGGCTTCACTGAAGAACAAATACCCGACCTCCACCTGTTTGAAGCAAACCCTGATGGCTGCTCAAAATGCAATCGTGGATACAAAGGCCGTGTAGGTGTTTATGAAATGTTAGCGATGTCGACTGAAATTGCACAGTGTATTATGGAGAATGGGAACTCTCTTGATATACTGAAGGTGGCTCGTAAACAAGGATTCCACACCTTGAGAGAATCAGGGTTGATCAAAGTAGCCAGAGGCTTAACCAGCCTTGAAGAGATGAACCGCGTAATTAAGACCTGATAAGGGATTGAAAACAGATGGCACAAGCAGCAAAGGAAAAGAAAAAGTTTACCTTCAATTGGGAAGGCAAAGACCGTAGTGGCAATAAAAGCAAAGGGAAAATCGATGCTGAAAACGTTGCAGCCGCGAAAGCACTTTTACGAAAACAGGGAATAAACCCACAAAAAGTGGGTAAGCAAGCCTCTGTCTCTTTATTCGGCAACAAAAACAAGCCCATTAAACCGCTCGATATCGCTTTTTTCACTCGCCAAATGGCGACGATGATGAAATCTGGCGTTCCGTTACTGCAAGGTCTAGAAATCGTTGCGAACGGTTCTGAGAAAGTAAAGCTAAAAGAAATGATCTATGCCATTCGCAACGATGTGAATGGTGGTGCTGACTTTTCATCCGCACTCGCTAATCATCCCAAGTTTTTTGATGACCTGACCTGCTCTTTGGTCAAAGCGGGTGAACAGTCCGGTGCTCTCGAGACGATGTTGGACCGGATCGCCTCTTACAAAGAAAAAATTGAATCACTTAAAGCAAAAATTAAAAAAGCCATGACCTACCCTGCAGCGGTTGTGGCGGTCGGGATTGTTGTATCAGCCATTTTGCTGGTCAAAGTTGTGCCGCAGTTCCAAGATATCTTTAGAGGCTTTGGCGCAGACCTCCCCGCATTTACGCTGTTTGTTATTGCCTTATCTGAATTGGCGCAAAAATACTGGTTTTTAGCTCTGATTGGCTTTGTGGCTGCTGGCTTTGGGTTTACCAAGCTCCTCGAAAAGTCGCAAAAATTCTCTGATGCGGTGGATCGGTTTGTGTTAAAGATTCCGATCCTTGGCCCCATACTGTTCAAAGCCGCCATTGCTCGTTTTACTCGAACCTTATCAACCACGTTTGCGGCAGGTGTACCCTTAGTGGCAGCATTGGATTCCGCGGCGGGTGCCGCAGGCAACGTCGTGTTCAGAAATGCCATTATTCAAATTCGCAACGGTGTTTCAACGGGACAATCCTTGCAAAACGCAACGGTCATCACAGGTATTTTCCCACCCATGGTGACGCAAATGATTGCAATCGGTGAAGAAGCAGGCTCCCTAGATACCATGCTGGATAAAATCGCGTCTTTTTATGAAGAGGAAGTCGATAACGCCGTAGACAACCTATCCAGCCTGCTTGAGCCACTGATCATGGTTGTTTTGGGTACCCTTGTGGGCGGGTTGGTTATTGCGATGTATCTGCCAATCTTCCAGTTGGGTAACGTGGTCTAAAAAAACGCATGATATTGTTCGAACTCTTTCCCGCATATACAGCATCGGCGGCCATTGCCGCCTTTGCTTTATCTTTATTGGTTGGCAGTTTTTTAAATGTCATTATTTATCGCCTACCCGTTATGATGGAGCGTGAATGGCAAGAGGCCATTCAATCGGCTAATCAGCCAGACGCTACACCTGAGGATACAAGTACATTTAATCTTGCTCACCCCCGATCTCGCTGCCAAGAATGCGGACATCTGATTCGCTGGTTTGAAAACATCCCTGTTGTCAGCTGGATTCTTCTGAAAGGTAAATGCAGCCAATGTGGAACGTCTATTTCGACTCGTTACCCCTTAATTGAGCTGTTTTCAGCCTGTGTCGGTGGCTTTATCGGCTGGCAGTTTGGCTTTACAACCCTTGGACTAGGACTGCTGGTCTTTACGTGGGCGCTGATAGCCCTGACTTTTATTGATATTGATCATCAGCTACTGCCCGATGCCATTACGCTCCCCTTACTGTGGCTTGGCCTTCTGCTGAACAGTTTTGAGTTAATTACCACACTGGAGGATGCCGTCTGGGGTGCCATGCTGGGCTATTTGTCGTTATGGTCTGTTTATTGGCTTTTTAAGCTGGCAACGGGCAAAGAAGGTATGGGGTTTGGCGACTTCAAGCTACTGGCGGCGATTGGTGCTTGGGGAGGTGTTCTTACCCTGCCGATGACCATTTTGTTTTCTTCAGTTGCGGGAGTTCTATTTGCGATCATTATGATGGCAACGGGCAAGCATCAAGCCAACAATCCCATGCCATTTGGTCCCTATCTAGCCCTCGCTGGCTGGTGCGCTATTTTATGGGGTGGACCTATTTTGTCTTGGTACTTATAGCAGAGTGCTGTGGCCGCTAAATAAGAAGGTTGCCAAAGCCATCCTTGCGACTCAACCAGCAGCGGGCTCAACCCGCTTCTGGTAACACTGAGCCACTGCGCAATACATTAATATTGACCCAGCTGCCGACATCATAACAATGATGACTCGGGGTAATCACGCAATATTGATAACCATCTTGTTCTAGCGTGTAGAAATAATCGTGCCCTCTAAACTCACGCGCAATAATACGCGCCGCCGCATCACAACTTGGTGCGGGGCTCAAGTGAAGATCCTCAGGGCGCAAGGATAATTTAACTTCACCCGTTGCAATCCCATCGGCAATCAACACTTCACCTAAGGGTGTTTTGACTCGCCCACCATCGGCATTTCCTACCAACAAGTTCGTATGCCCAAGAAAACGTGCAACAAAGGCATTGGCCGGATTTTGATAGACATGCTGAGGCGTTCCAATTTGAGCTAAACGCCCTTTCTGCATGACTCCGACCGTGTCAGCGAAGGTTAAGGCTTCCGCTTGATCATGCGTCACCAAGATAACGGTTGTTTCCGCACGCTTGAAAAGCGCCCGCATTTCATTGCGCGTTGACTCTCGTAAGGATGCATCCAGGTTGGAAAAAGGCTCATCTAACAGCACTAAATCCGGCTCAGCAGCCAAGGTCCTCGCCAGCGCAACACGCTGTTGTTGCCCGCCCGAGAGTTCATGCGGGTAACGCACCTTCAAGTCCGCCAAGCCCATCAAATCCAGCCAATATTCGGCTTTTTTAGGACGCTGAGACTTCGGAACTTCACGCATAGCAAACATCACATTTTGCTCAATCGTCATATGCGGAAAAAGCGCGTAGTCTTGAAACACGATCCCTATTTTTCGCTGCTGGGGCGACAAGTGAGTGACATCACGCCCATGCAAAAAAATTCGACCCGAATCCACCCGCTCAAAGCCAGCAATCATCCTGAGCGTCGTCGTCTTACCACAACCACTTGGACCTAGCAGAGCCAAGATTTCACCTTTATGCAGTGTGAAAGACAAATCCTCGACAGCAAACGCATCATTGGCCCGATATCGCTTACAAAGATGATCAACCTGAATCTGCTCAGGACGATGATCTAAATTGGGGTCTTCTATCTGAATACCATCAACAACTGTTTGACGACTGTTCATCGGCTCCCCTTAATTTTTTCACGGTTAAGAACCATACCCACGGATAAACTGGAAAAGATCACAATGGCGGCCGCAAAAGGAGCGGCTTCCGCCATCATCCCTTCCGACGTCCTCGAGAAGACGGTGACCGCCAACGTGCTATAACCCGTAGGTGCAAGTAAAAAGGTGATCGGCAGTTCTTTCATACAAAATAGAAACACAAGGGCAAGTGCCGCCAAAATTCCTCGTCTTAAGCGAGGAAACATAACATGGTAAAACGTAGCCGCTGGGCTGTATCCAAGCGCATAGGCCGCTTCTTCGGTGTTGGCGCGCGTTTGCATGATGGCACTGCGAATAGGCCCCATCGCGAGCGCGAGCGTCGCCAAGGTCCAGGTCACAATCAAAAGCCCAAGCGTTTGATAAAAGAAATACGCCGTTTGCAATGAGAAGAAAACCATGGCCAATGCCAAGGTTAACGGCGGTAGCGCGTAACCAATATACGTAGAACGTTCAATCATGCTGGTTAAGCGAGAGGGATAACGAACCGATAAGTAGCACACGGGCAGCGCCAAGGCGGCGGCAAGAATCGCCGCAGGTGCAGCGGCCGAGGCCGAGCGAAGAAAGGTCCAAGGCACTTGCCAAAAAATACTCACATCCGGTGGGGCGATGAGTAACCAGTAGGACAACATGGCCACTGGCAACCCAATTGAAGTGCCTAACACGACCAGGATATAAAGCCACGCAATCGGTGATGCCTTACCTAATTCAAACATACGCGCCGGACGCGTAACCCCACTGCCGACGCTGGCTAAGCGCTTACGCTTTAAGATCAAGGCCTCGACCACTAAAAATGAAACCGCCAGTGCTAACAGCATAATGGACAACCAAGCTGCATAGATTCGGTCAAATGCACCTGAATACTGCGTAAAAATAGCGTAACTGAATGCTTCGTATCGCATTAACGCAACAGCACCAAAATCCCCTAAAACATATAACCCAACCACCATGTACCCCGCCAATAACGCAGGCAGAAGATGCGGCAAGATGATTTTTAAAAAGACCATGGATTTTGAGTAGCCTAAACTTTGCGCGCTTTCTTCGAGGCTTGAATCCAAGCCTAGCAATGCCGCGCGCACGTTCAAAAAAATGTACGGATAGGTGTAAAGGGACAAGGCCCAGACAGCGCCCCAGTAGCCCGATATATTATTCACCCGGATACCAAAAAGCTGATTTAAAGCGCCCATATTGCCGCCCACTCCCAGAAGAGCATAGGCCATGACATAACCGGGAACAGCCAAAGGCACAACGGCTAAAATCGTTAAAAAGCGCTTCGCTGCAATATTTGTGCGCGTGACCAGCCAAGCCAAAGGCAACGCAAGAAAGGTACAAATTAGCAAGACACCACCCGTTAGGGAAAGTGTGTTGAGTAGCAGTTGTGCGTTTCGCGGTCGAAACACCAACTCAAGCAGTTGATCAGGCTGCGCCTGCCCTGCTCGTAAAAAAAGGTAAACCAGGGGAATCAGCATGCATAGCGCAACCAATAAAGCCGGAACCAGAATATAAAGTGGCGGTCTTTTAACGGACGCTAGCACCTCTGATACTGCAACGGACTTTACGACTGTACTACTCATTAGGTCTCACTATTGTTAGATCTGACACAGTATCTATTTACGAAAACACTGGTATTTAAAAATGGCAAAAGCCAATGTTACAAGTAACACTGGCTTCGACTCTACTTAAACAAAGCGCTACCAAGAACAACGCTTCGTATTTGAACTATACTTACAGCAATTCAGCATCACGCAGAAGCTTTAATGTGCCTTCCAAATCAGCTAACTGATCCAGATCAATTTCAGGCGCCAATTTCAGCATCTCGTCAAGATCACCCAATACTGCATTCGGGATAATGCCCTCAACCACTGGGTACTCATTCACAAACGATGTGAAGTATTGTTGTGCAGCAGGCGTTAGCATGTATTGAACAAATGCATTGGCAGCGTCTTGATTTTTGCTGCTCTTCAGGACTGCAACACCCGCAACGTTCATCAAGTTTCCGATGTCGCCTTCAGCAAAATACGTCTGCTTCGCAGGGTACTCACTGTTCGCTGCAACAAAACGGGGTAAATAGTAATTATTTACCAACGCAAAGTCTATCTCACCATCACCAACCGCTTGTACTTGAGTGGTATTGTTGCGGTAGATTTTTGGCTCATTGGCTTTCATGCCTTTTAACCAAGCCAAGGTTGCTTCATCACCGTGCTTAACACGCATAGCTGTTACAAATGACTGGAAACCGCCGTTTGTTGGTGCTAGGCCAAAGCGGCCTTTAAATTTTTCGTCTGTCAGGTCAAATACAGATGCTGGGATATCATCTGCAGATGCACGCTCAGTTGAATAGACGATCACACGTGAACGACCACTGGCCGCAACCCACTGGCCGGTTTTACTGGTAAATACACCCGGTAAATCTTTGTAGATGTCTTCTGGCAAAGTGGCTAACAAACCTGCATTGGCTAATGCGCCCATTGCACCTGCATCTTGCCCCCAGTATACGTCAGCAGGTGAGCGATCACCTTCTTCTTGAATGAGAACCGCCAATTGAGCCGTATCACCGTAACGCACGTTAACTTTATTGCCTGTTTGCTTTTCAAACTGATCGATAATCGGCTGAACCAGCGCTTCACCACGGCCAGAATAGACTGTCAAACTCGCAGCCGAGGCCAATGGAGCAATGACCAGAGATCCAAGCAGTGCGATACCCGTAAGCAGTTTCTTTTGCATAAGAGATAACCTTTTTAGCGTTCAAGTGAATTGACGTTAAGCGGTTGGCATTTTAGACCAGCGACATAACCTTAAAGGCAATTATTCTCATTTCTTTACAAAAGGTCAATACAAATAAGTATGATTGTTATTTAACTTTAAATAATTATCCGTCTTTTAAGACCCTATTCAATTGTATATTCGACGGAAGTTGTATGTAATGATCCAAAACACATCAGCACCTGTATGCTGATCATAGATCTACAACAAATCGGACGACCAATTTCTATGGGCCTAAAGCGAATTGTCAACTTTGAAGTCAACTCAGCGGACCTTAGCTGGTATGACGAGCTTGATGATCAGTGGATCATTGCAGTGGCCGATGTTGTTTCCAGCACCGATCTGGCCAGCCAGGGACGCGATCGAGATATTAATTTTATTGCGGCAGGTGCGGTAGCCGCCGTTAGCCATCTGCTAAAACCAAGCACAACCTTGCCGATTGTTCAGTTTGGTGGGGATGGCATCATAGCCGCCTGCCCGATTGACTTGCAGGAGCGCATGTCTGATGTTTTGGCCGCGCTCGCGTATTGGGCACAGGACGCATTTGGCATTCATTTGCGCGTTGGGATTGTCGCCGTCAAAGAGCTTAAGGCGTCTGGCTTTCCTGTGTATGCCAGTTTGCAACAGGTCGGCGCACGCAATGCGTTTGGATTATTTTTAGGTAGAGGGATCACAGAGGCCGATCGTTGGGTTAAAGAACAACCCGAACGTCAACTTCAACCCAAGTCTGGGGAATTGTTGGGCCTCGATAATCTCTCCTGCCGCTGGCACCCCATCCCAAGCCGACAAGGGAAAATCGTTTCATTAATCGTCGACCCTGTTCATGAAGGAGACGTGGGTATTGAACACGTACGCGCGTTGATGGATCAAATCCACGTGTTAATCCAAGAGCGCAGAGCATCCCCTTTGGGCAATAGTGATGCGCTTTCTCCACCGGCTCACCCTTCTATTCAATCTCTGAAACGTGAGTTATCCACCCCTTCTACTCGGCCAAAAGCCATGCGCATTTTAGGTGCTTATCTAGGCTCTGCGTTACTCTGGCTTGGATGGCGACTTGGAGGACAGTTTTTATCGATTAATGCGAAGCGCTATCTGAATACTCTCGTGTTGCACAGTGACTTTCGCAAGCAAGCTGGAGGTCCCAGAATGGTCTTTGACCTTTCCTTGGAAGAAATTGGCCAACTTCTGGCATTGCTCGACAAAGGCGAAAGCCGCAATGAAATCATTTACGGCTATGCCTTCAGCGAGGCGACCTCGCTCACCTGTTTAGTTGAAGATTTTCAAGCAGATGAGCATGTGCATTTTATTGATGGTGACAAGCTCGGTTTCTGGCGTGCATCGATTATGCTAAAGGAAAAAAAACTGGCCCGACGACAAAAGCACCAGCTCTGACTTGAGGTGCAATGACATTAACTCAGCTTCCACTTCATCAACATAGTATGGCTTGATATGAGAAATAAGAATTCGTTCAGGCATGGTTCCCAAGCAGAGTAATAATTCTTTCAACATGGTGGGTGTCATGTGTTTTGAAGCGATGGCCAGGTCTTGCATCCGACTGGGCATGGCACATTCAATCATCAGACTATGAATGGGGCCCAGCTGATTAAGGCTTTTAATCAATCCTTCATTTAATGTGGTGTCACTGGTAAATACAAACAGTCGACCGCCTTCCGAAACAATCGCATAACCTGTCGTTGGCACCACATGCTCAACGTCAAAGGGCGTAAAGGACACCCCACCCAGTTCAAAGCTCATTTGACGTTAAGGTCGTAAAGGCCATCACAGGTGCATCTGCAGACGGCAATTGCGTAAAGTCAGGCCAAATTTTCCAATTGAAAATGTGTTGATGCAGACTTTCCAATACTGGCGACACGCCATATACATGGATAGGGGATGTTAACAACTCGAACTGATTATCAATGAGCATGGGAAGCAAGCACACATGATCTAAATGCGAATGCGTGATAAACACATGACGCAACTGAGTTAACTCAGCCTGAGTTAAACATCCCAAACCGGTTCCTGCATCCAAGAGAATATCCTCATTGATGCGAACACAGGTCGTAAATTCACCGACTCCGATTCCACCACTGCACCCCAGCACCTGCACCTTCATACAACACTCCTGTTCAGTCCCTTAAGCTCCTGAAGATTCACTTCATCCATTTGCTCAGGTTTCATGTGCTTAGCTCCATAGGTCATGTATACTTTTTCTTCAACGAAGACTTGAAACAAGTCAGGGTCCAAGTGGTTATCCTCAACCATTCGTCCCATGATGGCGAGCGCTTGCGACAGCTTCATTGGCTGTTTATAGGGACGCTCAGGTGCTGTTAGGGCTTCAAACACATCCGCTATGCCCATAATTCGAGCCGGTATAGACATTTGATCGCGTGACAAGCCTCGTGGATAGCCCTTACCGTCCATGCGCTCATGGTGACACACGGCATACTCAGTAACATTTTTCAGGTGTTCAGGAAATGGCAGTTGCTCCAGCATGCTCAAGGTTGCGGTCATATGGCCTTCCATGATTTTACGCTCTTCGGGATTTAACGTGCCACGGCGTATACAGAGATTGCGATATTCATCGTCGGTTAAAAAGGTGCGCTCATGGCCTTTTTTATCTGCCCATACATAATTGCGAATGCGCTCAAGATGCAGCAAATCTTCATCTGTTACAAATTCCGCACCCATATTGCACTGATGTAAAAACGCCATATCTTCTAAGAGGGTTTGTTCTCTTTCCTTGAGGGATTCAAGGTCTGCTAAGACATTCGCCCCCTGCTCTAGTACTTGAATTTTTAGTTCTAAAGCATTGATGCGTAAATCACGCAACAGAATTTCAAGCCGATCCTCTACCCAGCCGATTCGATCAATGACTGTCTCAAGTTTTCGTGACTTTTCCATGACATGGTGGGGGGTTACAACCTTTCCACAGTCATGCAACCACGCCGCCGTTTTTAGCTCATAAAAATCAGCCTCGGTCATTTTAAAATGCTTAAGGCGGGATGGTTTGAACGCGAAGCGGCCTCGGCCAGCATCAGTGTTGCGTCAGGTACGCGGCGGCAGTGATTGCCCGTATGCGGTGACTTGCTGTCGATAGCGGTTGCAATAACACGTGTAAAGCTATCGAACAGCGTTTTCATTTCATTAATCAGACGCTGGTTAATAATAGCCATGGCCGCTTGGGAGGCCAAAGACTCTGCTAACTCTTGGTCCTTTTGTGTAAATGCGGAGATCTTGCCCTTGTCGTTTAGCTTATTAATCAACTGCAGGGCTGCAATCACGTGTCCATCGTGGTCAGAAAGTGGCACCGTTAAAAATGAGCAGGAACGATAGCCCGTGCGCTGATCAAAGGCTCGTGTCCCCGAAAAGTCAAAGCCTTCATGGGCGTAGGCGTCTGGAATATTCACCGTTCGGTTGTTATTCACAGACCATGCTACAACCATTTTGTCGTTGGGTTTGCCGTCTTCTGTTAACAAGGGAATCGGGGGGAAATTATCCACTGGGGATTGATCTCGACCACCCAGATTAATATTAAGACGATCATTTTGAACGATATCAAATCTGAGTGATGGCACATCCGTTTCACGCATGTACAGCGTGCTGGTTTCGCGGATATAGAGAGTGCCTGCTTCAGCGCCCGTAAGCTCACGAGCGCTCGTTAGTATGAGGGACAAAAGCTGGCGCTTATCCCGCTGTGAAGAGAGCGCGATGCCAATTTGATTTAGACGTTTTATTTGCTGATAAGAAGCATCACCCTCGGCAGATGAATTCGACATCAACAAGCCCCCGCTTTACATACCTATTTGTTTGAAAGAATAGCACAGATATCCTAGTAAAGTGATCTGAAATACCTTGATTGTTTGAAAAACACCTAAACTTCCGAGCATAAACCTCGCGCATTCCGCCAATAAGGATGGACCATTCATCGCTTCTGTACTGACTTTAGTCCAACGTCTATACTCTTAGCGTATAAAATTTACCTGTAGTTAGTTACAATATCCTTGTAGTTTTTTTACTAAAAAAGAATAAAATCAGGCTACTTTGATCATAACAGACACCTTCGCATTAAGACGAAGGCCATTCAGCCATGCAACTTGGGGAATAAAATGACAGAAAAAAGTCCGAAAATTATTTATACGCTTACTGATGAAGCTCCAGCTCTTGCAACCTTTTCTCTTCTTCCCATTATTAGAACTTTCACAGCTGCAGCTGAAATCAGTGTAGAAACCAGTGACATCTCCGTAGCGGCACGTATCCTTGCCTCTTTCCCCGAAAGATTAACCGAGTCTCAACGTGTAACGGATACACTCGCAGAACTGGGCGAGTTAACGCTAGACCCTTCAGCAAATATCATAAAGCTACCGAACATCAGCGCCTCAATTCCGCAACTCAAGGCCGCTATTGCTGAACTTCAGTCTCAAGGCTACGACATTCCAAACTTCCCAGACGAGCCCGCCACTGCTGAGCAACGTGAAATCCGTGATCGTTACAGCAAGATTTTAGGCAGCGCCGTTAACCCTGTACTTCGCCAGGGTAACTCTGACCGTCGTGCTCCACCAGCGGTTAAAGCCTTTGCTCGCAAATTCCCACATTCCATGGGTAAATGGAGCCCTGCATCTCGCTCACACGCTGCCTACATGAAAGGCGGTGATTTCTACTCCAGCGAGAAATCAACAACCATGCAAGATGACACAGACGTGCGCATCGAGTTTGTTGCTAAAGACGGCACCGTTACTGTGAAAAAAGAACTCCACCTGTTGAAAGGTGAAGTGCTAGATGGAATGTTCATGAGTGCTAAAGCACTGCGTGATTTCTTTGAAGACACCTTGAACGACTGCAAAGAAACAGGCGTTATGTGGTCTTTACACGTTAAAGCCACCATGATGAAAGTGTCTCACCCGATCGTGTTCGGCCACGCTGTGACCGTTTTTTACAAAGACGTGTTCGAAAAACATGCAGAGCTGTTCAAAGATCTGGGCGTTAACCCGAACAACGGTCTAAGCAGTGTTTACGACAAAATCAAAACGCTGCCACACTCTAAGCAAGAAGAAATCGAAGAAGATATCCACGCATGCTATGCGGGCCGTCCTGAAATGGCGATGGTTGATTCGGTAAAAGGCATCACTAACCTTCACATCCCAAGCGATGTTATCGTCGATGCGTCGATGCCTGCCATGATCCGTAACTCTGGTCAAATGTGGGGACAAGACGGCAAGCCTAAAGATACAAAAGCGGTTATGCCTGAGAGCACCTACGCACGTATCTACCAAGAAATGATCAACTTCTGCAAAACCAATGGCGCTTTCGATCCAACAACCATGGGTACTGTGCCCAACGTTGGCTTGATGGCCATGAAAGCCGAAGAGTACGGCTCGCACGATAAAACCTTTGAAATGACCGCTGACGGCACGATGAGAATCGTAAACGCTGCCGATGGCTCACTGATTATGGAACATCAGGTTGAAAAAGGTGACATTTGGCGTGCATGCCAAACTAAAGATGCAGCGATCCGTGACTGGGTTAAATTGGCCGTTACACGTTCACGTCAATCAGACACGCCTGCTATTTTCTGGTTGGATAAAGAACGTGCTCACGATAGAGAGCTACGCGCTAAGGTTGAAGAGTATCTGAAAGAATACGATACCGACGGTCTTGATATTCGTATCATGTCTTACATTCCTGCGATTCGCCGCACCATGGAACGTTTGATTCGTGGCATGGACACGATCTCTGTTACCGGTAACGTATTGCGCGACTACCTCACAGACCTCTTCCCAATCATGGAACTCGGCACTTCTGCAAAAATGCTGTCAATCGTTCCGATGCTGGCTGGCGGTGGAATGTACGAGACAGGTGCAGGCGGCTCTGCGCCTAAGCACGTTCAGCAGTTGGTTCAAGAAAACCACCTGCGTTGGGATTCTTTAGGTGAGTTCTTGGCCCTTGCCGTATCTTTAGAAGAGCTAGGCATCAAAGAAAACCTGCCGAAAGCTCAGCTACTCGGTAAAGCGTTGGATGCCGCCACCGAGAAACTGCTGGAAAACAACAAGTCTCCTTCACGCAAAACTGGCGAGTTGGATAACCGTGGCAGCCACTTCTTCCTAGGCATGTACTGGGCTCAAGAGTTGGCAGCACAGGATGAAGACGCTGAGTTGAAAGCACGCTTTGAGCCTTTAGCTAAAGCGTTGACCGACAATCAGGATACTATTCTAAAAGAAATGAGCGACGCTCAAGGACACCCAGTGGACATCGGTGGATACTACCATCCAGATGCTGCGAAGACATCTGCTGTCATGTGCCCAAGCGCTACACTCAACAGCATTCTGGCGAATTTCAAAGCCGCTTAATGCTCGCAAGATGCCTAGCTTTCGCCAGGCATCTCAGCCACTCAAGCCGAATCTAGTTTAGATTCGGCTTTTTTATGCCTTTTTGCCAAGGCTTCCGTGTTTCAACAGGCGGCTGCATCTCTCTTGGAACATCTCGAATATGAATATCCATTTGCGGGAAGGCAATCTCAATATTGGCTTCACGAAAGGCTTTTAGGATCGCCACATTCAAATTACTGGTCGTCACCAATCGATCTGACATTTGACAGACGTAGACTCGCAGATCAAAGCTCAAAGCGCTATCACCAAAACGCGTGAAATACACGGAGGGCGCGGGATCTTCCAAGGTTAACGGATGCTCATTCGCAATCCTCAATAGAATCTCCATCACTTGTTCTGGATCTGAGCTATAGGAAACACCTATGGGTAACACAAGGCGTGTCACATTGTCCGATAGTGTCCAGTTAATCAAGCGCTCAGTGATGAAGTTTTTATTCGGCACCACGATTTCGCGGTTATCCCAATCGATAATGGTTGTTGCCCGTGTCCGAATACGCGCGACCGTGCCACTGAACTCACCAATTGTGATGGTATCGCCCACCCTAACCGGACGTTCAAACAGCATAATCAGACCCGAGACAAAGTTGGCCACCACTTCTTGAAGACCAAACCCCAAACCAAGGGTTAATGCAGCCACCATCCACTGCAACTCACTCCATCGCAATCCCAACAGCGAGAAAATGGTGACAACAGCCACCACCGTAATGGCATAACGCAGTAAGGTCGTCACGGTGTAGCTGTGGGCGGCTTCCATGAGGTGACTGCGCGCCAAGAGAATTTCGACTAAGCCCGGCAAATTGCGCGAAGCCAAGGTAAAGACGCCGGCCAGCAATAGTGCCAGCATAAAGTCCTGCAAACTCACTCGACTAAGTAACTCGGCTTCACCTACAACAGTGATGCGTGACCAAAGGGTGATACCATCTAACCAAGTCAGTGCCGGCAATACATCTGCCCATACCAAAAACAGCACAAACACTAGGCCCGTGAAGGTAAACGTTCTTAACAATGACCGCGTTTGTTGACTAATATGCTCAATGCTCAACTGCTGCTCTGGCAGCTCTATCGCCCCTTCTCCCACAACATTGCTTGGTTCTTCTGCCTCTTGTTTGGCCTTTTGCTCACGGAAACGTTTGAGCCTGAGGTGTGTTTCGCTGAGTATGAGGGCTCTTGCTGCAATACAATGCACAAGCCACACAAGGCTTAACATCATCAGCGTATCAACCAACTTGGGCAGCAACTCACCGACCGTCAATAAGTAACCGGCAAAGGTCAGTGCCAGCAGGGCTAAGGTTCCTGCAAGAAATCCGAAACGCAGCACTTTGCGTTGTTTGCTGGCTAAAAAACCCTCTAACGTTTGTGTGGTCGGCGCCAACACCTGCCAGGCTATCAAACCGTTTAAGAACACCACTAAGAACAAGCCTAAGCGCCCAAAGACGTCGTAAACCAACTCACTCGGATGCCCAAACGCCAGAGCCAAAAAGATAATCAGCAGCAGTTGCACCGGTAAAAACCAAGTCAAACTACGGCGCAAACGTATTAATAAAATAGGGTCCCACTTAAAGTGAGCACGTCCGACACCCTTTTCTGAGGTGAACAACAGGAATAAATGACCGGCCAACCACCAAGCAGCGGTACTGTTCAGAACGCTGCCCAGAACTTGAACGCCATTGGATAAAACAGCCTCATCCAAACGTCGCAAATTAAATGCACTTAAAAACAACAACATCGGTATGGGTAAAACACGCAATAAGCTCCAACCTATGGCTTTTAACGTGAGCATGATGTTGTCGGTATAGCGATGCGATACTTGTTCGGCCAAAGCCTCTAATTCCGCTTTAGCACGCCGCCCCCACAGGTAAACGCCCAAGACAGCAATCAGTGTTAACGCACTGAGCAGCGGGTTATAAATCAGCATTAGGTAGAGTGAACTGAAAATACCCGACCAAACGGAAGGATCAAGCAGCTGGACAAGTGCCGCCGGCAGACTCCGAACCCATTCAAGGCTCATTGCTGAGTGACTAGGCCACCAGAGCAAACTTTCTTTTAAGGTCTGATCTAACTGATCAATCACCGTATTTAGAATCTTCAAACGCTCTTCATTTTGACGTAACTGCTCACTCAACTGCTGCTCAGACATCAGCTGTGCATTTAAGATGTCACGCCGCAACGTCGACAGCTGCCGCTGTGCGGTTGCCTCTACTGAGATTGACTGTACGGAGGGAGCCAAGCGTATCTCGTCACGCAAGGAGATACTTCTGAGCCGCGATTGAGCTAACTCCCGTTCTAAATCACGGACAACGCCCCTTTGCTCTTTTAAGTCATTGAGCCGTCGCTGCTCCTCTAAGAACTGAACTCCCAAGGCATCGGTTAGCCCACTGACTTCCAGGCGCTCTTGAACACTTGCTAGCGTCTGCAGTAAGCCCTCATGGAGTCGGGTGTACTCATCACGTCGCTGCTGTAAGCTGCGCGTCACTTCATAGTTCACTGCAATCTGATCAATACGTTTGCGTAAGTCCTGAATCTCATCAGGAAAATCAAGCAGCACTTGAGGGTCACGCTCGGTTAAACGCACCAGCTGGGTATTCAGCTCTCTGATTTCTTCCGACGTTCGAAGATTAAACTCATTTTCCAACTGACGAAGCAATTCAGCCAGTAATACACTTTGGTATTCTTGTGCGAGGATCTCAAGCTTGAGAAGCTCAATTCTTGGGGTTACGCTTTGCTGATCAAGACGTAAACTCAAGAGACGAGCTTGTCGCCGACGATCATCTACCTGTTTAACCAACTCCTCGATCGGACTAAGCCCTTCAAGGGGAAGATCCGTGGGGTGTCGAGTTAATAGCTCACGGGATAGATCCGATAATTGCGTAGCAAGTGTTCGTGTTTGCTCCTCCAGCCGACCCAAGGATTGCTGCTTTTGCTCAGTATCTTGTGCAAGCTGATCACGCAAGACCCTAAGTTCGGACATACGCGATTCGATATCCGATAAACTCATTTGCTCTTGTGTTTGCGGTAACTGACGCAGTTGTAACTCAAACTCAGCGATGCGCTCTTCGAGGACCCGCCTGCGCTCGTTGATATTTTTCGCAACGTCAACTCGCTCCAATGCCCCTAGCAAGCGTTCCGTTGATGATTTTTCAATGTCTGCTGCTGCCTGAAGCGCTTGTTTCTGCTCTTCCGTGGTCTCGCTGGCTTGTTTTAACTGTTCAAGTGGCTCTGACAAAGGCGTTGCTAACCACTGCTTCGCTTCAGTGTCGTCGATGACTGAAAGCATCGGTGCGAGTCGCTCATCCAGCGTTTCGAGCGCCTGGGTTAACCCTTGCTGAGATTCAACTAAACGCACCTCATGACTGGGTTGATTAGCGGTTGCAGTGAGTGAATAACTCAGCAATACACACATTAATAAAGCACAAAGCACACGTGATACGTACTTAAAGGGGGACTGCATTTTTGTCTTTAAACCTTCTAGGGGCATTTTAACCAACTGTTTTTGTCTGTTAGACTCAGGCTCGTTCGTTATTGATTGAACAAGATATGGTATTCTACTCAGGCTTATGATGAGTTGACAGGTCAGCAAGCAAACCTTTCAAGCCAATCATTGATATTCGTCTAGGGAAACCGCTACCGAGGGCCGTATGGAATATAGACAATTAGGCAAAACTGATCTCCGCGTTTCAAAAATTGCATTGGGCACCATGACATGGGGTGAGCAAAATACTGAGTCAGAGGCTCACGAGCAATTGGACATGGCTTGGGACCTGGGCATTAATCTTGTTGACGCTGCTGAAATGTACCCCGTTCCCCCAAGACCTGAGACACAAGGCCAGACCGAAAGGTTTCTAGGCACTTGGTTAAAAAAACGCGGCCTTCGAGATAAAATTGTCTTAGCCACTAAAGTCACAGGCCCTGGCGAATCCTTTCACTATCTGCGCAACGGGCCTAGATTGTCGCGAGAGCATATTTTGTCGGCGGTGGATGACAACCTTCAGCGCTTACAAACCGACTATATCGATCTTTATCAACTGCACTGGCCGGAACGTCACACCAACTTTTTCGGTCAACTTGGCTATCAACATCAAGAATCACCCGATGCGATTTCGATTGAAGAGACGCTTAGTGCCTGCAATGAGCTCGTCAAAAGTGGCAAAGTTCGTCACATCGGTATTTCCAATGAATCCCCATGGGGAATGCATGAGTATCTTCGCCTGAGTGATCAGCTGGAATTGACGCGAATTCAGTCCATTCAAAACCCCTACAACCTGCTTAATCGTTCGTTTGAGGTGGGGCTGGCCGAGATGTCAATACGTGAAAACCTAGGCCTTCTTGCTACTCACCCTTAGCCTTTGGTGTGTTAAGTGGTAAGTATCTCGATGGCCAACGCCCTGCCAAGGGACGCTTAACCCTTTATGAGCGCTTTAAGCGTTACACATCTGAGCGCGCTGAAAGTACAACACGTGCCTATGTTGCAATCGCAAAACGCCATGGCCTAGACCCTGCGCAAATGGCATTGGCATTTGTAAATGATCGCCCCTTTGTGACAGCCAATATTATTGGTGCCACTACGCTTGAGCAATTGAAGTCAAATATTGAGTCGGCTGATATTGTATTGTCGACAGAGGTGCTTGGGGACATTGAAGCGATTCATCTGCAACAACCCAACCCATGTCCATAAATTTGGATGAATCGACTAAACTCGGATAAGCGTTAAGCTGGGTGTGTTCAATCACCGACGCTCAACGCTTTTGATTCGGCTGCTTTATCGGAATTTTATTGATGAAAGTCCCAAAACGATTACAACCTCTGGTAGAAGATGGAATGATTGATGAAGTCATCAGTCAGTTAATGAGTGGTAAAGAAGCGCAAGTGTTTGTGGTCCGCGCAAACGATCACGTGCAGTGCGCAAAAGTGTTTAAGGAAGCGAAGCAGCGTAGCTTTAAACAAGCCGTTGAATACCAAGAAGGCCGTAAAGTGCGCAACACCCGCCGTGCACGTGCGATGTCTAAAAAAACACAATACGGTCAAAAAGAGCAAGAAAACGCATGGCTGAATGCCGAGGTGGATGCCCTTTACCAATTGGCTGCAGCAGGGGTTCGCGTTCCTAAACCCTATGGTTTTATTGACGGCGTGCTGCTAATGGAGCTGATTACCGATGCAGAGGGTTATGTTGCGCCAAGGCTTGATGACGTCACCCTCAGTCGAGAAGATGCACTGCGCTGGCATGAACAGATTATTAAAGAAATTGTACGGATGCTTTGTGCAGGTCTCGTGCACGGCGATTTGTCTGAGTTTAATGTGCTATTAAATGAAGAAGGCCCCGTCATCATTGATCTTCCCCAAGCTGTGAACGCTGCTGGAAACAATAATGCCGAGCGTATGTTGGCACGTGACGTCAACAATATGCGGGCATATTTTGGTCAATTTGCGCCAGAACTGCTAACCACACAGTACGCTAAAGAGATGTGGGACTTATACGAATCTGGAAAATTAACGCCTGAATCCCAACTGACCGGTCAATTTGCTGAGCGTGAGGATCTGGCGGATGTTGATGAATTAATGAGCGTCATCGAGGCCGCCACGACCGAAGAGCAGGAACGTTTGGAACGCTTACGAGCGGCCAACGAAGACTAGCTCCAACAGCTTCCATACTGCCCTAAAGGTGACGATAGCACCTCGATTTGAGGTGCTATCGTCGACTTTGATCACGAGACAAGCTCGGGGGCAATACCTCAACTTCAGTTTGCTGACACCTGCGTAAACCTTCGTTAAGGCGGAAAACCGTCAGCGCCTAATGCCCAACCTCACGATGAGGGTTACGTTCATCGTGAATCCAGCTCAAGTAAGGTTTGTCTGCCTCACGTTGCTCCATTGTAATGCACGCCGACACTGGGCAGGTAATCTCGCATAAATTACAACCAACACACTCGTCTTCAATCACTTGGTAACGGTTGCTTCCATCTGGCTGTGGCAATTTGGCAATGGCTTGGTGAGAGGTGTCTTCACAACTAATGTAACAGCGGCCACAGCCAATACAGCTGTCATCATTGATGTTCGCCACCACCTTATAATTCATATTGAGGTATTTCCAGTCGGTTGTATTGGCCACAGCCAGACCTCTAAAGTCCTCCAGTTTTTCATACCCTTTCGAGTCCATCCACCGGCTCAAACCGTCTTTCATTTCAGAGACAATTCTAAATCCATGGATCATCGCAGCGGTGCACACCTGCACTGAACCTGCCCCTAATGCAATAAACTCGGCAGCGTCCCGCCAATTACTGATCCCCCCTATGCCGGAGATGGGCAGCCCAAAGGTTGCAGGGTCACGCGCAATTTCAGACACCATATTCAAAGCAATGGGCTTAACAGCGGGTCCACAATAACCACCATGGGTACTTTTACCATCGACAATTGGCCTTGCTACCATCTGATCCAGATCGATACCCGTAATCGAGTTAATCGTATTGATCAGAGACACGGCATCGGCCCCACCTGCTTTGGCCGCCCGTGCTGAAAAGCGAATATCGGTAATATTGGGGGTAAGTTTTACAATCACAGGCAAGCGACTGTGAAGCTTGCACCAACGCGTTACCTGTTCAACAATGTCAGGTACCTGCCCTACCGCAGCACCCATACCGCGCTCTGGCATACCGTGTGGGCAGCCAAAGTTTAGCTCCAACCCATCCGCTCCGGTTTCTTCGACCAGCTTAACAATTCGCTTCCAGGATTCCTCGACACAGGGCACCATCAAAGAGACAACCAGTGCCTGTTCGGGCCAGTGTTTTTTAACGGCTTCAATTTCTCTTAGATTGATTTCAAGTGAGCGATCGGTAATCAACTCAATATTGTTAAAGCCGACCACCTGTCCCTTCGCGTCGTAGGTCGCAGAGTAACGCGATGACACATTCACCGCGGCAGGATCTTCACCAAGTGTCTTCCAAACCACCCCTCCCCATCCAGCTTCATAAGCTCGCTCAACGTTATAGGCTTTGTCGGTTGGCGGCGCAGAGGCTAGCCAAAAAGGATTGGGGGCTTGAATACCCGCAAATGTCGTTTTTAAATTCGCCATGGTACGTCTCCTGCGGCTTAAGCCTTGTCTGCTAATATGAGGGATGAATGGATGGCTTCAGCTGCACGTTTACCTTGCTGCACAGCCTCGACGGTTAAATCTTGCCCAATCGCCGTACAGTCTCCACCAGCATAGACCTTGGGTATTGCCGTTTGGAACTCAGAATTAACGACCAGCTTTCCTGATTTAACCTGGCTTAATAGGTCTGTCTCATTTTCAGGCAGGACCAGTGTTTGACCCACAGCTTTAAACACAGCATCGCAGTGTATTGAGTAGGTTGTATCGAGATCGATCAACTCTCCTTGATCCAGTGTCGTAGAGCGAAACTCCATTCCCATCAACATGCCCGCTTCATCCACTAATAAGCGTTCGGGTTTGCTCCAGGTTTTGATTTGAACTTCGTGCGCTTTTGCAATCGCTTGTTCATGTCCCGTCGCACTCATGCTTTCAGCACCTCGTCGATACACCAATGTGACGTCTTCACTGCCTAAGCGTTTTAATTGGCAAGCAATATCGATGGCGGTGTTGCCAGCTCCGATGACCACAGCACGCTTCGGCACATCCAGTTCACACAGATCTGAGGCCTGTCGCAGTTCACGAATATAGTCCACGGCATTTTGCACTGAGTCTAAGTCTTCATTGTCGAGCATCAGGTGACGCGTCCCTTGTAAACCTATGGCTAAAAAGACGGCATCAAACTCAGCCTGCAAATCAACCAGACTCACATCGCGACCTAAGGCTGTTCCTGTATGCAGGGTAATACCGCCCAAACCCAGAATAAAATCCACCTCTTTGGCGGCAAAATCATGGGTCATTTTGTAGCGTGCTATGCCATACTCATTTAGCCCGCCGGCCTTCTCATGCGCTTCAAAAATCTCAACCTGATGCCCTTTCATCGACAAGCGATGCGCACAACTCAAACCTGCAGGGCCCGCCCCTACGATGGCAATCCGCTTGCCTGTGTCAGGTTCACGCGAGAACGGATGCCCTTCAAATTGGGCATGATCTGTCGCATAGCGTTGAAGCAAACCAATCAAAACCGGTGCACATTCGGCTTCTTTATTACGAACACAGGACTGTTCACATAAAATTTCTGTCGGGCACACACGAGCACAGGTACCGCCGAGTATGTTGCTTGAGTAAATCGTCTGTGCAGCACCCTCGATATTGTCATGGTGGATGGCATTAATAAAACTCGGTATATCAATTTCGCTAGGGCATGCCTTGACGCATGGTGCATCATAGCAATATAGACAACGTGCACTTTCAAGCTCGGCTTGGCGTGGCGTTAAAGGGGGATGGATATCACTAAACAGTTCGTTGAGTTCCCGTGTTGGGGAAATCGAAATTAACGGGGGTTGCAGGCTCATTGACAGGCGCTCCCAAGACAGTTTTTTTGTTCCGTCAATATCTACCCTAAGGTAGGTTGACGATCATTGTATCTTAAGAGATGCAGACCTTATGCCAACTTCTGACCATTTGGTCAGAAGATAGAGCAGGAAGATATAAGCACTTGAAAATGAATGAGTAAATTATCTTAAATTTCATGTAAGATATTTTTTTATGCATTTTTTGTTCTGAATGACTTGCCCCTCATGCTTTTTTTCTGCACTCTTTTTAAGCAGATAGAACACCGCTCCACCCATTACCATGCACTTTATCGGTGAATTATTGTGAGTAAACGCCCTGACTCAACCGCAAAATCCAAACACAATCGACGCAGTCTTGCTCAAGTTCGACAAGACAACTCCGAACACATTCTTCGCGTCGCCGAGCGTTTATTCAGTGAACGAGGCTACAGTGGCACGACGATTATGGCCATCGCTGAAGAAGCATGCTTGCCCAAAGCCAATATTCTCTATTACTTTCACACCAAAGAAGCCCTTTACCAGGGGGTGTTAAGCAACATTCTAAAGATTTGGATGCTGAGCATGAACGATATGACACCCGAGCAGCACCCGCGTGATGCGCTGCGAGATTATATCGTTAAAAAAATTCGTCAATCCAAAGAATACCCGCATGCATCCAGAATCTTTGCCGCCGAGGTGTTGCACGGTGCGCCTTTTTTGCGCAAGCAATTAGAAACTGACTTAAAGGAGCAGTTTGATAAAACCTGTGATGTATTTCGACAATGGATTGCAAAGAAATGGATGGATCCGGTTCACCCAGAACATCTGATGTTTATGCTGTGGTCATCCACGCAAGCCTATGCCGATGTTCAGGTTCAAAGCTGCATTTTGCTCAGTAAAAGTGAGCTGGATGATCAAGACTTTAATGATGGAGCGGACTTCCTTGTCCGGATGGTGCTAAAAGGCTGTGGCATCAATCCCGTGTGACGCTGGGGTGATCGATATAGGCGGGTTATGCTTCTATTTGGGCCAGGGTCAACATGGCGTTAAACAATACGGCGCACCCCGCTTCACACTCCTCAGCGGTTGTTGATTCAATTTCATTGTGGCTGATTCCATTTAAACAGGGCGTAAAGACCATACTGGTGGGTGCAAAGTCAGACACGTAACAAGCATCGTGTCCAGCCCCAGCAATTATGTCCATATGCGAATAGTCTAGCGCTTTGGCTGCTTCGCGCACGGCGTCAATGCAGTCAGGGTCAAATGGAATTGGCGCGTAGTACCAGATGGGCGTCAGGGCTATCTTGACTCCTGTTTCGGCTTCAAGTGCTTCAATCTTGGCTTTCAATGCTTCATCCATTACCGTAAGCGCCCGATCCTCTGGGTGGCGCAGATCAATGCTCATGGTTATTTTGCCGGGAATTGTATTCCGAGAGTTGGGTAACACCTGCATATAGCCGACCGTGCCACACCCCGGCTTGTTGGCTGTTGCGATAGACTGCACCGCTAGAATCAGTGATGAGGCACAGGTTAAGGCATCTGTTCGTAAGTGCATGGGCGTTGTTCCCGCATGGGACTCTTGGCCGGTTAATTCGACATCGTACCAACGCTGCCCCTGTCCGCCTGTAACAACACCAATCATTTTTCCTTCGGCTTCTAAATAAGGGCCTTGCTCTATGTGAGTCTCAAAAAAGGCTTTATAGGCTCGCCCAGTGACGGGCTCAGCGCCAGCATAGCCAATGCGTTCCAGTTCATCGCCAAGGCGAACGCCGTTTACATCCGTTTTATTGAGAATTTCCTCTAGGGTGAAGCGTCCAGACACGACACCCGACCCCATCATGGCAGGGGCAAATCTTGACCCTTCTTCATTCGTCCAAACAGATATTTCAATAGGATGCCGTGTTTTGATTTGGTGATCATTCAAACTCCGAATCACTTCCAAGCCTGCGAGTACACCAAAGACACCATCAAACTTGCCCCCCGTGGGTTGAGTATCCAAGTGACTGCCGGTACCGACAGGCGGCAACGTGCTATCGGTCCCAGGGCGGGTCGCCCGAATATTGCCCACTTGGTCTATTTTGATGTCACATCCTGCCTCTTTTGCCCACTGAATGTATAGATCACGTGCTTGCTTATCCAGATCCGTCAAGGCTAAACGACAGCATCCCCCCTTGTCCGTTGCACCAATTTTGGCCATGTCCATCAAGCTTTGCCATAAACGCGCTTTGTTAATTGTATACGCCTGCATTGTCTCACCTATTGCATTGACTTGGAGAAATAGCCGCTAAATATGGCGACTGCCTTAATGTGTCTTTTTACCATGCAAAGTCCTGACCAATTGGACAACACCTATTCTACCCATAGCAATCAATTGATTTTGAATACAAATACGGCTTGATACAGAATTTCACGCTGCATATCTGTACTTTTTTCGCTCGCACTTATCGAGGAAAGCCCCATATTTGTGCAGGTTTTTCAGACAGCTCATCCAACATCGTCATTTTAATAATTAGGCACACCCTTCAAAATCTATCTAAAAAACATTTAGTTAAAAAATATTCATCAAACTTCTGTCCATTTGGTCAGTTAATTGCATTGCTTTTGTCATACCAACACATACCTCAATGCTACAGACGTATTCGAACAGCATAGAGTTTGACGAAGTGGAGTAAAACGATGGGTGTCCTAATTAAAAACGGTACGGTTGTTAACGCTGATCAACGCTTTGAAGCCGATGTGTATTGTGAGGCCGGTAAAATTTTGGCCATAGGGAAGGATTTATCGATACCGGAAGGAACTGAGTGCATTGATGCTACGGGTCAATTTGTGATGCCTGGGGGGATTGATCCTCATACTCATATGCAACTGCCATTTATGGGCACCGTCGCTAGCGAAGACTTTTACACAGGTACCGCAGCGGGTTTAGCGGGCGGTACGACGATGATCATCGACTTTGTCATCCCAAGTCCGCAACAACCGCTGATGGAAGCCTATCATATTTGGCGCGAGTGGGCGGCCAAGTCTGCCGCTGATTACTCATTTCACGTGGCGGTCACCTGGTGGGATGACAGTGTGTACGAAGACATGGGGACATTGGTGACGGAAGAAGGCGTTAACTCCTTCAAGCATTTTATGGCCTATAAAAATGCAATTATGGCGAACGACGAAACCATGGTGAATAGCTTTAATCGTTGCTTAGAACTCGGCGCCATGCCCACCGTCCATGCTGAGAATGGTGAACTCGTCTATCATTTACAACAAAAGCTCTTAGCGGCAGGGTTAACAGGGCCAGAAGCACACCCACTCTCTCGACCCACTGAAGTCGAAGGCGAAGCAGCCAATCGGGCCATTCGGATTGCACAGTCCTTGGGCGTACCTTTGTATCTTGTACATGTTTCGTGCAAAGAAGCGGTTGACGAAATTGCCCGTGCTCGCCACGAGGGTCAACGTGTCTATGGTGAGTGTTTAGCTGGCCACTTAGAGCTAGATGACAGTGTATACCAACACCCCGACTGGGCATTTGCAGCAGCTCATGTCATGAGCCCACCCTTTCGACCCAAAGGTCACCAGGAGGTTTTGTGGAAAGCCCTTCAGGGTGGAACCTTGCAAACCACGGCAACCGATCACTGTTGTTTTTGTGAGCCCCAAAAAGCCGCCGGTAAAGATGACTTTTCAAAGATCCCAAATGGAACAGCCGGTATTGAAGATCGACTCATGGTGCTATGGGATTCTGGGGTAAATACAGGGCGCTTAACCGAAAGCGAGTTTGTCGCGGTGACCTCGACGAACACGGCCAAGATTTTCAACCTTTACCCGCAGAAAGGCCATATAGCAGTGGGCTCGGATGCCGACATCGTGGTCTGGGACCCTAACAAACACCATACCTTATCGGCCAAAACGCATCATCAAAATATCGATTTCAACATTTTTGAAGGCCGGACTGTCGTCGGTGCGCCCAGCCACACCATCAGCCAAGGAAAAATTGTTTATAAACTGGGTGAGCTGTTCGCCGAGCGGGGTGCTGGGCGCTACATCAAACGTCCCGCCTTCCCCGTCATTTTTGATGCTGTCGAAAAGCAAAATCTCAATAAACAGCCCAAAGCCGTCACTCGATAAGGTAATCGTGCTTTTTGGATACGAGTTTAGGAAATTTCAGCATGAATGCATTGCACCCAGATGTTATGAATCGACCGACGACCTCAGGTCGATCTATGGTGGAGGTTAACAACCTTTCACTGATTTTCGAGGCAAATGATGCGCCCGTCCATGCCCTGTCTGAGATCAATCTCACGATACACAAGGGTGACTTCGTCTCGTTTATTGGCCCGTCCGGTTGTGGGAAAACGACCTTACTGCGCGTGATTGCCGATTTAGAACAGGCAACCAGTGGTGAAATAAAAGTCGGGGGAACTTCACCAAATGATGCCCGCCTTAATCGTATGTACGGCTATGTTTTTCAAGCCCCGGCATTGTTTCCTTGGCGCACCATCCGCAGCAATTGTGCCCTACCCATGGAAATTTCAGCGCAGTCTAAAACACATCAACACGCACAAATTGATAAGTACTTACAGATGGTCGGCCTGCAAGACTTTCATAATAAGTTTCCTTGGCAACTGTCGGGAGGGATGCAACAACGTGCATCGATTGCAAGAGCACTTTGCCTTGAACCTGAGCTGCTATTAATGGATGAACCTTTTGGGGCATTGGATGAAATCACACGTGATCATTTAAACATCGAGTTGTTGAAAATCTGGGAAGCGACTGGGAAAACACTGGTTTTTGTCACCCACTCCATTCCGGAAGCCGTTTTACTGTCAACGCATATTGTGGTTATGTCGCCAAGACCTGGGCGGATCGTCAAGGTCATAGAAAGCCCGCTACCTCGACACAAAACACTTTCTTTGAGGGATACCGATGCCTTTCACGCGCTAGCCGCCGAAATACGTCAGGCACTTGCTGAAGACCATCAACTGGATTAAGGAGGATGTCATGCAGCGATTGAAGTCACTGACACAACACACAGGCTTTGCTGTGGCCGTGGTCGTACTGGCGCTATTGATTGTCTGGTATCTGGCTGCGTTATGGATGAACGGTCAGCAACTGATTATGACCCTTGAGCGCACGCAACAACCCTGGACATATCTAGAGATTGCTCGTAATGCCTATGGTATTGCACGCCCACCGCTCCCCGTCCCACATCAAATTGCCATCGAACTTTACAACAGCATTGTCAATCAGCCGATTACTTCGCGGCGATCCTTGCTGTATCACACGATCATTACATTGAACTCTACCCTTCTCGGGTTTGCCATGGGCTCAATACTTGGCATTTTAATTGCTGTTGGCATCGTGCATAACCGAACACTCAATGCCAGCTTAATGCCTTGGGTAATTGCCTCACAAACCGTGCCCATTCTAGCCATAGCGCCCATCATAGTGGTGGTGCTTGGCTCCATTAACATAACGGGCATACTGCCTAAAGCCATGATCTCGATGTATTTATCCTTTTTTCCTGTGACCATCGGGATGGTTAAAGGCCTACGCTCTGCAGACAAACTGCACATGGAGCTGATGATGACCTACAACGCCAGTGCCCAGCAAATGTTTTGGAAGTTGCGCTGGTTTTCGGCACAACCCTATCTATTTGCCAGCCTTAAAATTGCGATTTCAGCAGCCTTGGTCGGTGCAATAGTCGCAGAACTCCCGACAGGTGCTCAGGGAGGATTGGGGGCTCGTTTACTCAGTGGCTCTTATTACGGTCAAACCATACAAATTTGGGCGGCCTTAATCATGTCGGCGCTGTTAGGCTGGTTTTTAATAACGCTGGTTGGTCTCGCTGAACGCTGGATTTTAAAAAGACGGGGGGCCGTACTATGAATACTCGGATACTTACCCTTGCCGCACTTGTGTGCGTATGTCTTCAGTCGGTATTGGTCTTTCAACTTCCTATCGGATTTTACCAGCAGAGGTTCTGGCTTTTACTCCTAGCCTTAGCGGTAATGGCATGTGTGTACTTAATGCAACGACTTGCAAACATCACCTCCTCTCGCTCAGCAGGGGCAAAGTTCTCTCAACTGCTTGTGCCAGCACTGTTTGGCTTTATGGTTTTGATGCTTTGGGAAGCCATTGTTCGTGGTTTTAATGTTCCCTTAGTGTTGATGCCAGCCCCTTCACGCATTATGAGCACGCTGTTAAACAATCTGCCAACCTGTGGGCTGATTTTCAGCAAACCTATTTGAAAGCGGTCATTGCCGGCTATCTGATGGGCTGTGGGTTGGGGTTTGTCACGGCTAAATGGGTCGTGCGCAGTCCCTTCTTGCAAAAGGGTCTCTTACCCTTGGGTAATTTTATGGCTTCGATTCCGATCATCGGCATTGCGCCCATCATGGTGATGTGGTTTGGCTTTGACTGGCAGTCAAAAGCAGCGGTCGTCGTGATCATGACCTTTTTCCCAATGCTCATTAACACCTTAGCGGGGCTCAAGTCTGTTGATCCGCTGCACGCGGACCTTATGCATACCTATGCCGCCGGAAAAAGCCAAATCTTTTTTAAAAGCCAACTCCCCCAAGCCATGCCTTTTATTTTTAACGCATTAAAACTCAACTCTACACTGGCGCTAATCGGTGCCATCGTGGCCGAGTTTTTTGGAACACCCATTGTGGGCATGGGCTTTCGAATATCCGCTGAAGTGGGCCGCATGAATATGGATATGGTCTGGGCCACTATTTTTGTCGCAGCTCTAGCTGGCTCATTAAGCTATGGCGCGTTGGCGTTATTGGAACGATGGGTGACCTTCTGGCACCCGTCTATTCGAGATAAACGTTCTTAAGTTGTCAGTAAATCAAGAAACTATAGAGGTGTAGAGCATGAAAAAAAATCTAATGAGTACCGCTGTTGGACTGGCATTTATGGCATCTGCTTTGACTGTTCAAGCCAATGATAAGCTTACATTACAGTTAAAGTGGGTAACGCAATCACAATTTGCAGGTTACTACGCCGCATTGGATCAAGGCTTTTATAAGGATGCAGGCCTTGATTTAACCATCAAGTCAGGTGGACCTGATATTGCACCTGCACAGGTTTTAGCAGGTGGTGGCGCTGATGTTGTCGTTGATTGGCTACCGTCTGCGCTGGCAACACGTGAACGAGGCTTACCGCTCGTCAATATCGGGCAAATTTTTGATCGCTCAGGCATGATGCTCACCTGCCTTAAATCAAGTGAGATCAGCAGCCCTGATGACTTCAAAGGAAAAACACTGGGTGTCTGGTTTTCGGGCAATGAGTATCCCTTTTTAAGTTGGATGTCTAAGCTCGGTTATGCAACCGACGGTAGTACCGAGGGTGTGCGAGTCTTTAGACAGGGCTTTAACGTTGATCCACTGTTTAATGGCCAAGCGGATTGCATTTCCACCATGACCTACAATGAATACGGCCAAGTCTTAGACGGCGGGCTCACACCCGATCATTTGGTTTTATTTCCATATGAAGACGAAGGTGTTGCAACCCTTGAAGATGGCTTGTATGTCTTGGAATCCAGCCTTGAGGATGACGCGAAGGTTGATGCACTGGCGCGTTTCTTAAGTGCCACTATCAAGGGTTGGGAATGGGCAAAAGAAAACCCTGAAGCGGCCGCGATGATCGTACTTGATAATGATGACTCAGGTGCTCAAACAGAAGCTCACCAAGTTCGGATGATGCAAGAAGTTGCTAAACTGCTCAGCACTCAAGAGATGGGCATCGGATATCTTGATCCTGCTGCTTTCGAACGCACCGTAGATGTGTTGTTAGACAGTGACTCCACCCCTGTCATTACCGAGCGTCCAACAGGTGCTTACACTCACGTCGTGTTTGAGAAAGCAAAAACCCTGTAACACGTAAGCGGGCAAAGAAGGCAGCACACACCTTCTTTGCCTTTTCAATGTGCGTTAAATCATCTGATGAAATATTACGACTGGAGGTTTAGAATATAGCCAAACGATAAAAGGAGATTATGTATTAATAGTTTAGTCCCTAACGCCTCTGATCTTTGGTTTCTGCCGTTGGGTGGTACAGGTGAAATTGGTATGAACCTGAACCTCTTTGGTCATGACCATCAATGGCTAATGGTAGACTGCGGCCTTACCTTTAAAGCACCACTCTCTGAGACAGATCCAACCTTACATGACCGAGTCTGTGCCGACCCGCAGTTTATTGCCCAACAAATTAATCGGCTGGCGGGCATCGTCATCACACACGCACATGAAGATCATTTAGGTGCTCTGCCTTATTTATGGCGTCGATTTAAATGCCCTGTCTACACAACACGTTTTACGGCTGAGATTCTACGACGTAAATTGGCCGAAACAGGGCTTGCGGGCAAGGTTCCCATTATTGAAGTCAATCCTCAGACTCCTCAACAAATAGGTGTCTTTTCTGTTGAATGGAAAGCCATTACGCATTCAATACCTGAGCCATACGGTTTGCTTATCAAAACCCAGGCAGGCCGTATTTTTCACACGGCAGATTGGAAAATTGATGCGCAGCCTGTTACGGGTAAAGCCTTCGCACCTCAAATATTTGAAGAGCTTGGACAACAAGATATTACGGCGATGGTGTGTGATTCAACCAATGCTCTTCGTGAAGGGCATTCAGCATCCGAAGCAGAGTGTGCAGAGGGTCTTTTAAAAGTCGTTGAGCAAGCTAAGGGACGCGTGGTGGTGGGATGCTTCAGTAGTAATATCGCCAGGTTAATTTCCTTAGCGCGGATTGCACAGCAGACGGGACGCTACATGGCCGTTTTAGGACGCTCATTGCAAAACATGGTGAGCGCAGCAAAAGTCACAGGTCACTGGCCGAAGGATTTGATCTTAATCGACTCAAGCCATTTGGGCTATTTGCCGAAAGAAGAAGTCTTAGCCGTCGCGACAGGAAGCCAAGGCGAACCTAGAGCTATTTTAAGCCGTCTTGCATCGGGACATCACCCAGATCTATTGCTTGAACCCGATGATACCGTGATCTTTAGCTCCATTATTATTCCGGGCAATGAGTTGTTAATTGAGCGCCTGGTAAAAGAGTTTAAACATAGGGGAATTAAAATCCTGCAAGCAGAAAGTGCTGAGTATTGCATTCATGCATCAGGGCATCCATGTCAGGATGAGCTCAAAGCACTTTATTCCTGGGTAAAACCCAAAATATCTATCCCCGTCCACGGTGAACCAGAACACATTAAAAAGCATGCTCAGCTCGCAAAAAGCTACGGTGTTCCCATTCAATTGGCTGGCTTAAATGGCGATTTATACCTAATCGCTCCGCAACCGGGGATTCGTCGGCAAGTGGTCGCAACAGGCCGAATAGCGCTTGATGCTTAAGACTATCAGCTCCACGCCCCAATGGAAGAATCCTTGGGGCATCTTGAGGGTTTACGCGCTTTTTCTAAAACGAGCTAAGCAAATGCTCAGGAAGAACATCCGCATAAAACAGAAACAGCCCTGCCATCAAGCACGCAACGATCAATCGCTCCTGCCAGCTTCCCGTTAAAAAAGCAAAGCGCATGCTGATCCGAGTTTTTTCGGCCAAAAAAGCGGTACTCCACCACGTGTCATCCAATCCGCTACAAGATGCGAAACACTCCCCACCCATATTGCTATCCACCAATTTTGATAATAGCATCGTAGCGTTCATACGCCATCGCCAAACCAATCGTTAAGACCAGCATAAACAGTAAAGAATGCGTTGGACCTCGATGTGGAATCAGCCGACCGACTAATTTAAAGGGTCTGAAATGACGACTGATCATACTCTTGGGGTGATCAATGTCGGGCAACAAGCTACCCAGAACCGCCATACTTAATGTTGGAAGATCAACAGGAATAGAGAATAGATGCCCAACCACGCACCAACTGGTAACACCAACAACGATGTGAGAATAACCCATCATAAAAAACAAACCTTAATACGGCTGAAGGTTTAAATGCATAACCTAGAAAATGGAGGGCAGTCAACAGGACTGACGAACGATAGCCTACGAACGACGCTGCCGTTCGTAAATGCAAATATTGACAGCACTGGCGAGATTTAGGGAGTCAATCATACCGCTACCTGGAATACTGAAGACGTTGGTTTTGAGATCCATGATTATTTCTTTTGGGATACCGCGCGCTTCATTACCAAACAGGTAACAATCACACTCCTTAAACTCCTTGGAGTCCAAGCCTTTCCCACTTAAATCTAAACAACCAATTGTCTGATAACGTTGGCTTAGTTCGGCAATTGAAACGTCTTGCTCGATCGGCACGTGAAAAACAGCCCCCATACTTGAACGAATCACTTTCGGGTTAAATGGATCAACGCTACCCGGAGCCAATAGACATCGAAAACCGCCAAACCAAGCTAAACTTCGTAAAATCGTGCCTAAGTTTCCAGGATCTTGCACTTCGTGCAGATAAATACCGATATCAGCATTTGAAGCTTTCGGTTCTATTGCTGAAATGGGTACAACCGCCACAATTCCTTGTGGGGATTTAGTATCGGATATTGCCAACATTTGCTTTGAAGTGATCAGATGCTTTTTAAAAGGCGTGTCCCAGTTTTCGTAGGCACTGGTTACGTAAATTTCAGTCGACGACAAGGTTGGCTGCTGTTGATGAACCGCCTGCAACTCTTGTATCAAATGCTCACCTTCTACAAGGCAATATCCGAATTCATAACGATATTTCTTCTGATGGAGTTTTTTGATATCGTCCAGCTTCATGCAGATTCACTCATGTCTCGTAACATTTTTAAAGCAACCGCTTCTGCCACTTTAATGCCATCGATGCCGGCTGAAAGAATTCCACCAGCATAGCCTGCACCCTCACCTGCTGGATATAAACCACGGGTATTTAAACTTTCAAAAGATTCTGCGTCTCGAGTGATTCGAATCGGAGATGAGGTACGAGACTCAATGCCTGTTAACACTGCGTCATGGCGATCAAAGCCACGAATCTTCTTGCCAAAAGCAGGTAAGGCTTCGCGAACGGCATCGATTACGTATTCTGGCAGGGCAGCAGCAAGATCACACAGATGAACACCTGGCTTATAGGATGGCTCTACACTGCCAAGCGACGTTGACGGAACCCCTTGTAGAAAATCACCCACTAGTTGGGCAGGCGCTTTATAATCACTGCCACCTAAAGTGTAGGCTACAGACTCTAAACGCTCTTGCAACTCAATACCGGCAAGTGGATGACCTGGAAAATCCTGTTCAGGGCTAATTCCCACGACAATACCTGAGTTCGCATTGCGCTCATTACGAGAATATTGGCTCATGCCATTCGTTACTACACGACCTACCTCAGATGTGGCTGCAACCACAGTGCCGCCTGGGCACATGCAAAAGCTGTATACAGCACGTCCATTTTTGGCATGATGAATCAGTTTATAATCAGCGGCCCCAAGCTCTGGATGCCCGGCATACTTACCTAAGCGGGCCTGATCAATCAGTGATTGTGGATGCTCGATACGAAAGCCAATGGCAAAGGGCTTGGCTTCAATAAACACTTGCTTTTCATACAGCATGCGAAAGGTATCACGCGCGCTATGACCCAAAGCCAATACGACATAACGACTGAAATACTGAGTACCATCGGCCAGTTGAACGCCTTGCACCCTATTGTCTTCCAACATAACATCGGCTACTTTCGCTTCGAAATGAATTTCACCACCGAGCGCGATGATTTCCTCCCGCATCTTTGCGACTATACCCGTTAAGCGAAAGGTGCCAATGTGTGGCTTGTTAACATAGAGAATATTGTCTGGCGCCCCGGCTTTGACAAACTCAGACATGACCTTTCGACCATAAAACTTTGGATCTTTCACTTGGCTATAGAGCTTTCCATCAGAAAAAAGCCCAGCCCCACCTTCTCCAAACTGAACATTTGACTCCGGAGTCAGTTCACCTTTACGCCATAAAGCCCAAGTGTCTTGTGTACGCTGACGAACATCACGACCTCTCTCCAGAACGATTGGCTTAAACCCCATTTGCGCCAACAATAAGGCTGCAAATAGACCGCAAGGACCCAAGCCGACGACTATAGGACGTTCCGTTAAATTGGCAGGCGCATTCGCAACAGTATAATAGTGAGTATCGGGCGATCGGGTAATATGAACATCATCTTTAAAATCCTGCAGAAGACGTTCATCGTCGTCAGTGGTCAGATCAATAATGTAGACAAAGCGAATTTCTGTATTCTTTTTTCGTGCATCGTAGCTGCGTTTAAAAATCGTGTAATCAACCAACTTGTCTTCGGAAATATTCAAGCGCCGTAGAATGGCAGATTTCAAATCCAAATCAGTATGATCAAGAGGTAACGACAGCTCAATAAGACGAATCATTAAGGGGTTCCAGCAAGTAAAAATGTCAACAAAACAGGTGCGTGATTATACCTGTCCCTTTATCTAAAGTCAGGCTGTGCGATGGACGAGACCCTTAGCTTTTTGCTCATTAAGGATGGACAGAGTACAATTCGCTTTTTAATTTGATGGTTTTATTCGGTTATGGCGCGTTCTAAAAGCAGTGGTCGTTGGTTAATGGAGCATGTCAATGATCCTTATGTTAAGCAAGCTCAAGTCGATGGGTATCGCTCAAGGGCCAGTTATAAACTGCTCGGCATTAACGAAAAAGATAAGCTCATAAAGTCTGGAATGCTGGTGGTTGACTTAGGGTCTGCTCCTGGTGGCTGGTCTCAAGTTGCATCTAAATTAGTTGCACCGAACGGACGTGTTATTGCCTCGGACATCTTGCCAATGGATTCGCTAGCTGACGTAGAGTTTATTCAAGGGGATTTCACAGAGGAAAGCGTTTTCCAACAGATACTGGATGCGATAGGTGAAGAACCTGTTGATGTCGTCATTTCTGACATGGCACCCAATATTAGTGGCGTTGCATCCGCTGACCAAGCTGCGTCAATGTATCTTGTAGAGTTGGCCTTAGATATGGCACGAAGCGTGTTGAAGAAGAATGGCGCATTTGTTGCCAAGGTGTTTCAAGGCGAAGGATATGAAGAATTCATCAAAGACATACGTGAATCATTTACAAGCGTAGTCGTCCGAAAACCAGAAGCTTCAAGAGCGCGCTCGCGTGAGATATTTGTTGTTGCGAAGGGATTTAAATCTTAGTAGAGACATTTGATAGAGAGTGTTTTTGCATCCATGCAGCTGCGTCCTT
>NZ_AONB01000011.1:0-122844 GCF_000585235.1 Nitrincola nitratireducens | reverse complement strand
CCGTACTGGGTGTTGGCCGAATAAGCGAAACTCAACATCATTAAAGCCATTGTCCGCAAAGACCTCACTGGCAATCTGACGTATGTCTTTATTTTGGAATATTTTTGAGTCACTGGTTTGCGTTAAAAACCAGAGCCAAGGCACCACATCTGCCCGATAACTGCGCAGATGTTGGAGTTGCTGACCCTCTTCCCGAAAGCGTCGAACATGGGCATTGATAAAGGTGTAGGCATCTGTTTTTAGCCCCTCCTCATCGGTCTGCATGATTTTAAGCGTGACATTTTGGCCGACAATGTCGGCGGCTTTCACCGATGCGCGTTCGGAGTAGAGTTCGATTTCGAATGAAAAGAGGCTCGACATCGCCTCTTCGCCTTCTATTCGAGTCAATAAAAAAGCGTCTTCACCGAGAGGTGTATCGATGGCGAGTAAGCGGTTTTTTTGTGAATACATCAATGTAACCTACTGTTTAGCAGGACTGATGCTCATGGAAAAGCAGGGCTGACAGCAATTAGGCTCAGCAAAAAAGAGAGTGCTCATCCATGAAGCAACGACGACTTCCTTATTGTAAAACGCGCATTTAAACAATTAATGGGTGGAGAGGTCAACCTTGACTGGGCACATTTGAGAGCCTTATCCATAGTTATCCAGTAAATCTGTGTGTTAATCTTATCTGATGATGGTTGCACGAACATTATCTCAATTACATACATACGAAGCTCGCACTTCGCGCAAAAGGTCTAAATATGTTACTTGATGGAAAAGAAATTTATCGCGGTTATGATGAGTATGGCCCTGTTCTTGTAATTGATGATGGCACCAAACGCTACCTATCATTTGGTGAAGGTGACGAGCAGAGCTGTTGGTTAAAATCCGAGCCCCACCTCCCCCAACTCGACTATATTCGCGCCATGTGTTTAGTGCTTCTTTTAACCGAACCCAAACGCATCATCAGTCTAGGACTAGGGGCTGGCACGCTTAACTCATGCCTCCATTTTCATTTCCCCGAGTCGGTCCAGCAAATTGTCGAGCTAAGACGCGAAGTGATTGATGTGGCCCATCGTTATTTTCAACTGCCACGTGGCAAGCGCATTCAAACACACCATATGGATGCAAAATCCTATCTGGACTGCATTGAATCTAAGCCAGCTGACATTATTTTTAGTGATATTTACGATGAAAATGGGGTAGATGAGCAACAACATGACCCAGCCTACTTACATGAATGCTACGAGCGATTAAAACCTAAAGGCTGGCTTGTCTTAAACTGCTGGAAAGAGCACAAAGGAGAAACCTTACTCACCGAGCTTGCAGGTCTTTTTGATGATATTCGCACCTGTACAACGCAAGAAGGCAACTGGATAGTCTTTGCCGGAAAGCAACGTGATACGCAAAGTCAAAAGCAATTGAAACAACAAGCAAAGCTACTTAGCCAAACACTTGGATTCGCGTTGTCTCCGTATTTAAACCGAATGAACCTACTGAACCAGCCTCATTTACTCTGAATAAACTCGTCGCTTTTTCACTGTAAAGCGCCTCTTATACGTTGGCTTACCGACGACAAGATGCGCTTTCGTTTTAGAGCACTGAGCATCACTACCTCCTTCCTATATCAACCCGCTCAGACCCTCTTTAAAAAACAGGATTTTTTCTGACATTTAGATATTTATTCAGGAAATAATTCTCGCAAAAATGGACCAATTAGAATTTTAAAACGAACATATCTACGAATACAGGAAATTCAAAAAAGCTCTGCTAGAATGTATTACATCGTCGATTGACGCCTATTTTTTAACGCATCTTCCCAATCAATGGGGCAGGCTTTTAGTTAAGGAGAGTTCATATGTCCGGAAATACCATCGTTCTCGGTGCAGGAATGGTTGGAGTTAGCGTTGCTTGGCATCTTGCAAAACGAGGCCGCTCCGTCTTATTGATCGATAGACGCCCCCCCGGACAAGAAACCTCCTTTGGCAATGCAGGTATTATTCAGCGCGAAGCAATTGCGCCTTACGCATTTCCACATGACCTCAAAACACTATTGCGTGTTCTGCCCAATCGTAGCATTGATATCCGCTACCGCCCCGCTGGAATGGTCGCTGCTGTTAGCCCACTCTTTAGTTACTGGCTGAACTCTTTTCCAAGCCGTTATAAAAAAATTGTCCCACAGTACGCTTCGATTATTTCGTTATCAACGGATGAACATGCTCCTATGATTGAAGCCTCAGGTGCAGACCATCTTGTCAAAAAAGAGGGTTGGCTTGAACTCTACAGAACACCAAAAGAACTGGATCGCCGCGAGAAAGAAGCCCTAGATGCCGAGCGCCTATATGGTGTCGAATTCAAACGCCTCAATCGTGCAGAACTTGACCAAGTGCAACCTGGCTTATCGTCAGACATTGTCGGCGCGATTCACTGGCTAAACTCATGGACGGTAGAATCTCCGGGCGATCTGGTACAAGCCTATGCTAAATCCTTTGAAGCCATGGGTGGACGCTTTGAACTGGCCGAGCTAAAAGGTGTTCAAAAAACAGCAACAGGATGGACCGTTAATACAAGTGAAGGCAGCCACGAAGCCGATGACGTTGTCATTGCTCTCGGCCCTTGGTCAAAAGACCTCTTAAAAACTTTAGACTATGACTTGCCCCTGTTCGTGAAACGTGGCTACCACGTTCACTATAACCAGCCTCAAGGAAAACCCTTAAAGTACTGGCTAATGGATGCTGAAAAAGGCTACCTGCTCGAACCCATGAAGGCCGGTGTACGCATGACAACTGGCGCAGAGCTAGCCGATTTAGAAGCTCCAGCCAGCACAGGACAACTTGATGCAGCCGAAAAAGTGGCCAAAACCTTATATCCAATTGGCAACCGAGTGGAAGCTCTCCCTTGGAAGGGCGCAAGACCTTGTATCCCCGATATGAAACCGGTGATTGGCCCTGCTCCTAAACATCAGAATCTTTGGTTTGCATTTGGACATGGTCATCAAGGCTTCACATTAGGCCCTGCAACAGGCCGCTTACTGAGCGACATGATGCACGGCGAGCCAACTCCAATTGACATGGCTCCTTTCAGTCCTAGTCGTTTCTAAACGCCCTAGGTTCATAAAAGCCGAAACGGTGCCTCCCATGATCGCATCGTTTCGGCTTTTTTATTTTTGACGATTAAAGGGAATAGCCCTCTCCCGAGTTTGAGGGTAAGATTAGTGTTTTTTTTGAAGAATAGGGCTCCAGTATGGGTCGCGCTTATCAGAACCGTAAAGAATCCATGGCCAAAACGGCCGATCAAAAAACCAAGGTCTATAGCAAGTACGCACGTGAGATCTACGTATCCGCTAAATCAGGCGGAACCGATCCCAGTGGTAATCTCGCCTTAAGAGGCCTCATTGAACGTGCTAAAAAAGACCAAGTTCCCGCTCACGTCATTGAAAAAGCCATAGATAAAGCCAAGGGATCAGGCGGTGAAGACTTCTCAGTTGCCCGCTACGAAGGCTTTGGTCCCGGTAACTGCATGGTGATTATCGAATGCCTAACGGACAACCCGAACCGCACTTTTGGTGATGTACGCCACTGCTTTACCAAGACTAAATGCAAAATTGGTACACAAGGCAGTGTTAGCCACATGTTTGACCACTGTGCAATTTTGGCATTTAAAGGCAGCGATGAAGAAGCCATTCTTGAAGCCTTAATGAGTGCCGATGTCGATGTCACGGACATCGAAAATGAAAACGACATGATCACTGTATTTACACCGCATACCGAATACGCAAAAGCCAAACAAGCCTTGGTTGAAAACCTTGGCGAGATTGACTTCGAGGTCGATACGATTCAATTCCTGGCACAAACCACAACGGCCATCAACGATGAAGATCAACCCATGTTTGAGCGCTTTTTAGATCTTCTCAATGATCTAGATGATGTACAAAACGTCTACCATAACGTTGAGTAAAGGTGTTTCCTAACCGAGACGGGCACTGTCCCGCCTCGGCTAAATCTCTTAAGCAATAACTAACTGCACTCTTCATATCAAAATCATGACAACACAGGAGGCGGTTAACCCTCCCATAAAACGATTAAAAACCGTCCAATGTGTTGGCGTTTTTAATAAACGTCCGATTGCAACACCAAAGCCTGCCCAGCAAGCAATCGCCGGAAAATTCACAATTCCCATTGCTAGGATGATCATGAAAGATGACAACATAAAATCATCTCCGGTTAAGGTAAAAAGGCCAATCGCAGAAATAGCCATCATCCAAGCTTTCGGATTTACAAACTGAAAAGCGGCTGCCTGAAAAAAAGAGAATGGACGTTTTCCGTCTGCATTTTCCAATTGAGGCGGAGGTGATATTGCAATCTTCCAACCCAACCATACTAAATACACACTACCTGCAACTTTAATCAACGTCTGGAAAAATGGAAAACGCTCAAAAATAACGCCTAAGCCCAGCATCACCATGGCCATCAACAGCATAACTCCGATGGTAATACCGAACATATGAGGCAAGCTGCGAACAAAGCCAAAATTAGCTCCAGATGCGGTTAACATCACATTGTTAGGGCCAGGTGTTGCTGACATGCTCAATGAAAACAGCATCACTGGTAATAAAAATACGGCCCAATCCGTCAGATGTGAAAACATACCTCCCCCTTAAATTGTAATCATACAATTATTGAAATAGACGCCCGATAAGCGATACAATTACCTTAATCCGAACACACAATGACATCAATGTTTAAGTTGTCATGACTACAATTCAATGTAAGGGCGACAATTGAATGGCACCAACATCTGAAACCAAAGCATTGCTTCAAAAAAAAGCACGTCAACGCTGTCATTGGCTTCCCATCCTCGATAAATCCTCAGGCGTACTCTATCTTTCATTGGTCAATCAATTAGCGGCCGATATTGCTAATGGAACGCTGAAAGCAGGTGATACATTGCCCCCGCAACGTCTTCTTGCGGATGCATTGCAAATTACCCTTGGTACCGTCACCCGAGCCTATCGAGAAGCAGAGCGCAGGGGGTTAACGGAAGCAAAAGTTGGCAGCGGAACACGAATTCGCGGACAACAGGTCGACTTACCCAATTTTCATCACTTATCAAAAGCCTTAGCTGACAGTATCGATTTATCCCTAAGCACTCCAATCCCCTCATCTTTACGGGGTGAGCAGCTTCGACAGATTTTATTGCGCCTATCCAGTCATCATGCCGAAACAGAAAATGCGATTGTCTATCAACCCGAGCAAGGAAACCTTACCCACCGTCAACGCCTTGCCCACTGGATGAATGCTCAAGGATTACGAGTCGATGCACAGGAACTGCTCTTAACAGAGGGTGGACAGCATGCCGATTACTTGGCTCTTCAGACATTTGTTCGCCCTGGAGAGGCCGTTGCCTCGGCTAATATCACCTACCCCGGTATGATTGCCGCCGCAAAACAGCTGGGCTTAAAACACATCAATGTCAGTTCCGATGCCCAAGGGATTCGGCCCGAATCCTTAGACCGTATCTGCCAACAGCAAAAAATTCGCTTGCTGTACTTGATGGCTGAGTACAACAATCCCAGCTGCGAAATGATGAGTGAAGAGCGACGCATTGATCTCGTCGAGGTTGCGAGACGTCATGACTTGCTCATACTTGAAGACGGTGTTCAGTTTGTGCCCGCAAGTCACAGAGGTACGCCCTTTTTTGAATTAGCCCCTGAGCGAAGCCTGTATATTTTCAGTGTGTCAAAAATCCTCGACGGAGGCCTCAGATTCGGCGCCCTGCGTGCGCCATCCCCCCTAATGCCAAAGCTCTCGAGTGCATTACGTGCGCAGTGCTGGGGGATAGCCGGACTAATGGGGTCTGTTATTTGTGAATGGATTGACATGGGAGGAGCCGATCAATTGATTGACTGGCAATGGCAAGAAGTGAAACATCGCCAACAGCATTTACGCCAGCAGTTTAAGGACTACGACTTACGCTCGCATGAGTTTGGTTTTCATGCATGGCTTAATCTACCTGAAGACTGGAGAGCGTCACAGTTTGTTGAAGAGGCCAACCAACGTGGGGTTACTCTGATCGGTCCTGAGCCTTTTTGTGTGGGTTCATATCCAGCCCCGCAGTCTGTGCGAATATGCGTGACCCCTCCAAGGGATTTTTCTATCTTTGCAGAAGGAGTCGCACGCTTAAAACACTTACTCGAACAAGGCCCATCAATGAGTACGGCGTTGATTTAGCCCTTACAACGAAAGAATATCGATACGCTCCATGAACTGAACACTGGAGGGTGAAGTCGCACACGCATCTTCATCATCCACTATGCCATGCGCGTAACCTCGCTGTAGGTTCTTAAAATCAAACAAGGCCGGATCTGCCAGATGCGATGGGACAACATTACACAAGGACCTGAACATGGTTTCAATACGACCAGGATAGAGCTTATCCCAACTCTGCAACATTTCCTTAATCACTTGACGTTGCAGGTTCTCTTGCGATCCGCAAAGATTACAGGGAATAATCGGAAAGCCTTTAAGCTCGGCATAGGCTTCTATGTCTTTTTCGCGCGCGTAAGCAAGCGGCCGGATAACCATATTTTTGCCATCATCCGATACCAGCTTAGGCGGCATGGATTTTAATTTACCACCGTAAAACATATTCAAGAAAAAGGTTTCCAGTATGTCATCACGATGATGCCCCAAGGCTATTTTATTCGCGCCAATCTCTTCAGCAAAACCATATAGGGTTCCGCGACGAAGACGAGAGCATAACGCACAAGTGGTTTTACCTTCGGGTACAACAGACTTAACGACGGAATAGGTATCTCGTTCAACAATATGAAAAGGAATGCCCAGACCCGATAAGTATTCTGGCAACACATGTTCCGGAAAGCCCGGCTGCTTTTGATCGAGGTTAACGGCAACTAACTCAAAATGAATCGGCGCACTTTTTTGCAAGTTCATCAGAATGTCGAGCATGGCGTAGGAGTCTTTGCCTCCCGACAAGCAGACCATGACTTTGTCACCATCCTCTATCATGTTGAAGGCTTCAATGGCCTGCCCCACTTCACGACGCAAACGCTTTTGAAGCTTGTTTAAGCGCGTTTTGATTTTTTTATCTTCTAAATTCACGGAATGGGTCAAGTCAGTATCTGGGCTAGTCATCGAATTACCGGATCATGCGTAAACGTGCTCCCTAGAGTGGAACACATCAAAATTCATTGGAGGACAAAATGATGGACTAGTATACATGGCTGTTTATTGTTTAAACAGCCTCTGTGTAGCAGACATAATTCGCCCGCCCCTTAGACTTTGCCTCATACATTGCCTGATCGGCCTTGCGAATCAGCTCACTTAACTCAAGGCCATTTTCTGGGGAACGACTTATCCCAATACTGGCAGACACCGTGACCGGATGCTGACGAATAAGGATCGGTTGACTCAATAACGAAATAAGCTGACGTGCCACTTCATGACAACGCTCAGACTCAGGCGACTCTTCCATAAGAATCAGAAACTCATCTCCTCCCATGCGGGCCACGATATCCGACTCTCGAACAATTGCTTTCAAGCGTGTAGCGATGATGATTAACAACTCATCTCCCACGTCATGTCCGTAGGTATCGTTAACAGGTTTAAAACCATCCAAATCGATGAATAAAACGCTTAAGCCCGCTCCCATTGCTTGAGACTTTTGCAGTGCGGCTTCCGCAGAGCGTTCCATACCTGATCGGTTCAGCAAACGCGTCAGTGGATCAAAACTCGCTTCTTGTTCAAAAAATGCTGAGGTTTCTTTTTCCTTTTGCAAATCACGCCAAATAATTAATCCTACCAGCAACACACCGCCAGCGGAGGCAATCAATACCAACAACAAGGTCAGTTTAGATTGGCTCGATGCGAGCGCTTCTATTTTGTCCACCGACACTTGTATCTCTAAAGCCCCCATTAATTGGTACTGCTGCCACTGTTTACCGGGTTCCACACCGGCTCCGACTCGTCTATCAATGATATCTTTACGCTGCTCATAGGCATTATGACAACTCACACAGCTTTCTGAATTCGCGCCATCAGCCACCATGTAACGCAAGGTTTTAACACCATCAATTCGCTCAAAGCGCTTGACTGGCTGCCAATCGATAGGCGCTGTAGGGTTATCCTGATCTTGTGTTTTAAGCTGTTCCCAAGCCCAATACTGAAAATCATCAGATAAGCCTGATTTGAGTCTAAATTCCAGAGACTCAACGGAGTATAGCTATAAGAAGCCATATTATTGGCACTGACATCGCGGGCCACTAATTTTAAAAACTCCGAAGGGATGGGGAGTTCAGAAAAATGCATGGGCACTTCAGATAATTGAGTGGAGTACACACTGCGCGCACTGAGCGCGTGACTGGTCACCACTTCTGCAACCCTCGTTGCTTCATGCTCAATAATTCGAGCTTGCGACCAAACCAATATACTGTAGTTGGCGATGCCCACTAACAAAATAATGACGGCCAACAAAACGAGCACAAATGAGGATGTTCCTTTGCAAAACCGCTTTTGTTTAAGATCAGTGATCATGCTGTACTCTTTTTATTGACTAAACGCATCTTCAACTCATGCTTAAATTGATTACCGTTGCTCATGATCAGCCTCATGATGAGGCGCTAACCAGCCAATTTCGATTGCGGTTGCAGCTCCAATCATAGCGTATTCTAGACTGGGCGGTAGCATCAGCCAGCCAGGCGCTAACTGCAGACGACCGCTCATAATCTCGGCTCGTGTCTGCGGGTATAAAGGATACTGTGTTGGATCTGCATAGCCGTCCGGCCAGACGGGGGCCAGGGTATCCATGTCATATTTATCCGTCGCCCCTAAGCTATGCAACAACTCATGGGCTGCCACCAACTGATTGCGACCTAAGTGTTCTTGACCCGCATAGCCGTTCACGACTCCAATCATCCCTTTCTGCAATCCCAGCGAGTGTTGCATAGGCCTAGGATTTTCTGGGGAGTAAAAGCGAATAAAAATGCGTATAGTATCGGACTCTCGCTCACTGTCATCATACTTCCAAGCCCAGTAACGCATGCGTAGCGCCCAAATAACCCCCTCTAAAATACTCGGCTCTTGCGGAATATCCGGTGGAACCGCATGAATTTGGTCAACCAATTGCAGTTGAATGGGGCGCTCTAAAGGCAAGCGATAACGACGGGCTTCCCGATTAAAAAAACGCTCCATCTCATCAAAGGCATCAAGTGTTAAACCATCAATCCAATCTTGCGTTAACTCAGATCCATCGGCATTAATGGGATAAATCCAAGCGATTACGGGTTGCCGCCACCCCTCTTCCCTAACCCTAGAGAACCAAACATTTAACAGAACAATCAATAACAGCGTTAACAACAGCAACGACCGAGCGTAACGCATCATTGCAGGGCGATTCATGGTATATTTCCTTTGTTTTAAGCAAACAAACCCGTTTAATACCTGATGTTATTTTTAGCTAAGCATACTCTTTTTACGCGCAGGACACGATGCAGACATTCCCTCATTCTTTTAAAGGCCTTTTTGAGCACTGGCAAACGCTCGATACATGGCTTGTTGCTCATCGTGAACTCTGGCATCAAGCACCCTTTTACCAACCTCAACCTGACTGGGCGCTTAAGCACCTTGAGTTATCCAGTGCACTGCAAGAATTAACCGATCAGCAATGCACCTTCTTCGAAACCCACCCTATCGAGCTAACACAACACATACAGCATGCCCTGCCATCTCTCGGTGAAGCAATATGGCTGTCACAAACACCTGTATTAGAGGGGCCATCAATGGCTCTACCTGAAGTAAAGGCGAGTGGAATGCCCGGTCGCAAACGACTCCAAGCCGGTGCGTTTACAGGTGCGCTTCTCCCGCTACCCCATTCAATTGTTGACTGGTGCTGCGGTTGCGGCCATCTTGCCAGAACATTGGCGCCGCACGTGTGTCACGTTGTCGGATTGGAGTGGAATCCTACGCTCGTCGAAAAAGGTAACAAGACAGCTAAGAAATATCGTGATGCTGTTGAGTTACGTCACCAAGATGTCATGAGCCCTTCACTGCATTTACCCATTGATGCCCATGTCGTAGCCTTACATGCCTGCGGCGACTTGCACCGCCACTTACTCAGCCATGCTGCTAATATCAAGTCCAAGCGCATCAGCCTATCCCCCTGCTGCTATCACTTAAGTCAACATAAACAATGGCAGCCCCTATCACAACGAGCACGAACAAGCTCGCTCATACCTGTTGAGTTCTCCACACTCCGTTTAGCGGTTCAAGAAACCGTTACAGCCCCCCAACGGGTTACACTTCAACGCCTTCAGATGACCGATTGGAGGCTCGGTTTTGACGAGCTACGACGACACCTTTGGCCGTTGGAACCGATCTCCCCTCTCCCGTCTGCACCTAACCATCTGGTTCAGGGTGATTTTGAGGGATTTTGTCGTTGGGCTTTAGACACAATTCAGCGTCCGCTAACCAATCCGTGTCATTGGAAAACTTGGGAAGAAAGAGGGAAAGCCAGAGCAAAGACTTTACGGCGATACGAACTGCTACGCCATCTTTTTAGGCGTCCACTCGAAATTTGGCTGGTTCTGGATTATGTGCTGTTGCTGGAGGAACAAGGGTATGAGGTTCAATGGGGGACCTTCTGCGAACGACAGCTCACCCCTCGTAATTTACTCATTGATGCACGACTAGGAAAGAGTGAAACTGAGTGATCACTTTGTGACTGGTGACGGCTTAAAGAAACAACCCGGCAATCACACTATAACGCACGGCTTTGCCAATACTGATTGTCAACAAACTCCATCGCCAGTTCACACCTAACCAACCTGCGACAAAGCACAAGGGATCACCTACAATAGGCAACCACGCCAGCAACAAGGCAAACGCGCCATAGCGCTCGATCCAATAGCGCGCACGTTGTTGATTTGGTTTGTCTAATTGTTTTAAGGGATAACGTGTTTTTAACCATGCTCCCATGCCAAATGTCACCATGCTACCCAGCACATTACCCAAGGTCGCGCTCAACAATAACAGTATCAACGATTGCTGACCTTGCGACACCAACCACGCCAGCAAAGCTTCTGAGCCGCCAGGCAAGAGCGTTGCCGAAAGAAACGCGCTTACAAATAGACCAACCAACTCAAAATTCATCGCTACCGCCATCTCACACAGGTCGCATCCATTGACTTGTGGGGGCTGTGCGATGGTCTTCAATCACATCCAAAAATGCCTCGCCGTAAAGTGCAAACTTACGTTCACCTATTCCGCTTAAGCTGCGCATTTGCTGTTCTGTCTGGGGCCTGTAGAGCACCATTTCCATCAAGGTTGCATCGTGGAAAATGACATACGGAGGCACATCTTGCTCTTGCGCCAAACGTTTACGCAATGCACGAAGGTCTTCCCACAAACGCTCTTCAGCAGGGTCTAAGCGACGCATCGCCGGATTGCTGCGTTCTCGACGTGCAGCGGTTCGGTAATCTGTTTTTGCCTTGCCGGAAGGTGTTCGAGGATCTTTTCTAAGCTGCAAGGTTTCTTCACCTTTTAAAACAGCACGGCATTTATCATTTAGGAGCAGCACACCATGCCCTTCGGCATCCACCTTAAGATAGCCTCTAGCCACTAGCTGCCGAAACACCGACCGCCACTGATTACGATCAAGGTCTTTACCAATTCCCCAAGTACTGATTTTATGATGATTGTTTTGTATGACTTTTTCAGTCTCTTGCCCTAACAGGATATCAACAACATGGTTAACGCCAAAGCGCTGACCACTTCGATACACGGCAGATAAGGCTTTGCGAGCCGCATCGGTTCCATCCCAGACGGGCACAGGCTCTAAACAGGTATCGCAGTTTCCACAAGGAGGATGATGTGACTCTCCAAAATAGCTCAAAAGCACTTGACGACGACAGGTGGTAATTTCACACAGTCCCAGCATTGCTTCCAACTTTTGTCTTTCAACCTGTTTGTATCGATCTTCTGCTTGAGAGGCCTCTAGCATTTGCCGCAAAAACAAAACATCCTGAAGACCATACACCATCCAGGCATTAGCAGGGAGACCATCACGTCCAGCCCGGCCTGTTTCTTGGTAATAGGCTTCGATTGACTTAGGAAGATCCAGATGGGCAACAAAGCGAACATTGGGTTTATCGATGCCCATTCCAAAGGCGATCGTTGCCACCATGATGATACTGTCTTCGGTTAGAAATCTGTGTTGATGATGCTGACGCATATCGGCACTGAGCCCTGCATGATATGGCAATGCATTAAAGCCCTTCTCGCACAACCAAGCGGCTGTTTCCTCCACACGCTTTCTGGACATGCAGTAGACAACACCAACATCCTGTTCATGCTCAGAGCGAATAAACGTTAGCAGTTGCTCTCGGGCTCTCTCTTTCTGCCCAATTCGATATCGAATATTGGGTCGATCAAAACCTTGAATGAAATGCTTTGCATTGGACAAGGCCAAACGCGTGACAATCTCAGTTTGCGTCCGTGTATCCGCTGTTGCTGTTAGCGCAATTCTGGGAACATTAGGAAACAACTGGCCTAACTGGCCGAGCTGCATATACTCAGGCCTAAAATCATGCCCCCATTGAGACACACAATGGGCTTCATCTATTGCAAATAACGCGATCTCCATTCTCTGCAATAACGCCAGCGTTCTTGGCTGTAACAAGCGCTCGGGTGCCACATAGAGTAAGTCTAACTCACCCAGTAACAACTGTTGTTCCGTCTGCTGTAACTGCTCAAATGGAATAGAGGAGTTAAGACAGCCCGCTCGTATACCCAACTGAGACAGGGCACTGACTTGATCTTGCATTAGTGCAATAAGCGGCGACACAACAACCCCAGTGCCTGAACGCACCAAGGACGGCAATTGATAACAGAGGGATTTACCACCCCCCGTTGGCATTACAACCAGCACATCACGCCCTTCAAGCAGGGTATTCACGACGTCATCTTGTGGCGGCCTGAATTGACTAAAGCCAAAGACTTCGGCGAGCTGTCGGCGTGCGGAATTAAAAAGTGGGGAGTCATCTGTCATAGGGCGATATTATCCGCGAAGCCGTCGAGATTGTCATCCTAAAGGTCAGGAATCCTTGCATCGATCCTCACACCCTATATTTCATCGTCTACTTTTTGGAAAATTCATACATCCACGCGGATGTCTCTTGTTTATGGATAGCCATTCATATTACAGTTGAAGTCAACGTTGCTAAGGCTCCGACAACTGAAAGAGCGATGATCAATATAGGGATTTGACAATGTATACCAACAAAAGTGAAGCGACCACACCCGCGTCAACCAACCCAAGCCAGACAAACGTACAAAAGCCATCGGCTGACAAACCTACGGCCGTTGCTCAGTCTCAGCCTGCACCGCAGCAGACGCCCCCTCAACCCAGCCCCGCGCAACCGGCTGCAGTCGCCCAAACGGCCTCCTCTCAGCCAGCGGCTCGCGTGGTGGTTAGACACGAGCCCGTTCCACCGACAATCAGACCTGAAAACAACGCCTCTATTGGTTCCAGTATCGAGGTCGAAGGCACCGTCAAGGGTCAGGAAGACTTGTTGATCGAAGGCAGAGTCAAAGGCACAATCGAAATCAAAGATCATTGCGTCACGATTGGTACACAAGGCAATGTGTCTGCCGATGTTTATGCACGTATTATTTATATTGATGGCACGGTGACTGGCAATTTAATCGCGTCGGAAAAAATCATCATTCGCAAGAGTGCTGATATTCAAGGCAGCATTGTCTCCCCACGCATCAGCCTTGAAGACGGTGCGCAGCTCAACGGCTCAATCGATATGAACCCCCAGTCTGAAGTGCTGAACAAAGCCTTTGGTAAAGCGAACTCATCGTCGTCAAACACTTCAACCAGTAAAACAGACGCTTAAGCATCAATACTTCTCCCTGTACCTCACCCCCTATGCGACTCAACACATGTATGGGGTGAGGAGTAAGTTTTAGATGACGACAATAACGACACTTACAACCTGAGCTGTTTTTATTTGAAGGTCATGTCAGACTGAGTGAAAACAGAGCAAGATACTCAATTGATCAGCTGATATACAGATTATAAACGTATCAGATTAACGCATTACAGGTTAGAATAAGCCGTCATGCTAATGGGGATTACACAGATGAGCTCTGCAACAACCGGTTTAATTACTGAAGCTGAACTTGACCAACTCGAAACATTTCTTTTTTCTTCCGCCGTATCTGAAGATGCATTGGATCTTATTGGAACGCACGGACTTTTGTGTGCCATCAATATCAGTCCTGTTAAGATCCCTGAACAAGAATGGCTTGATTTACTGTTCGACACTGAACCACAGTGGGAATCCAATGCTCAAAAAGACCACATTCTTGGCCTGCTACGTAAACTTCATTACACCATTGGTAATGACCTTTACAACGATCAAGAAACACTTCTGCCTTGCGAGTTAACACTCGATTTGGACGATGAAGACGAGGATGAAGATTTAGCCGAACTCACCATTTGGGCTCAGTCTTTCATGGAAGGTGTTTTTCTTCGTGAAGAAGATTGGTTTGGTGATGATGAAGAAACCGTTGCTGGATTGCTTCTACCCATCATGGTTGCCTCCGACTTATTCGAAGACAAAGAAGTGCTTGAAATTCGTCAAGATCGTGCGCTAAGCGAAGAAATGGCTGAGCAAATCCCTGAACTCTTAGTCGACTTATACCTGCATTACCACGCTCCAGAAAAATAGATCGCAGTGGGTGGATGCCTATCATACAAAGAGACAGACATCCACCTAAACGCCTCAACGGCTTAGTAGCTCACACGCATTGTGCTGCCTTGACCTAGGACACGCACACGCTGACCAGGACTAAACTGTTGGTTGTTATCCGCTTCTTGCACCACAGACACTAAACTACCGTTATCTAAACGCACAGTAATTTCATAGCCTTGACGACGACTTGTCGCTTCTTCAATGCGCTGCCCTGCAATACCACCTGCAACCGCACCGATGACTGTAGCAATAGTACTGCCACTGCCACCACCGACATTACTGCCTGCGATACCACCAATCACCGCACCTGTACCTGCACCGACGACACCATCTGTACGTCCTTCGATGATAACAGGCACAATTGTTTCGATCCGTCCCATCTGAACGGATTGCGCTTGACGTGCTTCACCACGGCTATAGCTAGTGCCCGTTAAACTTGATTGAGCGCACCCCGTTAACACTGCACCGCTTAACACTAGGGCGATGATCATTGCTGATCGTTTCATTGCTTTTCTCCTTACCCAACTGAAATGTTGGCTATTATGCCTAATGAATCCATCCTACTAGAATCAAGATGAATGCTAGCTGACCCAACTCCTCTTTTGAAGTCAGCTTCGTTGATACTTACCATACAGACGTGAATAAAGCCCATTTTGTTCCATCAACTGATCATGATTTCCTTCTTCTGCAACCTTTCCATCTTCAAACACAAACACGCGGTCAGCCTGTTTTACTGCACTCAACCGATGTGCCACGATTAGAGTTGTACGCCCTGCTAAAAAGGTTTTCATCGCTTTATGCAGAGCATACTCTGTTTCAGTATCCAGCGCAGAGGTTGCCTCATCCAAAATCACCACTTTAGGATCTGCCAGCACCATTCGAGCAATCGCTAAACGCTGACGCTGACCTCCTGATAAGCGCACCCCTTGTCGTCCAACAAGCGTATCTAAACCATCGGGCAGCTCATGCTCAACAAAATAGTCCAACTGCGCCACCCCTAAGGCTTTCCATAGCCTTTCATCATTATAGCTGCGCCCCATGCATAAATTATCTCGGACGGTACCATTAAACAATGCGGGCTGCTGCAACACGGTCACAACATGCTCACGAACACATTCAAGGCCTATTTCGGTGACAGGCACCCCATTAAACGCGATTTGACCTTGCTGTGGTGTATAGAGTCCCAACAACACTTGTATCAGGGTAGACTTACCCCCACCACTGGCTCCTACCAACGCAATCTTCTCACCCGGTTGAATCCGCAGGCTAATTCCTTTTAAAACCTCCTGACCCGGCACATAACTAAAGTGGATATTGTCTAATTCCACTCCAACACTCACCCCCTCCATAAAAGGGTTCTGATTAGCCGGGTAATGCGGCTCCAAACGCAAATCCAAGAGTTTATTCACTCGCTGCAGTGCCGCTTTTGCCCCAAACCACGAATATTGAATGCTTAACACCTCTTGCACCGGCCCCATCATGAACCACAAATAACCAAACACAGCCATCATTTGTCCAACGGATAGGTCTGAAAAAACAACCATCAGCATGGTGACCGAACGAAATAAATCAAAGCCTATTAAAAACACCATAAAACTGAAACGACTGGCTGCATCAGACTGCCACTCGAAGCGTGAAGAATGATCTCTTACACCTTTTGCTTTATCGATCAAGCGCATTAGATAATGCCGCTCACGATTACTTGCACGAATTTGCGTAATCGCATCGAGGGTTTCGGTTAATGCCCCCTGAAAGACTTCATAGGCTTGGTTTTCCTGTTTTTTGAGATGCTTGACCCGCTTACCAATCAGCATCGTTAGCCAAATGACAAAGGGATTCAGAAAAAGAATAAAGAGTGCAAGCTGCCAGTGCATCCAAAGTAAAATCACCGCTGTTCCAATAATGGACAGGAGTGCAACCAATAACTTGCTAATTGAACCACCCACAAACCGGTCCACTGTTTCCAGATCGGTTATAAAGTGAGAAGCAACGCGACCACTTCCCAGAGTTTCGTACTCAGCCATTGATATTCGATTCAACCGATTTAATAAAGATGCTCGAATACGAAAAATAAGATCCTTTGAAATAATGGTAAATTGACGCGCTTGCCACACGTTCAGGACAATGGACACAACTCTTAACAGAACCGTGATAACAAAGACGGCCATAATGTATAAAACAGGCCCTTGCCAAGCATCGGGAAAGATGCGATCCACTTGCGCAACAATAAACCCAGGCTGCTCCAACAACACCTCATCAACCAATAAAGGCATCAGCAAGGGTAAGGGTACAGAGGCAATAGCCGCCAAAAATGCAATAATATTGGCTCGAATCAACTCTTTTTTGTGCAGTAAGGCAATTTTCCAGATGTAATTCCAATCGTAAGGGGATTGCTCAGGCTGACTCACTAAAAACTCCTTAGACGACATTTATGCTCCAAACCTTTACTGCGACTCGCGCTAAAAACGAATTAATGGTAGTTTATGTTAACTTTAATTCTAATAATTTGATGACTGACCCATGGACAGCTTAACACTCAATCCTCTTGCCTTCGTGAACGGTGAAGTACAACTTCCAGGCTCAAAAAGCCTATCTAACCGATTACTACTCCTCGCTGCACTCGCTGAGGGCGAAACACGTATTACAAACTTGCTTGATAGCGATGATGTCAAACATATGCTGAATGCTCTGGCATTGCTGGGTGTTCAATATGAATTATCGACGGATCGTCGTACGTGCTTGGTTCAAGGTACGGGCGGCCCCTTTAATACAGATCAAGCATTGGACCTTTTTCTTGGCAATGCCGGAACGGCCATGCGTCCATTATGTGCAGCCTTATGCTTAGGGCATGGTGAGTTCACCCTAACGGGCGAACCACGAATGTATGAACGCCCCATTCGCGACTTAGTCGATGCGCTTATCCCACTCGGCGCTGAGGTCACCTACCTCAAAGAGGAAGGCTTTCCCCCTTTAACGCTGCACTCTCGTGGCCTCAAAGGAGGACACGTCAGCATTAGGGGCAATATCTCCAGTCAATTCCTAACGGCGCTTCTTATGTCAGCCCCAATGGCCGAAGAAGACCTCATCATTCAGGTTGACGGAGAATTAGTCTCCAAACCCTATATCGACATCACCCTGCACAGTATGCAACTCTTCGGCGTTATTGTCGAGAATGATAATTATCAGCGTTTTGTCATTAAGGCAGGTCAACGCTACCGCTCCCCCGGCGAAGTCATGGTAGAGGGGGATGCCTCTTCAGCATCTTACTTCTTAGCCGCGGCGGCTATTGCGGGCGGGACGGTTCGAGTCTATGGCGTGGGTTCAGACAGTGTTCAGGGCGACAAAGCATTCGCAGACGTGCTCGCCAAAATGGGTGCCGATGTTACCTATGGCCCAACATGGATCGAAGTCAGCAAAACAGGTCCCCTGCAGGCCGTGGATTTGGATTTAAACGCCATTCCCGATGCCGCGATGACCATTGCGACCACCGCTTTATTTGCCTCAGGCACCACCTGTATCCGCAATGTTTATAATTGGCGCGTTAAAGAAACAGATCGCTTATATGCGATGGCAACTGAATTACGTAAAGTCGGTGCAGAGGTTGTAGAGGGGGATGATTTTATCGAAATTACACCGCCTAAGCAGATCAGGCCTGCCAGCATTGACACCTACGATGACCATCGTATGGCTATGTGCTTTTCTCTAGCGGCGTTCGGTACAGCCCTATCACCATTAACGACCCTGGCTGCACACGCAAAACCTTTCCAGAGTATTTCGATCTGTTTAGATCGATCACCGTCAGCCGATAAGGCAAACGCCTGATTCAAGATCAGGCCGTCAACCTACACGTACATTAGGCCTTAGAGCCTCCCATACAATTTGGCGACAGCGGAACCTGACCTTCTTGAGCGGCCCACTCATCGGGTGTGTATAGATGCATCGCCAGCGCATGAATAGGGTTTTGCATAAGCTCTGCAACCAAGCCATAAATTTTTTGATGGCGGCGCACTTTACTTAAACCTTCAAAGTCAGGACTCACCACAGCCAATTTAAAATGACTCTCACTTGCCGGTCCAGAGTGCATATGGCTTTCATTTTCCAACACGAAACCTTCAACGCTCAGACCGCTCTTAACCAATGTTTCTATTCGCTGCTCAACACTCATGATTCGTTGCCTTGCTTATCTGCTAAATGTATAAAATGATGATGAATTCGACGAATACTAAACCATACCGTAAACAAAACAACGGGAATCATCACACCGATTACTAAAGATTTATCAAACTCTACGCCTGAGTTGTACAAGGCATCCACGAGATACTTCAATAAACCAACAAGATAGTAACTGATGGCAACCACCGAAAAGCCTTCAACCGTATGCTGCATCATCAACTGTACTTGAGAGCGTTTATCCATTGAACTCAAGAGTTCTTGATTCTGATGCTGAATCGACAGCTCGACTCGGGTTCGCATCATATCTGACGCACGATCAACGCGACGCGACAAATCCTCTAATCGGTAACCTACCGACTCACAAGTTTTAACCGCTGGTGTTAAACGACGGGTCATAAACTCACGTATCGTCAAGTGTCCAGACAGTTCATCTTCGCGCAATTCATCAAGCCGTGTCAGCACCAACTGATGGTAAGCACGCGTCGCCGAAAAGCGAAAGGTTGAATGCGCGCGGTAGGCTTCAATGCGTGCTGCCATATGCGTTAATTCAGCTAGAATTTGCTTCTCATCTACTTGTTCATTGTCTGCCAACCTCTGCGTCAACTCTGCAAGCGTTTGATCCATATCCGCAAGTGAAGGCGAAATACTGCGCGCCATCGGCAAAGCTAACAATGACATAAGACGGTAAATTTCAATCTCGATGAGTCTTTGAGTTAAACGCCCCACCTGACTGTCTGACATGTCTCGATTCAAAATGGTAAAACGACCAAAACCATCACTGTGCAAACGAAAGCTACTCCAGACTCGAGCACTCCCCTGCTGAGGACTGCTACCGACAAGACGCATCCCTTCAAACCACGGTCGGATCAATTGCAAGTCTTGCTCGGCTGAATCTGTCATAGGCTCTAAGGCAATATGAAAAGCCCCCACTACCTGCCCCTCTAGAGCTTCAATCCAACCCGTCGGTAATAATGAAAGGCCTGTCTGTGTAAAATCCGGGGCACCTGTTTCTCGATTCAAATTAATAAAGGTGTAAGAGGTAAACTCCATATGCATTTCACGGCGGACACGCAAATCACCACACACCAACTCATAACAACTGTGTTCGTGCTCGGGGACCGCACAGCCTAACAGCTGATGCAACACCTGTAAGTGACGAAACTGAGATTGCTTTTGTTCAGCATTGGCTAACAACGCGATATGCGTGATTCGCGCAGGACAAGGAATCACCTGAAAAGGACGCGAATGCAGTTCTTCGTAAATTTCATCTCTCAGCGGGTGTAAATCCAACTGATCCAGCTGACAACTCATCCATTCATACCTATCAATTTAACGAAAATAATAGCCGACGTTCACCATGAAGCCCGCCGTTCCAAACGGAATCATTTCCAAATTCATCCGATTATACTCAACACCAAAGGCAGGCAGTATCGAAGGCGCCACCCCAAATCGATTGAACGGAATTTTATCGCGGTACTCACCTCGGTAACCATGAATTAAACCCGCTGTCAGCTTGCCATAGGTTTTTAAGTCACCAGAGTCATGAAAATTGTAGCGTCCTCCCGTATAGAGAGAGGTTGTGCGCTGATCAAAGGAGTTGAGGAAACTTGCTCCCCCGATTAACCATTGCACCTCATCACGCCAATCTCGACCCGAAGGCCGCGGGAGCGCATCAACATTCGTTTCAGGAAAATACCACTCAAGGTTAATCAGTTTCTGATGATTATTGTGATCTGGTTCAGGATCATAGTGAGTCGTCCAAACTGAGGTTTGGATGAGGATCTGATCACCCTCCTTAAAAATCCCAGCCGAGACAACTTGACTGCACATCATCCCTGCACACATACATAATGCTATCAATCGCTTAAACACCGTTGAATCCTCTTTAGGTTTCCTATCTTAAGGTCATTATAATGAATTATGTTGCAAAATAATGCCTTTAACGACAGACATCGACTCTGCACCCTAGACTACACATCCAGCCTAGGCTAAGAGCCCTTAAAAAAGAGTCCACTCAACTGATGACATCCATTATACTTTTGCAGGACATCAATGTGGGGATTGTATGCTAATCAGGGTATTGCCAAGTTTAGAAACGCGCAAAGACTGGCTCAGTTTTTTACGAAGGGAAGTCCCCTACTGCCTCGTCGAAACACCAGAGGTGCTGGTTGACTTCCAAAGCACGTTTCTTCAATTAACGCTGTTTAAAGAACCCTCGCTCGACCCTGTTCGCTACACCCTAGGCTCGCGTCAACGCATGGAGCCCGCGTGGCAACTGATTAAAGGCTGCCAATGGCGTTTAAGTTTTTTAATTGAAGGATTGGAAAGCCTAGACTTTAATACACACGTCCGCGATAAACCCTCTTTTAAAATACCAACGGATCTATCTGTACGTAAAAGCTTTACACGTGAACGGCGTTTAATCTCACCATCTCAATCCGGTATCATCACGCCATTAAATGAAGGGGGTGCATGCTGGACACTCAAAAACATTCAAGCTTTGCTGGCCTATGACCAACTACAAGAGTGGACCTGCTTAACCGACCGCTTTGTCAGCCCTAAAGCCGCATTAACGTCTATTACGTTAGAGCCTCAGCGCTGGGGTGTCGATACAGATGCACGGGGAGTGAGATTAAGCTTGGATGGAGAGCCCTACATTCAGTTTAGTCATAGGATTCGGCCCGCCACCAGACGTTTGATGACGAACCAGAACCCACTGATATAAACCGATTAAAGACTCTCGTCCGCTGTCTCCAACGCATCAGCCGCCATGATTTTGTAAGGGTGATCAGACGCTAACAATTCCTTTCCTTTTTCAGTCGGAAATTCAACATCAATATCAACCACTCGCCCATCACGACACACGTTGATGATCGTATCCATGCAAGAACTCAACAATGAATACTTTTCATCGGGTGCAGCAATAATTGTTTGCAGACCTAAGTCCGTCATAAAGCCTAAGGATGTGACCGTATTTTCTGAGTCCAGTTTGTTAAATGCCTCGTCAAACACCGACAAACTCAAGCCCCCAACAGGTTGCCCATCACTGCCTTCTTTCAAACGATAGGTTGCGCCTAACGCAGCAGCCATGGCCACGTAAAACGGCACTTGGTGCTCACCACCAGACCCCGTCTTAATACGTTGGGTTAAGGTAGTTTTACGGTTGCCGTCTAAATCCTTAACCACTAGCTCAAAGTTATAAAAATTCCGGTAATCTTGCAGTAACTCGCTTTCACCTTCATTCTTTAGAACTTCATGGATTTTTGCCAAGGCATCCCGGTGCCCTGTGTCCGTTTCGTGATGAATATCGAACAAAGACCCCACATTGGCTTGATCCATACGTGTATAGGCTTCAACCAGTTCAAGGATATCGCGCAACTCAGGGTTAGGCATCATTTCAAAACTGTACATTTCTTTGTGGAATGGACGATTTTTCAAATGGCTATTAAGTTCACGAATCAAATCCTTAATTTTATTGATCTGATCGTTTAGATGCGCAACGAAATCCGATCTAAACGCAGTTTCCGCCTCTAAGCGTGCACGCTCTGCTTTTTGGGTATACTGCGCCAACTCAGACTCTTGTAAGGTGACAACCGTTTCATTAACGTAACCTTCCAAATCCTCATGACTAGAGTCAGGGCTTATATTATCCAATCCTTGATGGCTTAAGCCGCCAGCGTGATAACGTGCCTTGTATTGTGCAACGGCGTCACGTACTCCATTTTTCTTTTTCTCATGCAGCTGAAGTTCCGTCTGAGCTTTTTTCGCCGCTTCAAAAATAATGCGTTCAAGGTCTGAATCACAGCTATCATCTAGGTAGTCACGTTTTTCTTGGGCAGACTGCGCATCGAACTCGGGTTTCTCCTGACAACGACCACGCGCCATAGCGTGCTCAGTCAGTTCTCGCTCAAGCACTTCAAGCGACGCGTTGTCTTTGATCATCCCAGTTCGTGTTTTTTGCAGCTTATCCATCAAGGCTTTTTGGCGAACTTCTAATGACTTTTGTTGCTCAGCATACTCAGCAATACGTTGCTGAATACCCGAATCATCATGATTGCGAAGATCCGTAATGCCCTGCTGGTAGCCTTCAATTTCAGACGCAAGCTGCTCTCGCTGATTCACAAGATCAAAAACGCGCTCATTCACCTGCAACAAACCAGATGCCATTTGGATTAAGCCATCACGCAGCTTTTCCAGTGACTCATGTTGCTTGCCCAGTGTCGTAAACTCAGCTATCAGCTCATCCACCTGCTTGCCCTGCAAGGCCAACTGATCACCCCGACGCCGAATCCCCATAATCGGGCTCAGCTCATTAATAGAAGTGGTCGAACCTTCGCTCTGTAACATGCAATCATAGGTTAATGCACGTTCATGGCGCAGCAATTCGGTTTCAGTTTCCACAGCCATCACCGCCCCTAAAGCTCGGTTCATATAGGCTTGAGCATGCTCATTGTCACTGTCAACAAACTGAGCCAAGCTTCCGGCTTTCGTTCGCGTCAACCACTCACCAGACTTGGTCGTATTGATAATACGGCAGCCTTTTAAGTGACGCCCTTTGCGACGATAGAGCGTAATCGCTTCCTTGACTCGATCCGGTGCGACCACAAGCGCTTCTCTGCGAGCGCCTAAGAACGACTCAATGGCAATTCGCCACTTATCATCGTTGATATCAACCAACTCACAAATCGGTGTAGAGTCGATGCCATATTCTTTTAACAAGTCGATGAGTTCACGGGTCGCGTGCCGGACAGGCGCTCGCCCCTGCTGCAATTGCTCTACGGCACTTTTTTGACTTTGAATCTGGGTACGCAGCTCATTAATCCGTATCACGGACTCTTCGTAACGCTTGGCAATCGCTTTACGCACGGGGTCAATCTGCGCACGTAGCTGTGTCAGCGCGTTATCCACTTCAACAGGCGCTTCCGGCCATTGGCCTGCCAAGGTGTTTTCGCCTGAGCGCCAGAGTGCAACCGACTGTTCAACAACGGGTCTAAAAGCGTCCGGCAATAGATCCGGGTTGGCGGCAAAACCCACCGTGGTTCGCATCAGGTTGTACACCTGTTGTATCTTTTCTTTCACCACAGAGGCTTCATGCTGTCGAGCCGAAATACGTGATTCGAGTGCACTCACCTTGTGCGCGGAATCGGTGTTATTGAGCTCTGCGCGAGTATTCGCCAAGCGCTGCATCGCTTCATTCAGCTGTTCACTGTTTTTTTCTAAATCCGCTTGTAACAACTGCTCTTGTTCAGTAAAGGTTTCTAGGCGCTCGGCTGCCGCTTCCTTTTTTAAATCGGTGTGCTCAAAGCGTGCTTCATGCACCACCCATTCGTATTCAATGGCATTCTTGAGGTTTCTCGAGATTCCTTTACACATTTCCTGAACCTTTTCGAGCTCAGCAATGCGGTTTGCCACTTCACGTGTTTTTTGCTCCATTGCCCGGTATTCGTCAAGCGACTTTCTGAACGCACCGACATGAACAATATTTTCGTCCAAAACGAATTCTCGAATAAAACGTGTTGGGCTATCGATGGGAACGAACTTCAAGGCGTTTTTAAAGTTCTTGATGAATTTTTCATCATCATTGGGCATTTGCGGATCGTGACTCAGGTGTGTAACCATTTCCCGGATAAAGCGTGTCGCCCGCTTTTCAAGGATCATATCCGGGCACTGCTTTAATAAACTGTCACGAACTTCAGCCCACGGACGCGGCAAACGTCCTGCACCTTGCTTTACTGAAAAATCGTCAAGAGTGACGGAAAAATCAGGGAGGATAAAACGCCCTAAAATGTCCTCTTCCGCATTCGCTGTCGACGCACTAATTGCAATGCCGACACAGCTTTCTTTTGCGGTTTCAGTGTCAAAAAAGCTTAATGCCATATAGGTCAGAGAGTCTTCTCGGGCATTCACTTTTTTACCAAGGTCATCCAAAAAACCTAAGCAATAGGTCCGCAAAGAACGTTCTGACTTTTCACCGGCAGAGGCATTGAAACTCAAGTGGCGCTTATGTCCTCCCATCAGAATGGTTTGAATCGCATCCAGTAACGATGACTTTCCCGAGCCATTCGGACCGACGATCGCCACATTGCCTTTGATGGGAATCTCGATTGCACCTAGAACATACCAATTGACCAGAACGATACGATTAAGCTGTTTCATTGGTGTTCTCTCCGTCTTCTGCTTGAGCCTTTTCTTGGCTTACAGCGCTAGCCTCGTCGGCTTCATCCGCATCTTGCGTTGACGAACGGCTCGACTCAATATCACACAAGGCCTCTAGCTGACCAATATAGTCCTCAACAACCACATGACGAATAGTCGGGTTAATTCGTAGAGGTAGGTTTTTGGGATCGGTTTCGTCCGCTTTTCCTCTTTCAATCACCCCATGGCGGCTAAACAATGAAACAATCTCTTTTAAGCGGGTTTCATTCGGGATTTCTTTCGCCGTTAAGTTACTGTACAGACGCAGCAAAGCATCCGTGGTGGTAATGGCTTTGCCATTTTCAACCTCGAAGTTTTCCAACTTTTGCTCATAGATCTGACGTAAACACAGCAGAAGCAACGACTCATCCAACTTGAGCTTGAGCACCCGCTCTTCTCCCTGAGGAAGCACACCCAAATACGCCTCGTCAGGCTGATACACTAACGTCCAACCAATGGCGGCAAACAAGTTGCGATAGTAGTCGATGTTGGCCGCAATCAGAAAATAGCTATCGCGATGGATAGGGCGATCAGCGTACAAAAACTGGCTGACAAGAAGTAAATTGGCAGCATGAATAAAGTCTTCGGCCTGGTGGTGTTCAGTCCGGGATACGATTTTTTGCAGATCACCTAACATTATGCGTTCCTGTGTATCACAAAACCACGACACTCAACTACATCAGCAACGCAGACATAGGTATCGTCAAATTCAATACGGTATTTTTCAGTGGTTTTACGTGCCTTTTTACCCAACGAAGGCAAATGGCGCACGTAACTGAAACAAATATAATCCTCAACTGATTCAATCGTGAACTCAGTTGCACTCATGCGGGTACGATCAAGAAAATGACGGTCTAGATACTGCTCAATTCGATCAACACGCACCTCACGTCGCTCTTTATACTCTTTAAATAAACGACGCAATTCTAACACACGGGGATCTATCTCACTTTGAGTAATCACACGTGGTTTCGCTTCCACTCGCTTACGTATCGGCGAACGAATACTCATGGGTGAAATAAACCCAGTTTCGTCCAAGGTGGTCAGCGTTGGAATCTCGTCATCTTTCTTTTTCGCCAGCTCAGCAATCAAACGCGACAAGCGAGCTGCCATTCCCGGCGTGGTTTTATCCATGTAACGAACCGTATCCGCCACACGTTTTTCCAACTGGTAACGGAAGTCATCAATCGCGGCTAAACGCTGATCCACTGACTCAAAAATACGAATAATTCGATTAATGTGCTGATGCACTAGCGCTTCCGCCGCATCAAAATCCAACTCATACTGAAGTTGATAGTGCTGCGTCAGTTGCTCTAACTTTAATAAATCAAATTGCAAATCACGGAGCATCGATAAAATCTGGCGACGGTACCGGAAGGGGTTGTTTCGCGTCTTGAGCGTTTTGTAGTCTGAAACCAAAATATGCTCAACAAATCGATCAAAAAACCCCCTCACTATATCCTGCGGGTTATTGATTTCCGATAGGGAGATTTTGATTTCACGAAGCCCCAGCAGCATATCCGTTAAATGCGCACTAAAATCAGCGGCCGTTTGCGATGCCTCTGACAGAGTAATGCCTCGTCCCACAGGATCATTGACGGCAGCTTCTAACGAGCTAAGCACGTTCAGTACCGCACCACCATAGCTTCGCTTTTCAAGCTTAGCGATTGACACCAATGACCGGAGCAAATACGAAACAGACGGCGACAAAAGAACATAGGTTCGATACACCTTTTGCTCTTCCTCCAGCCAACCACACTGCACCAAGCGCCGATAGATACGATTAGTATAGTCCACACTTGAACGTGGAGGGTCTCCGTCCTCGTCGGCTTCAGTGACCCAACGACGGACCCCAAGCCGAACAACGGCGTTTTCGATGGTAGAGCGCACCAGATCCTTGGCAATGAAAGGATCGATAAGATCCTCATCAAAGAATAAATCGGCCAATTCAAGAAGAACCGCTTGATAGACTTGGCGGTTCTGTCCCGATAAAGGCAGAAAAATATCATCCGGTAGTTTATTGAAGAGCATGCGTTTCCCTGATCTCTCACCCGATATGCATTACACTGCATGAACAATCTTGAGCGCAGATTCTAGCGGAAATAGAGACATCTTCCCAACTTTTATGCGCAGATTAATTGATCCGCTGGCTTTGCTTAACTTGATGTAAGCGTTCGTAGGCTTTTAACAATTGCTGATGGCGACTAAACGTACTGAGACTTTCATCATGAATGCCCATATCATCAAACACCTGCACGCCGTCCATCATAGAACGCACGTGAGACAAGAGCTCTGTACCATAAATACGCTCAATCACAGGCACAAAGTCATCAACCTTACGAGACTCATCAAGCGTTAGTGCCAATAACTGATGCAGGCAACGGTACTTCATCAGCACTTTTTCGGGCAAGCCACCAAAATTCAGCAGCCAATCGGACAATTCCAATGCCAGCTCTTGCTCACCTAAGGCTAAGGCTAAGCGCAACTTAAGCTCACCAACACGTAACCAAGACCAAACGGTATCTGGATTCGGCAAGAGACCGATAAGCTCTGCAACCGGGTGCTGCTCATCAAAGCCGCCCTCATCCAAGGCCTCAAGAAGATCCGCATAGGCTTCGTTATCAAGGTCAGGCAACGCCAATATTGCCGCCCTAAGCGGAGCCGCCGCATTATTATTGCGCCAAATCAACTCATCAACCGGATAGATTTCGGACATCCCAGGAACAATGATTCGGCAGGTGTACACGCCCAAGTGCTCATAATCCGCAATATAGATATCCATATCCACGCGATGAATTTTAAAACAAAGCTCTTCAAATTCGGCTTGTGTATTGCCTTCGATATTCCATCTTGCGAAGGGATAATCCGTGGTGGAGGACATTAAATCCCACGCCACGACCCCACTCGAATCAATAAAATGTGTTTCAAGATTATGCGGATCTGCCGCTTCTTCAATATCCAGCGTTGGTTCTGGGAAATCATGCAACTCATCCAACTCACGGCCTTGAAGCAACTCAGTTAGCGTGCGCTCCAGTGCGACCGCAAACTTAGGGTGCGCACCAAAGGATGCAAAACAACCACCATCCACCGGATTGATCAAAACAACGTTCACTAACGGAAACTTTCCGCCTAATGATGCATCCCTGACTTCAACAACAAACCCTTTGCTCCGCAGGGTCCTAAGCGCTGCTTTTACTCTCGGGTGCTTGGCTATTTCCGACTCAGGAATGAGCGGTAAACTAATACCCGACGAGATAATCGTATTTTTGATATGACGTTCAAAAATCTCTGACAAAGCCTGAACACGTGCTTCATAGACACTGTTACCAGCAGCCATGCCGTTACTGACGTACAGGTTACCGAGGATGTTAACGGGGAACCAAACAGTTTCACCCGTTCTTTGCTTCACAAACGGCAAAGCGCAGATCCCGCGATGAGCATTGCCTGAGTTGAGATCGATGAGGGCCCCAGGTGATATTTCATTGTGCAGATCGTAGTGATTACGTGTGGCCTCATCAAGCAACCCTTCTGGCCAAACCGTTGATTTCACCGGAAACCAGCGCTCTTGAGGGTAATGAACAAAGGCTCTTTCAGCAAACTTTGAGCCTAAGTAATAATCGGCCCAAAAGAAGTTGCAACTTAAGCGCTCAAAAAACTCCCCTAGCGCGCTGGCCAAAGCGGCCTCACGCGTTGCGCCCTTACCATTCGTAAACAGCATCGTACACACACGATCACGAATATGAACAGACCAAACATGCGGAACGGGATTCAACCAGCGAACTTCTTCAATATCGAAGCCTAGCGCCTTCAAACCAGCACTCATTCGTTCGATGGTTTCTTCCAGCGGCGCATCTTTTCCTAAAATCTGTGTCATGGGTTACTCCTGCCCTATTCGCTGGATGCATCTTTCAGCGGAGGACTCAACATCTCTTTAATTGTTCAAAGATTATACGTGAATACGATCCCACCTTACACTCCTTGAGACGGACCCAATACGGCTAAATGCATATCATTTGCGGCAACACCTAGATTGACAAAATCAAAAATCCATATAGGGCGAACAATATCGGTTGCTTTTTAATCAATTATTTTCAACAACCTACCCAAAACTAAAAAAATGATCATTTTTAAAAAATAGTGTTGACGACCTCCGTCTGGATCATTAATATTTGCGGCCTGAGTTGAGCAGTTCCCTGATAGCTCAGTCGGTAGAGCAGTAGACTGTTAATCTATTGGTCGCAGGTTCGAGTCCTGCTCGGGGAGCCAACTCAATGTTTTTCGGAGTGTAGCGCAGTTTGGTAGCGCATCTGGTTTGGGACCAGAGGGTCGGGGGTTCGAATCCCTCCACTCCGACCATCTTGATTTATCCTCGATATATAGTCTGCTTAGTTCTTATTTTTCATTGTATAGGCTCTAAACCGTCTAACTCTAAACTGTATAACTAGACAGACCTAAACACATAGCACTTAAATCCTGCTGAATGCCACACAGCCTTTTAAAGAGGCCATCATAAGCCTAATAAACTCAAGGGTATAATGCCTTTTGATAGCTGGATTCAACAAAGAATACCCAGCCAATCATTTTCCCTCTCTAACTATATAAAACCACGCTTGAATTTTTCGTGATTTACAATATTGCTGCCGACATCCGCCTCATCCCAAATTTGCAACTCCCACGGGAAGTAAAAATTACTCTTGTTTTTGAAATACACATGCAAGCCACGATAACCCCCCTCCCTATCGCGCAAATACCAGTTTTTCAAACCCTATCAACGCCCAGCCTCCACTGGCATACCCAAGCGCCCCACCCCAGGTAAATTAAGTGCAATTGGCCAAAAATCGATTCCCGCGCTCAAGCCAAGCAAATTAACCTCCAAACCTTCCTCAGGTGCTGCAATTAAACCCAGCAAGCCCGACATAGAGACTTGAACGCCCGTACCACTCGGTGCCGTTGCGATGAAACGTCCTTCAGGTAAGTAATCTTTTCCAATCGCCGTCGAAGGTAAATTTAAGCGCAACTCAGGCACTTCTCGTCCTAAATAGGCAATAAACGTATTGCTGTTCGGCCCCGGCCAAAGACGATATTCCCCCCTATGCGGATACACCTCTGCAGCTTGGTACAGCCGCTCAATCAACTGATCAACCTCATCAGTACCTCGTATATCCCGCAGCAAAACAGGATAGCTGCCATACCAATAGCCATCGGCAATTCCTCTTGCAACACGAACAGCATCCCCTCCACGCCCGCGCACGACATTAAAACCTATGACCTCAAGGCGCGTAAAATAGTCTTGGTTTTGTGGCTTGACCGCAATCCACGTATGCACACCCAAAGCACCCCGCCAACGAAACGCACGCGCCGCGTACACCTGAATAATCGCTTCGGACGTAGCTGCAGGATCTGGCGCAATGCCCGCACTGTCACGACGTGCTGTTTGCCAATCTTTCGCACGCTCATCATTGGCATTGTGCGAGACAAGCGCACACCCGACAGGGACAATAAAAATTAACACGATCCACAGTACCACCCTAAGAAGTCGTTTCATTTGTGATATCCTTGCACAGTTTTATAATTGAGAACATTAAGGCTGATTGCATCATCAAATCGACTCAACTTGGATCAGAATAACAAGAGTCAAGCGATTGAGCAGCAACCAACATGGATAGGCAGACCAAGTCAATTGTGATTAAAGACAGATCCACGGGTACCCCATACAGCGTTATTGTCGTTTTTATTGTTACGGCAATCGTTTCGATGCTGATCATCTGGCAGGTTGAATCGCGCAACCAAGACTCAAGACGAAGCGATCTTGCCCTCCATGCACACAATCATGCCAGTTTACTTGAAACGCTTCTAAACCAATCATTATCTGCCAACTATGCCCTCGCTTCTTTAGTGAGAGCAGGTGACGGAGAGGTTCAACATTTTTCTGCAATTGCTGCAAAGTTACACCAACACTATCCGATTGTGTCCCATTTTACACTTTCACCCAATGGCATTGTCTCAGAGGTCTATCCCCTTGAAGGTAATGAGGTGTCATTGGGCTTTAACCAATTAGAAGACTCTATTCAAAACGCAGAAGCTCTACTCGCTAAAGAAAGTGGACTCATGACCTTAGCAGGCCCCGTTGCATTGGTTCAAGGAGGAACGGGTGTCATCGGCCGTTTACCCGTTTTTATGGATCACAATCAAGAGGAAAGATTCTGGGGTTTTACAAATGTCACACTTCGCCTTGAAGAACTGCTACGAATAGCAAACCTCGACACTCTATCTAATCAGAACATGGCATATGCTCTCTGGAAGCTCTCCAAGGATGGAGCCCCATCACAACTGATCAGCAGTAACTCCGAACGCATAAGGTCTGACTCAGTCGATGTTATCATTAATGTCCCAAATGGTGCTTGGCTTTTAAAGGTTGCTCCGATTCACCTAATCTTTGAAAGTGGGGCATTAGCACTTAAGTTACTTTTAGGCTTATTTATCAGCTCATTAGCCGCTCTTCAAACCTGGTTGATTATAAGTCTACGCCATGATCGCGCTTTTCTCGAAGATCGTGTTACAGAGCGAACAAATGAAATTTATCAAGCCGAATCCCAGCTAAGAGCTACGCTTGATGCTATTCCTGATCTATTATTTGAAGTCGATATTAAAGGCACAATACATCTTTTCCATTCGCCTAAGAAGGAGCTGCTTTTAGCAAAGCCAGAAGACTTTATCGGACACACATTCGATGATTTTTTGCCGGATGAAGCAAGGGTAATCTGCTATAGTGCACTTAATGAGGCGAATGAAAAGGGCTTTTCTAGCGGTAAATGCTATTCACTTGAAATAGACAATCAATGCCATTGGTTTGAATTATCCGTTTCTAAAAAAGCGGCCTCACCTGACAACTTACCTAGATTCATTTTAATATCAAGAGACATAACGGAACGTAAAACAAACGCATCCAGTATCGAGCGCTTAGCCTTTTACGACCCTTTAACGGGCTTACCCAATCGACGCTTGCTACTTGATCGACTACAACAAGCTCTTGCATGGAATGAACGTCATGAGACCAAAGGCGCTTTACTCTTTATTGACCTTGATAACTTTAAAGTTATCAATGACTCACTTGGGCATGCCGTTGGTGATCTTTTATTGGAAAAAGTCGCCATTCGCCTGAACGCGGCTATACGCAAGGTTGACACGGCAGCTCGCATCGGCGGCGATGAGTTTGTGATTTTATTGTCGGATTTACCAGAAGATACCCATCTTACAGCACTTCATGCCGAACGAGTCGCTTCCAAAATAGCGCAACTGCTACGTAACCCCTTTACACTGCTGGATAATGAATACGTCGTTACCTCAAGTATTGGTATTACCCTCTTCACGTCAGGCCAAGCCTCATTAGATGAAGTGTTACAGCGAGCTGATTTGGCTATGTACCAGGCTAAAAATGCCGGTAAAAATACTATTTGTTTCTTTGACCCAGCGCTGCAAGAACAAATCGACCACAACTTGGAGCTATCAAGAGGACTGAGGCTCGCGTTAGATTACAATCAGTTTTTCTTAGAGTTTCAACCCCAGGTTAACCGAGAAGGTGCTCTTGTGGGTGCGGAAGCACTGATTCGCTGGTGTCACCCTGAGCTGGGTCTTATCCCTCCCAATCGTTTTATCCCTGTTGCTGAAGAGACAGGCTTGATCATTCCAATCGGCGACTGGGTACTAAAAAATGCATGTAAGCAATTGCACATCTGGAAATCCCACAGCAAAGCCAAGCACCTAACTCTATCCATTAATGTCAGTTCGCGCCAATTTTCCCAATCGAATTTTGTTGAACAGATCAAAGCGTGCCTGAATCAATACGAAATTGATCCAAAATGCCTTGAACTTGAACTCACAGAGAGCATGCTAGTGAAAGACCAAAACGATGTGATCACTAAGATGCTCGAACTCAGCAAACTCGGTATTCAAATTTCGTTGGATGATTTTGGCACAGGCTACTCTTCACTGACCTATCTCAAACGTATGCCGATTAAACAGCTCAAAATTGACCAATCCTTTGTCAAAGACATTAACATGGATTTAGACAGTGCAAATCTATGCGATGCGATTATTTCACTTGGCCACAGTCTATCGCTGGAGGTCATCGCCGAAGGCGTTGAAACCCTAGATCAATTTGAGTACCTCGCTCAACGTAACTGCGACCTGTTTCAAGGGTATTATTTTGGAAAACCAAGCTCAGCAGACCAACTTCTTAAGCTGATTTTTTAAGCTTTACTAGTCTATATTGCAAAGACTTTTTACGGATATGTCTTTTAATATCAGTCTCAAACCTATATATTAGGCAAAGTTAATAAAGAATTGAGGCATAAAATGAGTCAAACTAAAACCATCAATGTTGAAGCTAGTTTAGATCAAGGATTTACGGTACGAGGCGCCATTGGCGAACACTCGTTAGTGATAGATCAACCCGTCTCTGCGAAAGGAGCTGGCTTAGGCCCTACCCCTTTGGAAATGTTCTTGTTTTCACTTGCGGGTTGCATTGGCACCATTGGACGGATTGCCGCTTTTCAAAAAAAGATCAATCTAAAAGGCATGCATATCACAGTCGAAGGTGACTACAACCCAGCTGGGTTACTTGGCAAACCAACGGATGATCGAATGGGCTTTCAGGAGATTCGAATTCGTGCCGTCATTGATGCCGACATGTCGGATGCGGAAAAAGAGGCCTTTCTTGATGAAGTATGCCACCGCTGCCCTTTGCATGACAATACTCGACTTGAAACCCAAGTCGTCCACTCAATCGCGTAATCAGGTCAAGTAGACGGATGGAAATTATTAACTTTACCCCCATCTCCTCATTAATTGGAGGTGGACTCATTGGTCTTGCGGCTGCTTTGTTACTCGTCGCTAAAGGGCGTATCGCCGGTATTTCGGGTATTGCAGGCGGTATCATTTACCCTGAAAGCAAAGGAGATATGGCGTGGCGAATTGCCTTTGTTGCAGGGCTAATTTTAGGCGGACTCATCTATCAGTGGAGCAACATTGGCGTCGGGGTTGAGCATATCCAAGCCATGGCAAGCACTCCCACGTTAATTGTTGCAGGACTTCTGGTCGGTATTGGCACACAAATTGGAACGGGCTGCACCAGCGGCCATGGGATTTGCGGTTTAGCACGACGCAGCCCAAGATCACTGGTGGCGACTCTAAGTTTCATGGGCAGCGCGTTAGTGACCGTGTTTATTGTCCGGCATCTAGTAGGAGGTTAATTATGGCTGCTTTACCTTGGATTGCGGCATTGCTAGCCGGGACACTTTTTGGCTTAGGACTGTCAGTCGCACAAATGATTGATCCTGCTAAAGTCATTAACTTCCTGGATCTTTTTGGCACTTGGGACCCGTCTTTGGCGCTTGTTATGTTCGGCGGCCTAGTGGTGAATGCCATCATGACGCCCTTGATTCTTAAACGTAAACGCCCGATATTGGCCGAACACTTTCGTCTGCCCACAAAGATTGAAATTGATGCAAGACTCATCATCGGTGGCATTATTTTTGGGATAGGTTGGGGGTTGGCGGGCTACTGCCCAGGCCCGATTATCACCTCGATAAGCTTTATCAATATGGATATTTTAACGGTATTACTTGCCTTTATTGTTGGGACAGCGGCCACTCGCTGGGTGCTTAACAAAATGAATTAATGCTTTTTTATCTTGTCACTTGTTACGGTTAACCCTACAAATATTTGTAGTAATTTAGACCTTACTCTCCAAGTTAAGCGCGCAACGCTGCCAGCGTTGCGCGTTACTTCAAACGGCTCAATTTGCGATACAAGGTCCTCTCACTGATACCCAGCTGATCCGCCAACTGCTTGTTATCCCCCTTAAAGACCTTCACCAAATGATTCAAATAGCGTTGTTCAAACACATCCAAGGGTAAAATATGCTCAATGCTATCTTGACTGTTAAAAACTGACACTTGCACGTCTTCTTCCATTACCAGACACTCTTTTGGCAAGTGCTGAAGATCAATGCGTCCATCGTCGGCCAACAAGACTCCTCGCTCAAGTATATTGCGCAATTCCCGAATATTCCCCGGAAACGCGTAGCGCTTAAGGACAGATAAAGCAGATTCTGTGATTTGCACAGAATCACCACCCGCAATTCGCTTCAAAAGCACATCAATGAGCAGAGGCAAATCCTCAGGACGCTCACGCAATGAAGGCAAATCGATAGGAAACGCAGATATACGATAATAAAGATCTTGACGAAAGAGACCTTCTTCAACTTGCCGTTTGAGATTGCGGTGAGTTGCACAGACTAAACGAAAATCAGCATGCATAGGCTCAATTCCACCCACTGTTCGATAGGTACCGGTTTCAATTAGCCGCAACAATTTCACTTGCTGAGGAAGCGGTATCTCACCGATTTCATCTAAAAAAAGTGTCCCCCCTCGTGCAGCCTCGATCAGACCTTTTTTACGACCAACAGCGCCGGTAAATGCCCCCCGCTCATGCCCAAACAGTTCGCTTTCGAACAGGGACTCTGTCAAGCCAGAACACTCCACCGTCACAAAAGGGCCACGGCTTCGCAAACTCGCATCATGCAATGCCCGAGCCGCCAACTCTTTTCCCGTTCCAGACTCGCCGAGCAACAAGACAGTGATTGTAGAAGGAGCCGCACGCCTTAGCATCTCCAACATCCGGCTAAATGCAGCCGAACGCCCCACCATTCCCGCCCCTTCTCCGGGTGTCGCTCTCGCCTCCTTTACCAAATGCATGATTTCCAGATAACAAATCACGTCATTTTCGGAATTGCGAACGGGCGTCAGTTCAACATCAACATGTTCCTGCCCTTGGTCGGTGTTGTGCAAATGAAGCACGCGTTGTTTCTGCCCCGTTTCCTGGCAACGTTTTAGTGGGCAGGATTCACCCGCTTGATCGCAAGGCACACTGTAACCATGCGACACTTGATAGCAGGTTTTATCCGCCCCTTGTATCTCACCATAAATGGCTTGATAGGCTTGGTTATACGCCAGAATACGATAATCCAGCGACAAAAGAGTTGCAGGCTCCTTAATCACATCCAATATCGAACTCATTTCAGCTAGAGACGTTGCCGTTAAATCCAAGCCTTTGACTGCCATACTCAAAACACCTAACTGTCATTTTTGGCAGTCATTGTCGTACAAGTGTGACAATTTGTCACTTATTCTGGCATATCAATCCGACTAAAATAACGAAACACTGCCTTAAATGGCATGTATTTCAAAAAGAAATAAGCTTATTACTGTTTTTAAAGAATATGGCACGCTTTCTGCCTAAGACTCTTTTGAGTCATCAATCTTAGCTTACCCTTGAGGACACTTGCATGATTACTGAAGAGGTCGTTGACCTTTCGCGTCTGCAATTTGCATTAACCGCGATGTACCACTTTTTGTTCGTTCCACTCACCATAGGCCTCGCCTTTATGCTGGCCATAATGGAGTCCGTCTATGTGATGACGGGTAAACAAATCTATAAGGACATGACCAAATTTTGGGGAAAACTATTCGGTATTAATTTTGCGCTCGGCGTAACCACCGGACTTACAATGGAGTTCCAATTCGGCACCAACTGGTCTTATTACTCTCACTATGTTGGCGATGTGTTTGGTGCAGCGCTTGCTATAGAAGGTTTGATGGCCTTCTTTCTGGAGTCCACATTTGTGGGCCTCTTTTTCTTTGGCTGGGATCGACTTAGCAAAGTGAAGCATCTAATGGTGACTTGGCTTGTCGCCTTGGGATCAAACTTCTCGGCACTCTGGATTTTGGTCGCTAATGGCTGGATGCAGCACCCAGTCGGCGCTGAGTTTAATTACGAAACCATGCGAATGGAAATGACCAGCTTTATGGATCTTGTCATGAACCCGGTTGCACAAGTTAAATTCGTACACACGGTTTCAGCTGGCTATGTAACCGCCGCTATATTTGTCTTATCCATCAGCGCCTACTTTATGCTCAGAGGACGAGATCTCGCCTTTGCACGTCGCTCTTTTGCCATTGCCAGCGCCTTTGGATTGGCCGCCTCACTATCGGTCATCCTACTTGGCGATGAATCTGGCTACGAACTCGGGGATGTACAAAAAACCAAACTAGCCGCCATTGAAGCAGAATGGGAAACACATCCAGCTCCTGCATCGTTCACACTGTTTGGGATTCCTAACAGCGAAACGATGACCACAGATTATGCAATCAAGATCCCCTACGCACTGGGACTGATTGCAACCCGCTCAACAACCGAGGAGGTTAAGGGCATCAAAGATCTGATCGATGAGCATGAAATCCGCATTCGCAATGGCATGAAAGCCTATGAACTGTTACAAACCTTACGGTCAGGCCAAACAGATGCGTTTACTCGCGCTGAATTTGACCGCTATAAGCAGGATTTAGGCTATGGCTTACTCTTGAAGCGATACACTGAGAAGGTCATTGATGCAACCGATGCGCAGATCCAACAAGCGGCTAGAGACACCATCCCACCTGTTGGACCTTTGTTCTGGGCATTCCGCATCATGGTAGCTGCAGGCTTTTGGATGCTACTTCTATTTGCTGTGTGTTTTTACTACACCGCAAAACGCACTGCTTGGCAGAAGCCATGGTTACTGAAAGCAGCACTCTTCACACTTCCTGTTCCTTGGATTGCCTCTGAAGCAGGGTGGTTTGTAGCCGAATTTGGCCGTCAACCTTGGGCCGTCGGTGAAATTCTACCGACGTTTACCGCCGTATCTGTCCTAACCGCCAATCAGATCTTGTCGAGCCTAATCTTATTTCTCGTGTTTTATACCGTCTTAGCCATCATCGAGATTTATTTGATGCAACGGTTCATTCGGATTGGACCCAGCAGCTTACATACTGGTCGCTATCATTTTGAGCAAGCGGGCGCCACTTCTTCAAGCACAAGGGTCCGAGCTTAACACTCGAAGGAGCAACATACATGATTTTTGATTATGAAACCTTAAAGCTTGCCTGGTGGATACTCATAGGTGTCTTACTCATCGGCTTTGCGATCACAGATGGCTTCGATATGGGGGCATGCGCCCTACTCCCCTTGGTTGCAAAAACCGATGATGAACGCCGAGTCGTTATCAACACCATGGCTCCGCATTGGGATGGTAACCAAGTGTGGTTTATCACAGCTGGGGGAGCTCTTTTCGCAGCATGGCCTTTGGTGTATGCCGCGGCCTTCTCTGGGCTTTACTGGGCCATGATGCTGGTGCTTTTTGCTCTCTTTATGCGCCCTGTAGGCTTTGACTATCGCTCAAAAATGGATGATCCACGCTGGCGAAATGCATGGGACTGGGCGCTCGTCGTCGGTGGAGCCGTCCCTGCCCTTGTATTCGGCATTGCATTTGGAAATCTGCTGCAAGGCGTTCCTTTCCAATACGATGAATTGTTACGCCCATCCTATCATGGCAGCTTTTTTTCGCTGTTGAATCCATTTGCGTTGCTGTGCGGCATCATCAGCTTAACCATGCTAGCCTTGCATGGCGCAACCTGGATACAAATGCGCACTCAGGATAAGGTCGAAGAAAGAGCAAGATCCCTAGCAAAACGCCTAGCCGTTTTACTGGTGGCTACTTTTGCAATCGCGGGTATTTGGCTGGCTTGGAGCATTGAAGGCTACATGATCATCAGCCTGCCTGAAAAAGGCGGAGCTGCCAACCCCTTACTCAAGGAAGCCATCAAAGCCTCTGGCGCATGGTTGCACAACTATGCGGTACAACCTGCGACACTTATTGCCCCCATTTTGGCGTTTGTGGGTGCTATCGCTGCAGGTATCTTCAGCCATGTCCGCTATACAGGCCTTAGCTTTATTAGCAGTGCAACCGCTGTAACGGGTGTTATTTTAACGGCCGGATTCTCAATGTTTCCTTTCGTTATGCCTTCTAGCCTTATCCCAAGCCACAGTCTAACACTCTGGGATGCGGCCTCCAGCGCCGGAACACTGATGGTCATGACATGGGCTGCGATTATCTTTGTCCCCATCATACTGGGCTATACATTTTGGTGTTATCGCGCTATGTGGCAAAAAATTGGGGTTAGATTCATTAAAGAGAACCCTCACTCCCTCTATTAAATTGACACATGAGGTGTTAACTATGTGGTATTTCGCGTGGATATTGGGCGTTCTACTCGCCTGTGCATTCGGCATCATCAATGTAATGTGGTTAGAAGCCGAAGAAATCGATAAGGATTAACTCGTCCATCTCAAGGCAGGCATCACAAGATCCCTGCCTTTTTTATCTTCATTCACATCCTACAGCTTCATTTATTTTAATATTAGACTTCATTAATATCTTTTATTGGCAAAATAGACACAAAAGGAATAAGCTTATAACAAACATAGAGATCAAGCAGACTCTATCCGTTACCCAATTTGAAGAGGTGCATGATGAGCTTAACAGATGTAACACAAAAACCGATTGTCACCACGTTCTTTGATGAACCCACCAATACCTTCAGCTACGTTGTAAAAGACCCAAACTCTAATGCCTGTGCCATTATCGACTCCGTACTCGACTTCGATTATGCATCGGGTCGTACAGATGTCCGCTCGGCAGATGCCATTATTGAACACATACGCCATGAAGCTTAAACGTTGAGTGGATTTTGGAAACACACGTTCATGCCGACCACCTATCAGCAGCGCCTTATCTGCATGAGCATCTAGGCGGTAAAACGGGCATAGGGGGTAAAATCGTCGACGTGCAAACGATCTTTGGCAAAGCCTTTAATGCCGGAACCGAATTTGCTCGCGATGGCAGTCAATTCGACCAACTTTTTGAGGAAGGTGACCGATTTACTATTGGCAAAATAGAAGGCTATGTACTGCATACTCCAGGCCATACGCCTGCCTGCTTAACCTATGTCATTGGTGATAGTGCCTTTGTTGGGGATACACTTTTCATGCCTGATTACGGAACAGCACGCTGCGATTTTCCGGGTGGAGATGCACGTACTTTGTTTCGTTCGATCCAAAAGGTTTTAAGCCTTCCCCAAGACACTCGTTTATTTTTATGTCATGACTACAAGGCACCTGGACGTGATCACTATGAACATGAAACCACTGTAGCCGCTCAACTCGCAGCGAACATTCATGTTCATCAGGGGGTTTCTGAAGACGAGTTCGTCACCATGCGGACCACTCGCGATGCACAACTTGAGATGCCAAGACTTATATTACCTTCGGTACAGGTCAATATGCGTGGAGGCAAAATGCCGCCAGCAGAAGACAACGGGCAAACTTACTTAAAAATACCGATTAATCTTTTCTAATTTGCAGGAGTTTTTTTCTATCCCTGATCGTCACACTAGGATGACACCATGAACCTTAAACGCTTTTTTCCCATTACTGAATGGCTGCCTCAGTATCGGCTGGACACCCTAAATCAAGACATATTGGCAGCCGTTATTGTGACGATCATGCTCATTCCTCAATCACTGGCCTATGCCATGCTAGCAGGCCTACCCCCAGAGGTAGGCCTCTATGCCAGCATTGCTCCTTTGATTTTATACGCTGTATTTGGCAGCAGCCGAACACTGGCCGTCGGCCCCGTTGCTGTCATTTCGCTGATGACTGCTGTTGCAGCCGGGCAATTAGCACAGCAAGGCACACCCGAATACATAGGCGCGGTCTTAATCCTCACACTGCTTTCAGGTCTGATGCTAACACTCATGGGACTTCTTAGACTTGGATTTTTAGCCAACTTTTTGAGTCACCCCGTTATTTCTGGGTTTATCACAGCCTCAGGCATTATTATTGCAGCCAGTCAGCTAAAGCACTTATTTGGCGTTCAGATTTCAGGCCATCATCTACCCGAAATACTGATGTCACTCATACACGAAATCCAGCACACCAATACCCCCACGCTGTTACTCGGTCTGGGTAGTTTGCTCTTTTTGTATGCCACCCGAGTAGGACTTCAATCGCTTCTCGTTAAAATAGGACTGAGTGATTACCTCGCTGGCATGCTCAGTAAAACAGCGCCCATTTTAGCGGTGGTGATCACAACTGGGATCACCTTTCATTACCGTTTGGATCTACAGGGGGTTGCTGTTGTTGGCCAAATTCCATCCGGACTTCCATCACTGAGCTTGCCCTCAATTGACCTAGAAATGTGGCAGTCACTTTGGATGGGAGCACTGTTGATCAGTTTAGTTGGATTTGTCGAGTCAGTATCCGTTGGACAAACCTTAGCGGCAAAGCGACGTCAACGAATTGATCCGGACCAAGAGCTAATTGGATTAGGAGCGTCAAACCTAGGAGCCGCGATCAGCTCAGGAATGCCTGTCACGGGTGGTTTTTCACGCTCCGTGGTTAACTTCGATGCGGGTGCCCAAACACCTGCAGCGGGGGCATTTACCGCCTTGGGAATTATTTTTGCGACCCTTTGGTTAACACCGCTGATTGCCTATCTACCCTTGGCGACGTTAGCAGCGACGATTATTGTTGCTGTTTTGTCCTTAGTCGATTTCAAAGCGATTTTTCACACCTACCATTACTCAGGCAGCGACTTTTCCGCTATGCTCGCCACCATCCTTGTCACCTTGGGAGCTGGCGTTGAAGCGGGGATTATTGTCGGCGTTTTACTCTCAATTCTCATTCATTTATACCGTACCAGCCGCCCTCATAGCGCGATTATTGGTCGCGTGACTGGAACAGAACACTTCAGAAACATTGATCGTCATAGTGTCGAAACCAACCCTGACATCGCAATTCTAAGAGTCGATGAAAGCCTGTATTTTGCCAATGCTCGCTACCTTGAGGATAGGGTTGCGGCACTGGTTAAGCATCAATCGGAACTCAAGCATCTGGTTTTAGCCTGCCAAGCAATTAACTATATTGATGCCTCTGCTTTAGAGAGCTTAGAAACGATTAATGAGCGACTCAAGGAAGCTGATATTTGCTTACACTTTGCTGAAATTAAAGGCCCCGTCATGGACAGGTTAAACAATGTTAACTTTTTTGATCATATTAGCGGCCGAGTTTTCTTAAGCACATTTGATGCATGGAAATACCTCACCCCATAAGTTCGCCATCAACGACCTAAACTCAAAATCCTAGCCATGCTCAACTCTACAAAAAAAAGCCCACAAGATGAGATGTGGGCGCTGCAAAATGGGTGAGATAACAAGAGCTGAAGCAAACAGGTTAGATCATGTCAGTAACACACTGATTTGAACAATCAGAGGTAAAATAGCGACCAAGAACCCACCTACAATTAACGTAATTGAGGGGTAGAGTCCAAGTGTTTCATAGGCTTCTTGAGTGATGTTAGCCATCGCCTCTCTCCTTTAAATAATGAGTACTTACTTATATACTGCATAATAGATGCCAAGTTTTTACTCGAACAATAAAACTTATAATCAATTGATTTATATATACATTTCTAAAAATAGCTTTTATTTTTAAAAAATTGAGCAAAGGCCTTAAGCTTTCCATGACACAAATGACATAGCATTTACAAAATTTGTCATCGAATGTCATACAGTGCAATCCACACTCTTCTAACCTGCGCGATAATCTGTATAAAAACCATCCTTTATATTCAAAAAAGAAATTAACATTTAACTTTTAATTCTTTTTAAATATAAAAACAATGCCGTATGCTTGCCACTGTCTGCAATCAAGGAAATTACGGCAATGAACTCTATTCAAAAACACGGGTTGATTCGGCTGCTCATCAGCCTGACAATTTTTTTCTCGACAACACTCCTGGCAAAAGATCTTGAAATTCTGAACGTGTCCTACGATCCAACACGAGAGTTCTATCAAGACTTTAATCATGCATTTAAAGAACACTGGGAAGCCGAGCACGGACAGACCGTCAATATCCGTATGTCTCACGGAGGGTCGGGACGTCAGGCACTATCCGTCATGCAAGGCTTGGCTGCAGATATCGTGACCTTAGCTCTCGCCTACGACATTGATATGATTGCTGAACGAACGTCTCGCATAGAAACAGATTGGCAGGACAAGCTCCCCCTTGCTTCATCACCTTATACCTCAACGATTGTTTTTCTAGTCAGACAGGGTAACCCTAAGAACATTCAGGATTGGTCTGATCTCGTGCGCGAAGATGTGGCGGTGATTTCACCTAATCCGAAAACATCGGGTGGCGCACGCTGGAATTATTTAGCAGCTTGGGGATTTGCCTATATTGATGCGCTGCAGGGCTTAGACAAAATATCCAGTGCTGACGCATCCGAACAGGCCGAAGCGCACGCAAAAGCACAAAGCTTTGTGCAACAGCTATTCCGAAATGTTACAGTCATGGATACAGGTGCTAGAGCATCCAGCAATAGCTTTATTGAGCGTGGTATGGGCGATGTATTAATTGCATGGGAAAACGAAGCACTCATGGCGCTCAAGGCTTTTGAAAGCCATGGCTTTGAACTGATCGTACCTTCCGTATCCATTCAGGCAGAACCCCCAGTTGCTGCGGTGACGGCCAATAATGAACGGAAAGGGAATCATCAGGTCGTTAACGAATACTTAAACTACCTTTACTCACCGGTTGGGCAATCTATTGCTGCAAAATACTTTTTTCGTCCACAGCACCCAGAGCATGCAGATGAAAACGATTTGGCAGCCTTCCAAACCATCACACTCTTTAGACTCGATGATATTTTCGGCAACTGGAAAGAAGTGCAAAACACACATTTCAGTAATGGCGGTATTTTTGACCAAATCACTCGACGCTAATACACATCTAAGGCGAGTCGGCTAGGACTCGCCTTTCAATTCATCTTGTAAAATCTGAGTAAGGCAATGGCGTGTGACATCGGGATGTTCGAGTGGGAACATATGCCTCCTGGCACATGATAGCAGTCAAATCCCCTCTTCTTAAGTTTAGCGATACGGGCATCCGTCATTAGATCGCTGTCTTCACCTCGTATAATCGCAACAGGCACCTGGATCTTCCTATGACTGCGGCTCAAGTGGTCTGCAAGATGGCGAAATATCTCGATTTCAACCTTCGGTTCGAACCTAAGGCGTATACCTCCCTTTGGATCTGGCTCAGTACCCGACACAACATAATCTTTTAACGCTTGAGGATGAAAATTCTTAAAAAGACGCTTTTGACCAAAATAGGCCTCAGCAGACGCCACATCCGGCCAATGACTGCGACGCCCTCGTGTAATGCCTGCGGGTGTCACCTTATCAATAAACCCTAAGCGTTTAGCGAGTTTTAAGCCCAGACTATCCCAGCCCATCATTAAAGGAGGATCGAGTAACACCACCCGCGTAAAGCGATGAGGTGCTTTTAGTGCGGCCATATACGTCACAACTGAACCCAAGGAATGACCAACACCAATGACCGGTTGATCACCAAAGGTTTCATGTAGGTGCAACAACAACTCATCCACGAGGTTTTGCCAATTATGATTCACTGGAAAATCTGGATGATGGCCTAATTTATCAAGTACGTGAATATCCCAATCCGAACGCATCGGATCGAGGAGTACGCGATACGAGCCTCCGGGGAAACCATTTGCATGAGCAAAATGAAGAGGGGGACGCTTCAAAATCGAATTCATAGCAGTCTCAACCTTGAGTCGATGAAAAGATCACCTATTTATGCGATTTAAGAATTTTGAGAATATCATCCAACTCATTAATGGTTTGACGAATGAGCTGCTGATAGCGTGCTGAGTCATCACCAGCGACTTCACCCGTTAACCACTGACGAGCGCCCGTGATGGTAAAACCCTGTTCATACAACAAACTGCGTATTTGGCGGATAAGCAATAAATCCTGACGTTGGTAATAACGACGGTTATTGCGCTTTATGGGCTGTATCTGCTTAAACTCCTGCTCCCAATAACGCAATACATGTGGCTTGAGGTCGCAGAGTTCTGCGGCCTCGCCAATGGTAAAATAGCGTTTACTCGGGATAGGGTCCAGATCAGGACTCTTCTCTCCGTGCTCCTGCATAGGTATCCACACGCTCCTTTAATTTCTGACCTGGACGGAACGTCACTACCCGCCGTGCAGAGATCGGGACCTCCTCTCCTGTTTTTGGATTACGGCCGGGTCGCTGACGCTTATCCCGTAAGTCAAAATTTCCGAAGCCAGAGAGCTTAACTTGCTCATTTGACGCCAGACATTCACGGATTTCATTAAAAAAAGATTCGACCATCTCTTTTGCTTCGCGCTTATTGAGACCCAGTTCTTCAAATAACCTTTCGGCCATTTCAGCTTTTGTCAAAGAGCCCATGACGTTCACCCTGTCTTTAATCTCTTAACGAGGCTCCGCATTCTTGACTGAGTGCAGAGACAACGGCATTAACACTGTTGTTTATTTCTTCATCAGTAAGAGTGCGCGAAGGATGCTGCCAGGTCAAGCCCAAAGCAAGACTTTTTCTTCCTGCTTCAATACCTTGGCCCTGATACATGTCAAAAAGTCGCATATTTTTAAGAAATTCACCAGCTGTTTTCGCAACAATCGCTTTAACCGTTGAAAAGCTGACTGCTTGATCAACAACAAGAGATAAATCACGTCGCATTTCAGGGAACTTCGATAAAGCCACATAACGCGACAAACGCCCGCTCAAAGCGGCATCTAAGTCTATTTCGAATAAAAATGCAGCAGAGGATACATCAAGCTCATGCACCAACTGTGGATGAAGTGCGCCGATATACCCAACCACTTGCCCCTGAAGCTCAATCGCCGCTGTTTGGCCTGGATGCAATGCCGGATGCTGAGATGCTACAAATGAGAACTGTGCACCCTGCCCGCCTAATCCCAGCAAAGATTCAACATCGCCTTTTAAATCAAAAAAGTCGACCTTGTCTTTACCTGCTGTCCATCCTTCCGCGTCACGATTACCAACAATCACCCCAGCCACCACATTCTGCTGCGTTAAGCCGGCGTCTGATGAAATAAACCTTTGACCTGTCTCAAACAAACGGATCCGCGTTTGCTGACGGTTTTGATTATAGAGTACAGCTTTCATCAAGCCGGGCCATAGGGTTGTGCGCATCACCGCCATTTCAGCCGAAATAGGATTTGCCAACGCCAAAGGCTCATGCTCAGGATCGAACTGCTTGGCAAGCCCTATTTCAATAAAGCTATAGGTAATGGCTTCTTGGTATCCGCGGCTGATTAAGTGTTGACGCAAGCGACTCACGGCTACTTTCGCTTCAGGAATCGGTGGCAAAGGCAACTGCGCCATCGGCGTTCTGACAGGTAGGTTATCGTAGCCATACACGCGCGCGATTTCTTCGATCAAGTCCACTTCGAGCGTAATATCAAAGCGGTACGAAGGAACGCTGACACTCCACTCACGCTCGACATCGGATGTTAACGTCATGCCCAAGCGCGCTAGAATATCTTCAATCACATCAGCAGGCATTGCCATCGCTAACATTGCGTCCACCCGGTCATGTCGCAGGCGAACCACTGGCTGTAGCGGCAAGTGCTCAACAGACACAGCTTCGATCACAGGACCTGGCTGGCCGCCAACGATATCGAGCAGCAATTGCGTTGCACGCTCAATTGCTCTCACCTGCTGCTGCCAGTCTACCCCACGCTCAAAGCGGTGAGAGGAGTCGGTATGCAGCCCGTAATTACGCGCCCGTCCCACGATTGACAAAGGTTGAAAAAATGCACTTTCCAAGAAAATATCCGTGGTGGTTTCTGTAACACTGCTCGACTCACCGCCCATGATACCGGCAATTGCAAGTGCACCTTTATCATCCGCAATCACTAAGGTATCGTCATTGAGAGTGGCATCAGAACCATCCAGCAACCGAATTGTTTCGCCTTGCTCTGCTTTTTTAACCAGAATACGCCCTTCCAACTTACTCAAGTCAAAGGCATGCATAGGCTGCCCTAACTCTAACAAGACATAGTTGGTAACATCGACCACAGGGTCAATACAGCGAATGCCAGAACGGGCTAACTTGGACGCCATCCAAGCGGGAGTCGTGGCTTGCGGATTAATCCCACGCAACACTCGCCCTACATAACGAGGACAGTCCTCTGGCGACACCAGCTCAACTGGAAAGACTTCATTTGATTGTGCAGGAATCGCGGGGATGTCTAGCGTCTTAACGGGCAACTGATTTAACACACCGACTTCGCGTGCCATCCCCACAAGGCTTAAACAGTCACCACGGTTTGGCGTTAAATCCACATCAATGATCTGATCGTCCAGATTTAAGTAATCTCTTAAATTCAGCCTAAAGGGGCATCCTCTGGCAACTCCATGATACCTGCGTGATCGTCTGAAAGACCCAGCTCATCCTCGGCACATAGCATTCCGAAAGATTCAACTTGACGCAATTTAGCCGCTTTGATTTTGAAATCACCCGGCAGGCAGGCACCTACACGTGCCAAGGCTGTTTTAAGCCCAGCTCGTGCATTGGCTGCACCACAGACGATCTGGAAAGTGTCTGTACCGTCCGACACTTGGCAGACTTGCAACTTGTCAGCATTCGGATGTGGCTGGGCATCAATAATTTGCGCAACAACCACGCCCGAAAAATCACCAGCCACGCCAATAACATCGTCGACTTCTAAACCAGCCAAACTAAGTTGATCTGAAAGTGCCTGAGTATCCAAACTTGGATTAACCCACTCACGTAACCACTGTTCACTAAATTTCATGCGGATGTCCTGAATAATTCTGTGTAAATGACTAAGGTGTTAGGGTGATCAGCTAAACTGCTTTAAAAAGCGCAGATCGTTTTCAAAAAACAACCTTAGATCATTAACGCCGTAGCGAAGCATCGCTAAACGCTCAACCCCCATTCCAAATGCAAAGCCTGTGTACTCTTCAGGATCAATACCTGAGTATTCGAACACTTTTGGATGCACCATTCCACAGCCTAAGACTTCAAGCCATTTGCCATCGCCACGGTCGATATCCACCTCGATTGAGGGCTCAGTAAACGGGAAATAGGAAGGACGAAATCTCACTTTAACGTCTTCTTCAAAGAACTCGCGTAAAAACTGCTCAAGCGTCCCTTTCAAGTCGGCAAAGCTGATGTTTTTATCGATCAATAAGCCTTCTACCTGATGAAACATGGGTGAATGCGTTTGATCATAATCGCAACGGTAAACACGCCCAGGGCAGATAATCCGAATTGGCGGCGCTTTGCTTTCCATCGTACGCACCTGCACAGGTGAGGTATGGGTACGCAGTAGAGTATGAGCATCAAAATAAAAAGTATCGTGCATTGCACGAGCAGGATGATGCGCTGGAATATTCAAGGCTTCGAAGTTGTGATAATCATCTTCAATTTCCGGCCCTTCGGCTACTGTGTATCCAATGCTTCCGAAGAATGCTTCAATACGCTGCATCGTTTTGGTGACAGGATGAAGACCACCGAGTTCATCGCGACGACCCGGAAGAGTGACATCCAGCGTCTCGGATGCCAATTTAGCACTCAAAGCGGCCGCCTCAAGTGCTGACTTACGAGTATCAAGCGCAAATTGTAAGGCGTCTTTTGCTTCGTTAATTAAGGCACCGGCTGCAGGGCGTTCCTCAGCTGACAATTTACCCAAGCCCTTCAGCAACTGGGTAAGCTCACCTTTCTTACCGAGATACTGAACACGAACATCGTCCAGTGCTTTGACATCGACAGCAGTCTCAACCGCCTGTTTGCCTTGTTCCAGGAGGTTTTTCAGATTTTCCATTTAGGAGTGCTCCAGTTACATAAAAAAAGGGAAGAGCATGCGCCCTTCCCCTATCTGAATCAGTCAGTTACCACCAATAGGCGGGTCTTGGCTTATGCCAATGCTGCTTTAGCTTTCTCAACAACAGCTGCAAACGCAACCTGTTGGTGAACGGCTAAATCAGCCAAGACTTTACGGTCAATTTCAACGTTGGCTTTTTTCAAGCCAGAGATGAAACGGCTGTAAGACAGACCATTGATACGGGCAGCCGCATTGATACGCGCAATCCACAACGCACGGAATTGACGCTTACGTTGACGACGGTCACGGTAAGCATATTGACCGGCTTTGATGACCGCTTGCTTAGCAACACGGAATACACGGCTACGAGCACCGTAGTAACCCTTGGCCAGTTTCAGAATTTTTTTATGACGACGACGCGCCACAACACCACGTTTTACGCGAGGCATAACATTTCCTTCCTAATAAATAGCTATTTCTTAACCAATGAACGCTTAGAGCGTAGGCAACATACGTTTAACTAACTTCACATCAGAAGCATGGACTTGCATCATAGGACGCAATTGACGCTTACGCTTAGTTGACTTTTTGGTCAAAATATGACTTTTATAGGCCTGCTTATGCTTGATACCATTAGCAGTCTTTTTGAAACGCTTTGCCGCACCGCGGACAGTTTTAATCTTAGGCATTAATCTTCTCCACGCATTCGTTTGTTAGTCAGCCAAAACAACATACAACAAAACCCACTTGCTGAAATGATTCATGACAGCCAGCGGGTTTTATGTCATTTGACTATTTCTTTTTCGGAGCCACGACCATGATCATTTGACGGCCTTCCATCTTAGGGCGCTGTTCTACAGTGCCTGCATCAGCCAGATCTTGTTCGATCCGCTCAAGCAACTGCATACCTAGCTCCTGATGGGCCATTTCACGACCACGGAATCTAAGCGTAACCTTAGCCTTGTCTCCGCTTTCAAGGAAACGTATCAGGTTGCGTAGTTTTACCTGATAATCCCCTTCTTCCGTACCCGGACGGAATTTTATTTCCTTGACCTGCATCTGAGTCTGTTTTTTCTTAGCCTCATTTGCTTTTTTCTTCAGTTCGTACTGATGCTTACCATAGTCCATTATTTTACAGACAATGGGGTCAGCTTCAGAAATCTGAACTAGGTCAAGTTCAGCTTCTTGAGCCATCTCAAGCGCTTGATTGATAGCGACTACACCAACCTGCGAACCGTCAGCTCCGATCAAACGAACCTGGGTTGCACGAATATTCTCATTTATGGGTGGCAGCGGACCACGGCTACCACGTTTAGTTTCACGCCTGATAATTCTATCTCCTGACGAATTTTTTATTGTTGGTCAGACTTGTTGCTGATGTCCTGAAGCAAATGCTCAGTCAATTCGGCAAGTGTCAATGTACCAAGATCTGAGCCGGAGCGCGTACGCACTGCAACGGAGCCAGATTCAACCTCTTTGTCACCTACCACAAGAAGGTAAGGAACTTTTTGTAAAGTATGCTCGCGGATTTTAAAGCCGATCTTCTCGTTTCTCAAGTCTAGATTCGATCGAATTCCAGCTTTTTCGAGTGTTTCGTGTACTTTTTTACAAAAATCCGCTTGTTTATCCGTAATATTCAGCACGACCGCTTGTACAGGCGACAACCAAGTTGGCAACGCCCCCGCGTAATGCTCAATCAAAATACCAATAAAGCGCTCAAAAGAACCCAAAATCGCTCTATGAAGCATCACAGGAACTTCACGTTCACCGGCTTCATTGACAAACTGAGCACCAAGACGGCCCGGCATTGAAAAATCAACCTGTATAGTACCACACTGCCACACGCGACCGAGACAATCTTTTAACGAAAACTCAATTTTAGGGCCATAAAAAGCACCTTCACCAGGCAGCTCTTGCCAATCAAGGTTAGCCGTGTTCAAGGCATCAGCCAAGGCTTTTTCGGCTTTATCCCAGCTTTCATCAGAGCCCACGCGCTTTTCAGGGCGAGTCGAGAGCTTGTAAATAATGTCTTTGAAGCCGAAGTCTCGATAAACCTCATGAAGAAACTCAATAAAATCTGCCACCTCTTGCTGAATAGACTGCTCAGAACAAAAGATATGCGCATCGTCTTGAACAAAACCACGAACACGCATAATACCGTGCAGCGCACCGGAAGGCTCATTTCGATGGCACGAGCCAAACTCAGCCAAACGCAAAGGCAAGTCACGGTATGAACGCAAGCCTTGATTGAACACCTGTATATGACACGGGCAGTTCATTGGCTTAATAGCGAAATCTCGGCTCTCTGAATTTGTGGTAAACATTTCCTCATGGAACTTGTCCCAGTGCCCTGACTTTTCCCAAAGCGTGCGTTCCACCACCTGCGGCGTTTTAATCTCTTGATATCCGTGTTCACGCTGCTTTCTGCGCATGTATTGTTCAATTTGTTGATAAATCGTCCAACCATTTGGATGCCAAAACACCATGCCAGGCGCTTCTTCCTGCATATGGAACAAATGTAGAGCTTTACCAAGCTTACGATGATCGCGTTTTTCGGCTTCTTCTAAGCGAAATAGATACTCTTTTAGATCTTTTTTATCGCCCCAAGCTGTGCCGTATATGCGTTGCAGCATTTCATTATTGGAATCACCTCTCCAATAGGCACCTGCAACCTTCATAAGTTTGAATACTTTTATATGGCCCGTGGACGGTACGTGAGGCCCACGACAGAGGTCGATAAAATCACCTTGCTTATAAAAGGATAACGGCTGATCGCTAGGGATATCATTGATGATTTCAACCTTATACGACTCACCCATTTCTTCAAACAGAGCGACTGCCTCTTCCCGGCTCATTAATGAACGCGACACCGCCAGATTCTGCTTTGACAGCTCGTTCATACGCGCTTCAATTTTTTCAAGGTCTTCTGGCGTAAACGAACGCTCATACGCAAAGTCGTAATAAAAACCGTTGTCAATGACGGGGCCAATAGTGACTTGAGCGCCCGGAAATAGATCCTGAACCGCCATCGCCATTAAATGCGCACACGAGTGGCGAATAATATCGACGCCCTCATCGTCACGTGCCGTCACAATTGCCAAGTGCACATCTTCAGTGATGGTATAGCTTGTATCGACGAGTTGACCGTTGATTTTACCGGCTAGAGCCGCTTTTGCTAAACCTGTTCCGATATTTGCAGCGACATCAAAAACAGAAACGGGATGATCAAAGCTACGCGAGCTTCCATCAGGAAGAGTAATTACAGGCATGACAATATCCTTACCTTAGTGGTGGCCCCTACGACAGGCCACATAAGCAATTAAATGCTGGAAAATAAAAGCCGTACAAACCAAGTACAGCGTGTAGAAGTATATCAAACCCCGTCGCATTAACCAACCAAGCCTTCTACTTGAGATGACCCTAACCTATCATCGGAGACTTGGGTTCAACTCATCACGCAACTTGATGACAACAGGCACCCGTCGTATTTAACTCACGTAAATTGCTTAAGGTAATTTCAGCTATTTGGGTCAATGCTTCTTCCGTAAAAAACCCTTGATGTCCCGTAATGAGCACATTTGGAAAAGTCATTAAACGAGACAAGTCATCATCCGTTAATATTTCATCGGAAAGATCCCGAAAAAAGAACTCACTTTCCTGCTCATACACGTCCAAGGCTAAATACCCTATTTGCCCCGATTTAAGTGCTAAAATAGCTGCTCGAGTATCAACCAACCCTCCTCGGCTCGTGTTGACTAGCATCACACCGCGTTTCATGTCGGCAATAGCAGGCCCATTAATTAAGTGATGATTTTCAGGGGTCAAAGGACAATGCAAACTAATAATATCAGCGCGTGAATAAAGCTCATCTAAGCGAACGTAGGTTCCACCGATGGCTAAAAAAGCATCACTTGGATAGGGATCATATCCCAACACTTGGCAACCGAACCCCTTTAGGATGCGTGCAGTCGCAAGCCCTATCTGTCCCGTGCCGATAACCCCTACGGTTTTTTGATGCAGATTAAAGCCCAGCAAGCCATTTAATTGGAAATTACTTTCACGAACCCGGTTATACGCTCGATGCGTATGCCGATTGAGCGTTAATATCAAAGCCAAGGTGTGTTCGGCGACCGCCTCTGGCGAATAACCTGGCACTCGAACCACTTTAATCCCTAGCGCCTTAGCGGAGTCAAGATCAACTTGATTAAATCCAGCGCAGCGTAGCGCAATCCACTTAACGCCGTGACGATGCAGTGCATGTAAGCATGCACTGTCTAATTGGTCGTTAACAAAGGCACACACGGCTTCAGCACCTGCCGCTAAGCGTGCGGTTTGCACATTCAACGGAGCCTCAAGATACTCCAACTCAAAACCAAAGTGTTGATTGGCCTTATCAAAAAAAGTTTTGTCGTAGGCTTGTGCACTAAAAAATTTTACGTTCATCCTAAAGACTCCATATTTAGTCTGCAGACATAAGGTACGCCTGCGCTTCGCTCAAGCATAGCCAGAACCCCCTTACTCATTCTAGCAAAAACAAGCAATTAACGTATGACGACTCGCATTAAGGCCGGAATCACCAACAAAACCAATAGCGTTGCAACCGCTAAGCCGAACATAATTGAAACCGCCATTGGAATCAGAAACTGCGCCTGCACGGAGGTCTCAAAGAGCAACGGCACCAGCCCGACTATAGTTGTGATTGATGTGATTAAAACAGCCCTTAATCTTTGGCAGGACGCCTCGATAATCGCCGTTTCTATATCAAGTCCTTGCTGGCGTAACTCTTGGTAAAAGCTGACCAATATAATTGAGTTATTGACCACTATTCCAGTCAAACCAAAAATGCCAAAGAAGGATAAAAGCGTAAGCTCTAAGCCTAATAACCAGTGTCCTGCCACAGCACCTAAAAGACCAAATGGGATGATCGCCATCACCACCAAGGGCAATAGGTAGCTGGCGAACATCCAAGCCAACACGATGTATATCGCCAGTAAAGCAAACACGAGCCCCATTTGCATGTCAGCCATGGTCTCACGTTGGTCGACTGCTCGCCCTTGAAATGACCAATCAATGCCATAGTCATCCACCAAGCGTGGCATGACCTCATTGGCTAAACGCTCTCGAATCAACCCCGCATTGCCTTGCGCAGAGTCCAACTCCGCTGACACTTGAATGGCAAGTCGCGCATCGGCATGACGCAGCGTTTCAAACCCCGGCTGGTACCGTATTTCAACCAATTGATCCAAAGCGAGCCAATCTAGATTGGGAACTGGGAGATACAGCCGCTCAAGCACGAGCGCGTTGTAGCGCTCGGAGTCAGGCAAGCGCACCCTGACTTCAACTTCATCCAACCCATCTTGGTACAATTGCACCAATGCCCCCTCCAGGAACCCTCTCAACTCAGAAGCTATGTCTCTGGGTGTTAATCCCAAGGACTCCGCCAAAGGGGTTAAGGTCAACAACAGCTGTTCACGCCCGTAAGGCGTATCATCTTCAACTGCATACAAGCCGGGTATTTCCTGCATTTGTGCCGCTAATGTCTCTGCCGCTGCTTTAAGACGCAGAGGGTCGCTTGCGGATAAACGCACATCGATATCTCGACCGGGTGGCCCACCCGTTACCGCCGTTATCGTCAGCATATCCAGTCCTGCTGCTGGCGCCAACTCGGCTTGCCAACGTTGAATGAGTTCTCGATTGCTGATTGAGCGGCTGTCAGGTGAAGTAAGCTCAACTAGCATCGAGGCAAATTGATCCCCTCTTGGAGCCGAACCATCTGAGCTAACCCCCTGCCCTAACCGTGTCACTTTCACCCGAACCACCGCTTGCTCGAGTGATTCAGTCACTCGGTCCAAAGCCGCTTCAACTTCACTCATGTAGGCCTCAACTTTTTGAGGAGGCGTTCCCGATACAAAAGCTACATTGGCTCGTAAGGTCGTGCCATCAGGGCTTGGAAAAAACGTAAACCCAACACGACCACCTGCGAGCAAACCAACAGCCAAAATCAACAACGCCACCGCACTTGTTAAGGTCACCCCTCGAGCCCGAATTGCCGCTGTAACGCTGCGCCGGAAAGGCCCCTCTCGAAATCGATGTAACCCTCGCTCAAAGCGACCTCGAAAACCCTGCTCCTCTTGTTTTAACTGGGCTCTCGAAACAGCCAATCCCTTCGACAGCTGATGGGGTAAAATCAGAAAACTGATGATCAAGGTTGCTAAAATCACACAAATCACAACCAACGGAATCTCGAAGAGAATTTTTCCCATAATGCCACCAATCAGCATTAAGGGAAAAAAAGCCGCCACGGTTGTTAAAGATGATGCAATCACAGGCCCCAACATTCTCTGTGCACCCAGCCGTGCAGACTCCTCGGCAGATTTTCCTTGAGTGCGCAATGTGTAAGCGTGCTCACTGACCACAATGGCATTGTCGACAATAATCCCCAAGGACATAATAAAGCCAAAAAGTGATAGCATATTGATGCTACCCCCCGCGAGATACAACGCGATAAATGCAGTGGTAAATGCAATCGGAATCCCCAATGCAACACGCAAGGCTAAGCGTCCACTTAAAAACAAAAACAAAATGGCTAAGACTAGAATCAGCCCACCGACACCATTTTTAAGCAATAGATGAATCCGCTCGCTGATAAGTTGCCATAACTGATCATAGACTTTGAGTTCCACTCCGCTGGGCAGTTGTGGCTCAGTGAATGCCAACCACTGATTAAACCGTCGAGCAGCTTCTAACGCATCCGTACTTTCCGTTCGCTGCAGCAAGAGTTCGAGGGCAGGCTTGCCCTGATAACGAACGCGCGTTTCACTGTCGCGTGAGCGCCGCTCAATATGGGCAATATCCCCTAACTGAATCCGCCCTTGCTCCGTTGAGTGCGTGATAGGCAAACGAGCAAAACTTGTCTCATCTCTCGCCTGCTCTAAAAATCGTAATTGACGCCCTCCTTGATCACGTCCAAATTGGCCCGCGGGCTGATCGGAGGTGTAACGTGCAATCGTTTCGGCAATTTGGCGCGGCGATTGATTTAACGTCATCAAGGCCGAACTGGGAATTTCAATGGACACAACCTCTTCGGGCAGTCCAATAAAGTCAACTTTTTCAATGCCGATATCCAACAACTCTCGTTCAAACTGGCGCGCTAACCCACGAAGTTCTGACATGGAGCCAGGGCCTGACAAAAGCATCCGAACAATGGGCTCATAGCGAAGGATACGACTGACAATGGGTGTCTCTGCATTGGCTGGCAAATTCCTTTGTTGGCCCACGCGATCCTCAACCTGTGCTAAGGCTTGCGTCATATCCGTTCCGTCACGGAACTCTAAGGTAATCGCTGAAATTCCAAGGCTTGAGGTTGAAGTCATGGACTTTAAACCATCTACACTACGAAGCGATTGCTCTAGAGGAAGCGTTAATCCGGCCTCAACATCCTCAGCACTGGCCCCTGTCCAAACGACTCTGACACTGACAATATCGAGATTGAAGGTCGGAAAGAACTGTGTATTTAACTTTGACAAAGCCCAAATACCCGACATCAGCATCAGCATAATCAATAAAGGACTTGCTAAGGGGTGTCGAATAAATAAACTGATAAATCCCTGCTTAGGTAACATGCTAACTCCCTAGTTACGCTCAAACCGTTCAACTGTCTCAACGGCCAACCCCTGCATCGCCTGAGGGAGACGGTTCGCAAGCACTTGATCCCCCTCTTTGAGAAGGTCCGCAACCACTAAAAATCCTGCCTGGCCTTCTCGTACCCATTCACCTAGAACGTGTACTTTAACCGGATCTAGACGTTGCTCAACCACTCGGTAAACTTGATCACGCCCATACAATGACGCCGCGGGTATCCAGACACGAGGTTCGTTAACAGGAAGGGCCAACCAAGCTTCGACGAATCGCCCAATCGGTAAGTGTTCAGCGTCACCCGTGTCTATTTTAAAGTAGGCTTGCAAGGTGCCTGAGGCATGTGTTTGGGAGTCAAACCGATCCAGTACAAACTGATACTCACGGCCTTCAATCTGAGCCTTAGCCATTAGAGCAACCCCCTCTCGATAGGCCGTTTGAATCAAATTCAACGTACTCAGGGGTAAGGAGGCAACAAACTCAATCCGCTCAGGTACAACGAGCGTGAGCAACGGCGAACTCTGATTAACATACTCACCAGGTGCGACCTGAATCGAAATAATCCTTGAGGTTTCGGGTGCCACCACTTGAGTGGCTTCAAAATTACGCTGGGCTAATTGAAGCTGCCCTTCCGCCTGCTGTAATGAGGCATCAAGCTGTTGTAAGCGCGAGGGGTGTTGCTCTACAGCCAACTCTCGAGTCAATAGCGCCAGACGCTGTTGACGTAAGGCTTGTTCGGCCAATTCAGCCTCACGCTCAGCCACACGATTTCCCTCGACTAAACGCCTGACACGGCTCAATTGCCGCTCAGCTAACATCACCAACTCACGCTCTTGCACCAACGCACGTTGATCGGCTTCATATTGTGCCAAACGCTGCGCACGCTGAGACTTCACATCCTCTAATTCAGCTTGACGCTGACCTAATGCAACCTGTGCATCCAGCGGATTTAATTCCAGCAATACTTGCCCGGCATCAACACGCTCACCGACCTGTACATACACAGCATTCACATCCCCCGCTGTTCGAGCCATCAGGTGTGTCAAAGCTGGCGTTTGTAAACGACCAAACAGCCTCAACTGAGGTGAAGCCTCTGACAATTCAAGTTGAATCGTACTCACGGGCCAACGCCGTTCTTCATTCACAACGGGTGGAGCCTGCGGACGTGTTGACTTTAAATACATAAAACTGATGATGGCTAACACGATCAGCAGAAGGGGTAACCCATAACGGAAAATTCGGTTCATATACCGCCCAGTTCATTAATCTACTCGACAGGAGCAGGATCTAAAGGATACTCTTGGTTCATTTGAAATTAAGGATTTCGCATCTGTCAATTTCACTCGACGAACATTATGAAAGCCTAAATCAGGAAATACCAATGAAACTATACGGATCCTCAACGTCTCCCTTTGTTAGACGCTTAAGAGTCTTCTTATCAGGTCTTGATCATGAGTTCATCAATATCAACATTTATGAGGAAGAAGGCCGTTCAATCCTTAAATCCATTAACCCAGCTTTAAAGATTCCTATGCTGGTTGATGGCGAGAAGGTGATTTTTGATTCGCGTATTATTTTTCAATACCTGAATCAAGCTTATGTGAAGGACGCTTGGACGATCAATGATGACAATAACCTCACTCTAATTAATGCGGCTAACGATTCATACGTTGAGCTTTTTTTACTTGAAAAATCAGGCATAGACACATCTCAAGACGCTCTGTTCTTTAACCTGCAACATGAGCGCATTCAATCAACTCTCGATGTTCTGAACACCAGCGCCAGCCAAGGCAGCTTTGATACTTGGAACTTTGCCTCTATTTCTTTATTTTGTTTAATCGACTGGGCACTGTTTCGGTCGTTAAATACGTTTGATGCCTATCCTCATTTATATACGTTTTATCAAAACAATCTGGATCGTCCTATTGTGAAATCAACCGATCCACGTGACTAAACACGACAAGGTGCCCAGCAAACAGCAGGCCCTTTAGCGCTTTAGATAGTGCAAGGGCACCGCTGTGGTGTCCACGACTTTGCGCATAATAAAAGACGACTTAACTCCTGAAACACCCGTGATCCGCGTGATTTTACCGAGCAAAATATCGTGATAGCTGTCCATGTCCGCAACCGCAACTTTGAGTTGATAATCGGCATCATGACCTGTAATCAGATAGCATTCCATCACTTCAGGAATCTCGGCAATCGCAGTTTCAAAAGCCTCAAAGCGCTCAGGGATATGCTTATCCATACTGATATGCAACAACGCAATTAAATTCAGGCCAACTTTGCGTTCATTGACTCGAATGACCTGACGCTCAATAAATCCATTTTCTTCCAACTGCTTCACCCGTCGAGAGCAAGGAGCGGCCGTTAGTCCAATCCGCTCCGCCAACTCCTGATTCGAAATGGAGGCATCTTTTTGAAGTTCATGCAAAATTTTGATATCAAAGCGATCTATGTCAACACTCATACTCACCTCCATTGCGACTTAGAGCAATAATACTAAAGCAATACTGCAAAAAACCTAAATTTAATTGCGCTCAAACGGGAAAAAGACCCAATTTAGCAAGCCTATTGCGCTGACTTAAGCGTACACTAATATTCAAATCAAGACTCGACTTAATATGGGACTGCAACATGTTTGATCATCGTAAGTATCGCGCTTTCACCCCCATTCGTTTGACAGACCGCACTTGGCCTGACCAGCAGATTACGAAGGCTCCTCTATGGTGTAGTGTAGATCTTCGTGATGGCAATCAAGCATTGATTAACCCAATGAACGTTGAACAAAAAACACGCATGTTCCAATTGTTGGTCAAGCTAGGCTTTAAAGAAATCGAAGTGGGCTTTCCCTCAGCCTCACAGCCCGACTTTGATTTTGTGCGTAAGTTAATTGTTGAGAACCTTATTCCTGACGATGTAACAATTCAGGTCTTGACTCAAGCCAGAGAAGAATTAATCGCGCGTTCCTACGAGTCCTTAGCAGGTGCTAAAAAGGCAATTGTGCACGTGTATAATTCAACGTCGACCGTTCAGCGTGAGCAAGTGTTTGGTATGGATCGCGAGGGCATTAAAGCCATCGCGGTTCAGGGTGCCAAATGGGTCAAAGCCTATTCCGAACAATACCCTGATACCGAATGGGCCTTCCAGTACTCGCCCGAAAGTTTCACGGGAACTGAAATGGAGTATGCAGTAGAAGTCTGTGATGCGGTCATTGCCGAATGGCAACCTGAAACGGGGCGTAAAGTCATTATTAATTTACCTGCAACGGTTGAAATGTCGACGCCGAACGTCTTTGCCGATCAAATTGAGTATTTCTGCCGTCATTTGGCACAACGCCAATCAGTGATCATCAGCTTGCACACTCACAATGACCGTGGCTGTGGCGTTGCCGCCGCCGAGTTAGGCATTATGGCCGGTGCTGATCGTATTGAAGGAACCTTGCTGGGCAATGGTGAGCGTACTGGCAACATGGACATCGTCACTCTGGGCATGAATCTGTATTCTCAGGGCATTGATCCAACCCTCAATTTTTCCAACATTAAAGAAATTATTGAAGTGGTTGAGTACTGCACAGAACTGCCTGTCGCGGCCCGCCACCCTTGGGCTGGCGAGTTGGTTTACACCGCGTTTTCGGGAAGCCACCAAGATGCGATTCGTAAATCGATTCAGTACCATGAAAAGCATCAATTGCCTCATTGGGAAGTCGCCTATCTTCCAATCGATCCACGCGATATTGGTCGTGAATACGAGGCAGTTGTCCGGATCAACAGTCAAAGCGGTAAGGGCGGCGTTGCCTTGGTGCTTGAACGTGACTACGGCATCAGCTTACCTAAGTGGATGCACAGTGAAATCAGCCGTGTTGTGCAAAAAGCCTCGGAAAACACAGGGGCTGAAATCACCTCTTTACAGATTAAGACACTGTTTGAGCAACACTTTAACCGTATACCCTATGGCTGGTCACTCAATGGGTATGATCTGCACACGAACCAGTCGATCGTGGAGGGACGCTTTAATGTCGCCGCTCAATTGCCCGCATTTGAAGGAAAAGGCACAGGTGCTGTGGAAGCATTGGTTCATGCACTTGAACAGCGCTTCAATGTTAAAATTAACGTCACACACTTTGATGAAAGTGCCTTAACCGAGGGGACTGACGCCAAAGCCCAGGCCTGTGTTGCCTTGCAGATTGATGGCATAACCTATTCAGCAGTGACCTCTGCCGATGACACGTCTGCGGCTGCGTTACAGGCTGTACTCAGTGCGTTTGCACGCTCACCGTTCAGCCAAACAGCACTGGAGCAAAAAATAGCCTAAGTGATGAACGATTATCTGACGTGATTTTGTCACTCAGGTAATCGTTCAAGCATTACAGGCCTTTTTCGAGTAAACGGCGAGTGAACAAAATATGTTCACTTGCCTCATTCCGAGCTTGCTCTGGCAAACGTGCTTGAATTGATCGATGAATTTTTTCATGCTGCTGGGCTATACCATCGGGGTAACGGCCATACCGACGTAAAGTAGATGACAGCGTTTCATGAATCACATTAAAGTAACGCGCGTAAAACAACTGGCTGAATGAAATCACAATAAAGTGATGGCTTGCGTTAGCAATCATCATATGAAAAGTTAAGTCTGCCTTTGCTTTAGACAAGGTTGACTCCCCCATGCTGCGCAATCGCATCGCTTCGTATTCCTCCGACAATTTACTGAGCTCGGCATCCGAGGCTCTCAAAGCTGCATAGTAAGCCGCCTCCCCTTCAAGCACAGCTCTGGCCTCTAACACTTGCAACTGTAATTCAACGCCCTGCAGACCCGCCTCACCAGCCAACGAGAAATAAGGCGTCATCACATTATTGACCTGGCTTCTCCCACCTGGGCGCGTTGACACAATCCCTTCAGATTCAAGCAAGACAATCGCTTCCCTGACAGACCCTCTTGCCACCTGTAAATCTTGAGCAAGTTGTCGCTGTGAGGGCAAGGACTGACCTGGAAGAATATTTCCCTGAATCAACTCCCGACGTAAAGCTGACAAAACCTTGGCTACACGAGAGTGGGACGACTCATTTTCGGGGGTTACAGATCGACTCATTTGGTAAGACCAGTTTAAGACTTTTATTTATTTTAGTCGGATCTTTGCCTATCTTGTAGCTATGTGCAGCTGTATTTCAGCTTTTCTTTCTGTCTAGTATCAGGGTTCTGCTGTGTTAGATAATAATAAACAACCTGTTATCGGTCTATTTGTGACTTGCTTAGCTGATTTATATCGGCCAGAAGTCGTCTTCGCATCCATTAAATTACTTGAAGCCGCAGGCTGTCGAGTCGAGGTACCTCAAGGTCAAACCTGTTGCGGTCAACCGGCCTTTAATACAGGAGATTTTTCCAACACGGCGGATATCGCCCGCCTAACCATTACGGCTTTGGAAGGCTATGAATACGTCGTTGGACCCTCTGGGTCCTGCATCGGGATGCTTCATCATTACCCCGAGCTCTTTCAACCCGAGGATCCATGGCATGCCCGAGCACAAGCCCTTAAAGCACGTGCTTTTGAAATTACCTCTTTTTTGGTTGATGTCTTGCAGTTTTCAAACATTAAAAGCCAGTTTAAGGGTCAGGTGACTTATCATGACTCCTGCTCTGGGCTGCGAGAACTCGGCATCAAACAGCAACCACGGGCACTCTTAGCACAAATAGAAGGTGTTGAGTTAACCGAAATGGAAGAGTCTGAAACCTGTTGTGGCTTTGGTGGAACATTTTGCGTCAAATACGCGGATATTTCGAATCGCATGGTTGGCAACAAGACCGAAAATGTTGCGAAGACGGGCGCATCAACATTATTGGGTGGTGATTTGGGTTGTTTACTCAACATGGCCGGAAAACTGCAACGCGAAGGTAAAGACGTTCAGGTACGCCATATCGTTGAAGTCTTAGCGGATGAACTCAGCTATCCAGCCCTTGGCGAGTCAGCGTATCACCTCGGCAAATCGCTTTAGGAGCCCAAAATGCAAATCACTAGCCCTCAATTTAAAGAAAATGCACGTATCGCACTCACGGATGTTGGCCTACAAAAAGCCTTGGGCAACGTCAAAAATGGGTTCCCACAAAAGCGCGCCAATGCAGTAAAACGCCTCCCGGAATTCGATCAACTGCGCGATCAAGGTCGCGACTTAAAAAATCACATTATCGCCAACCTTGATATCTATCTTGAGGAATTTGAAGCCAACGTCATCAAGAATGGTGGCCATGTTCATTGGTGCCGAACCTCTGAGGACGCGCGACAAACCATCTTAAAGATTTGCCAAGACAAAGGGGCCAAAACCGTTACTAAAGGTAAGTCGATGGTCACTGAGGAAATCAACCTCAATGAGTATCTAGAAGCCAACGGCATTACACCTGTTGAAACAGACTTAGGCGAGTATATTTTACAATTACGTGGGGAACACCCAAGCCACATCATTGCACCGGCTATCCATTTAAACTTAGAGGATGTCTCTGAGACGTTTCACGCGCATCACCACAAACCCAAATCCATGGACCCGGCGGTCTTGATGCAAGAAGCCCGTGAAGAACTTCGCGCTCGTTTTGTTGCAGCGGATGTTGGAATTACAGGTGCCAACTTTTTAGTGGCTGAAACAGGCTCTAGCATTATTGTAACAAATGAGGGGAATGGTGATTTAACACAGACTCTTCCCAAAACTCATATTGTTGTCACATCAATTGAGAAAGTGGTGCCCACCCTTGAAGACATGACCCTGTTCTTACGCTTGCTGGCGCGCTCAGCGACAGGGCAAGAATTTACGGTTTACAATACACTTTCAACTGGCCCCAAACGCCAGAAGATCAAGACGGTCCTGAAGACTACCATGTAGTGCTTGTCGATAATGGCCGAAGTGACATGGTTGGAGGCGAGTTACAAGAGATGCTGCGCTGCATCCGATGTGCCGCCTGCATGAACCACTGCCCTGTTTATGGATCTATAGGTGGACACAGTTATGGCTGGGTTTATCCCGGTCCGATGGGATCTGTGCTCACCCCTCAAATGATTGGTATTGAAAAAGCAGCGTTACTCCCCAATGCCTCTACATTTTGCGGTAAATGTGAAAGCGTTTGCCCTGTTCATATTCCGCTGCCAAAACTCATGCGACACTGGCGCAAAAATGAATTCGAACGGCACCTAACCCCTAAAGCAGCACGCTGGGGCATTAAAACCTGGGCATTTTTTGCCAAGCGTCCTACTCTTTACCGGCTGCTAAGTCAGACCTCAAACCGTATGCTGCGTTTACTCGGTGGTAAAAAAGGGCGAATTCATAAACTGCCCGTAGTCAGTGGCTGGACCGACCATAGAGAAATGCCCGCTCCTAGCAGCAAAACATTTATGCAACAGTGGAACGAAAAACAAAAGGCAGGCCACTAAATGAGCAAAGCAGACATTCTTAACACGATACGCCGTGGCCTAGGTCGTGGCCTTCCTTCTGACGCTGAGCGCCAACAAGTCTTGGCACGAATAACGCGTCATGAACGTAATTTAATCCCGATGCGTGGCCAAGGATCAGAGTCTGAGGTTCAGGCACTCTTTATTGAGATGGCGAAAGAGGCTGCCGCCGAGGTGATTGAATTACCCTCACTGCAGGCTCTGCCTGGCGCTGTTCGCGAGTGGTTACAAACGGCTAACATTCCTGACCTTGTCATGGCCAGTGATGAGGAGCTTAAATCCTTAGATTGGACGGAGCTTCACCCCATTGTGCAACATGAACGGGTCGCGTTGGCGGGAGATCTCGCCAGCTTAACACTCGCATTCATGGGGATTGCTGAAACCGGAACGCTAATGCTGTATTCGCGCAAGGAAAGCCCAACCACATTGAACTTTTTGCCCGACAATCATCTCGTTGTGTTAAAACGCCAAGATATTGTTGGAGTGTATGAAGAGGCTTGGGCACGCGTGCGTGCGCTCTCTCCCGGACAGTTACCCAGAACCGTTAATATGATTACCGGGCCATCACGCTCAGCAGACATTGAGCAGCGATTGCAAATGGGCGCACATGGCCCAAGAGCTTTGACAATTTTTTTAATTGGGTGATGTATCCCGTTACCAATAGCATAGGACATTTTGGCGTTTACCCCTCCTCGATTGAGCGAGGGTTTGCGCAACCTGTGCTAAACAGATTCGATCGACCTCAACAGGTCGATCTTTTTATACACTATCCGCAAACGGATGGTCTTCCGCTTCTAAAGATTCGTTAAAGGCATCTAGACGATCTTCAACGAGATCCGTCCGATAAAATTGAGCAATGTTAAACAGAGCGTCGCCTTCATTGACCAAGGGCAACTTTAGTTGACCAATCACTAAACCGCTGACGGGTGACCAGATCTCTTCTTCAGATTCACCAAACGGATCTGAAATAATGGCCAACAGGGTTTTATCTTTTACAACCCTTGCACCTTCGACCACTTGTGCTCTAAAAATTCCACTCTGCGGCGCTCTGACCCAAGTACTTGAACGCGCGACCATCGGTTCTTTCATCTGGCTTTTTTTGCGCGGTGGCGGGAGCATTTCAAGCACTCTCATCACATTCAAGATGCCTTGAACACCTCCACGGATCGAGACTTCATCAAACCTGAGCGCTTCCCCTGCTTCATACAAGAGGATGGGGATATTTTTTTTAGCGGCGGCTTCACGAAGCGATCCATCTCTAAGTGCTGAGTTCAGAATAACGGGCGTCCCAAAGGCATTCGCCAGACGAAGTGTTTCGGGATCATCTAAATTTGCACGAATTTGAGGCAAGTTATAGCGATTGATCGCCCCTGTATGCAGGTCAATCCCATGGGTCGACTGATTCACCACTTCCTGCATAAACTGTCGGGCCGTTCGACTGGCAAGTGATCCCGATTGAGAGCCAGGGAAGCTACGATTTAAATCTCGACGATCAGGCAGGTATCGACTCTGACTGATAAACCCCAGTAAATTCACAATGGGAACAGCAATGAGTGTACCCTTAATGCGCTTTAACGCTGGTAAACGCAATAAGCGTCTAATAATTTCGACGCCATTGATTTCATCACCATGAATCGCAGCACTGACAAACAAAACAGGACCCGCTTGGCGTCCACAAATCACATGGACAGGCATCATGGCCGCGCTATGGGTATAGAGTTTTCCCATTTCCAGATCAACCGTGCGACGCTCACCGGGTAGGATCGTCTCATTTCCTATGGTGATCGCTGTGTTCAGTGCGCGCGTGTCAGTTGATCGGGATTGCATTACCCCTGCCCCTTCGTTTGTGTGCGATTTGGCTTGGCGTTTTTCTCAATGAAATCGATAATTTGATCGGCAATATCCTTACCTGAAGCACGCTCAATCCCTTCTAGCCCCGGTGACGAGTTGACTTCCATCACTAAGGGACCATGTGCAGAACGCAGCAAATCCACACCGCACACATTCAATCCCATCACTTTTGCGGCACGAATGGCTGTTGCACGTTCTTCAGGCGTAATTCGACACAACTCTGCCGTCCCACCGCGATGTAAATTGGAACGAAACTCACCCTCCTTCGCTTGACGCTTCATGGCGGCAACAACCTTACCCCCCACCACAAACGCACGGATATCAGATCCCTTCGCTTCTTTGATAAACTCCTGAACGAGAATGTGTTGTTTTAACCCCATAAAGGCTTGAATAACACTCTCGGCCGCTTGATTGGTTTCGGCCAATACCACGCCCACCCCCTGCGTACCTTCTAACAGCTTTATGACAGCAGGCGCACCGCCCACAATGCTGAGTAAATCATCGATATCATCTGGCGAGTGCGCAAAACTGGTCACAGGCAAGCCGATGCCTTTTCGTGACAAGAGTTGCAAGCTGCGAAGCTTATCGCGCGATCTCGAAATAGCAACAGATTCATTTAGCGGATACACATCCATCATTTCAAACTGGCGCAACACAGCGGTGCCATAAAACGTCACTGATGCACCGATCCTGGGAATCACAGCATCGAAGTCTCTCAATACTTCCCCACGATAGTGTATTTCAGGATTATGCGAAGTAATGTTCATGTAACAACGCAATACATCTACGACCCGAACCTCATGGCCTCGGCTTTTCGCAGCTTCTACCAAGCGACGCGTAGAATAGAGCTTAGCATTACGAGAAAGTATCGCAATTTTCATTCAATTACTCCGGTTCTGACTTCATACAACAGATGCAGATACAGGGTTAAATACGCTGCATCATAAGTCAGTAAATTCTATATATAAACGTGTTACAGATGCGTAACAAGATCAGTCAGGAAAGGATTCAACTGCGGTTGGCAGTGCGTGCATTATAGACTAAATCATTAGAGTTTCCAGCGGGCAATTCAGGATATTCCACTGTCAAAACAAAGCAATTTGCGGCTGAGTCACATCATCAAATGACTCCCCCACAAACGGGAGAATACTATCAGCAACTGGGCGCAGCTGCTTTTCGATGTAATGCTGATAGTCCAGTCGCCCCTCAAAAATTTCAGCGGCTTCAGATCCAATTAGGGTCACAACATAGGCCACCGTATCCCCTTGTCGAAGCGGTTCTGGCCAGCCTTTCTCGCGATAATACTGATTTAACTGCCGTGCAGCTTTAACATGCGGGGGGATATTGCGTTGGTAATGGGATAACGGACGACGCAAACGACGACGATACACCAAGTCATTGTCTAGCTCACCGTTTAAAAGAGCCGCTACTCGTTCCCTGACAAACGCCTGACAAGGCAACCCCTCAAACACTCGTTGAAAAAGTTCGTGTTGAAAGACGCGAGCCAAGGGTGTCCAATCACTTCTAACCTGCTCCAACCCCTTAAACACCAATTCAGCCGTACCATCCCCTTGACGCTTCAATCCAGCATAACGCTTTTTACTGCCCTCTTCGGAATGTCGCATGCGTGGCATCAAAAATCGCTCAAAGTACGTCTCATATTGCAATTCTAGAGCCGATGTTAAACCAAACGCTTGCTGCAGTCGTTGTCGCCACCAGTCATTTAAACACCTAGCCAACTCGGCGCCTTTCTCGTCACACTCCTGAGGCATCACGTCATCACCCAGCCAGACGAACACCGAATCCGTATCACCGTAGATAACCTCATAACCAAAGGACTTCTCTATATAGCTTGCGGTTTCTGTAAGAATTTGGTGTCCTCTAAGCGTTATGGACCCTGAGAGACGCTGATCATAAAAACGGCAGACATCCGAGCCCAATACGCCATAACACGCATTCATTTGAATTTTAATGGCCTGCGACATCGCAGCATTGCCCTGCTGCTTGGCCGCATCTCGTGCTTGCCATAAGCGCTCGATGATGCCCGGTAAAATAGAGTGTTCTTTTGAAAAAACAGCGCCTAAAAAACCGGGCACTGTATCGTCAGTATTGTGCTCGTTACTATCCGCCACGCCCATCGTAAGCCCTAACGGATCGATCTTAAATGTTCGAATAATACTCGGATACAGGCTTTTAAAATCGAGCACCAGCACATGACGGTACAAGCCTGGCTTTGAATCCATGACAAAGCCACCGGGAACTTTTGCACCTCTTTGACCCGAGGCGTATTCGGGTGCTACAAAACCCGCTCGATGTAAAGAAGGCAAATACAGGTTATCAAAGGCTTGTGCCGACCCTCCCACTTTATCAAGACTCAAACCCGTTAAGCGCGTTCGCTCCGTTAAATACTCAATCAGTCCTGTTTTTTCAAATATTTCCGTGACCAAGCGGCAATCTTCCAGGTTGTAACGGGCCAGTGCTTCTTGATCTTCAGCGTAGAGTCGTTGAATCGCTTGACCACGATCATTCACGGACTCGATGTCTTTTCCTCTCCCTAACAAAGCCTGCGCCACATACTCCAGCGAATAGCGCTCAAAGTGCCAAGTTGCGCCCTTGAGCGTATCAATACCATCAAGCACTACTCGACCGTTCAAACGAACATAGTGACGATTCCCCTGCTGTCGACGTTCAATACGCAGTGCTTGCTGATCTCGACCAATCTGCAACGACACGCCCAATGCTCGAGCCCGCGCATCAAGGACACTCAGATCAAAGCCGATAATATTCCAACCGATAATAATGTCAGGATCATATAGATGGATATGCTGCATAAACGAAAGCAGCAGTTGTTTTTCATCTCGACAATAGATAATTGAAGAGTCTGTTTGCGTTTGGCCAACCATGAGCACTTTTTCAAAGTCTAAGCCTTGAAGCGCAACGGATAAAATACGATTGGCCGTTAATGTTGTTTCAATATCCAGAGATAAAATACGAAACTGAGGTTGATAGTCGCAAGCCTTCAAATGCATGCCTTTGGGGGTGTTACACACCTGAGCACCTGAAAAAATAAAACGCTCCATCAAATAACGATCAACCGGACGAATGTCCTCTTCCATTAAGGTGATACCCTGAGCTTGTAAACGCTCCAAGGCTTCTCGGTAGGTTTTTAAATGGGAAAAATACAAGGCTGAAACGGGCCGCTGCAATAGATCTTTTAAAGGCAAATGACGCGCATACCAGCCCGTCAATGACGCTAAAATCTGCTGCACTTTCGCTTGCTGACTTTGCAAGACAAAACACACGGCATGTTCACCTGTGACACGCACAACTTGCGCACCCTCAGGGGTCTGTAACCAATACTCAAGCAGCATTCCTTGCTCAGTATCGCGTTGCTGACGAGTCAGCGGAAATCCCCGAGACACCTCTAGGTCAAACCGAAGGGATGAATCACTTCAATGTCTGGGAAATGAGCGAGCACATCATTCGCTGACGCTTTCTCAAACAGTAGTTTGAGATTAGGCCCAGCATCCATGGTGAAATACACGGGCAAGCCTTGTGCACGCAGTTTCCAAACCGTCTGCATTGCCATTAAGGATTCGGGTTGCCAATAGACTAAGGGGGGCCACGACGCATCATCGTCGCATGCATGGACATAGCATTATGCTCCGCCTTAGCACCTAAACACGCAAAGTCATGCGCTCGTATGGCGTCTTTAATGGCCTGGATATCCATTGCTGCCTGTAACGGCCAACTCTGATACAAATGTGCCGTTTCTAGGGTACGCTGCATGCCACTGCGTGAATCCGTTGCTTTCTCTCGTGCATCGACCTTCACGAGACCAATACACAAGTCTGGCCAGGTTTCGGACATGGGGATTGCATAGCTATCCAGACCGTCCGTCCGCTCACCCATCTGCCATTCAACAAACCCATCATACAAAGATCGACAGGCACTGCCACTTCCTAAACGCGCCAACACCGATAACGGCTGAGCATCAAGGCTTAACTGAAAACTGTCATTCACAGCCAGCGCTAAAGCCGCAAAGCCTGAAGCAGAAGACGCTAAGCCAGCCGCAGTCGGGATTGAGTTACGCGTCTCAACTTTGAAACAGGTCGGCTTAGAGGCTCTAAACAGATCTAAAAAGAGGGATACCCGTTTGCTAAATGCCGAATCCTCGGATAAACACAAACCGTTCAGCCATACCTCGTCTTCAGCATGGTCGATGGGTGTTAAGCGGGTGTGCGTTCCCAAATGAGCCAAGGATACCGATAACGAAGGATTGATCGGGAGGTTAAGCGACTTATCCCGCTTACCCCAATACTTACAGAGAGCTATATTACTCGGAGCAAAATGCTCTTCAGACTTAACTGGATTTACACCCTCGTTTAACCAAGGCTTTACTATTTCATGTGGCGTCATCATTGCTACGTTTTAGCCTCCCATAACCTCTGTGCCTTGATTGGATATTGTCAGAGCGAAGGCTTGTTCACCCACGCTTTGCTGAGTCTGACCTAAGGCAATGACACAGTCACCTAAACCTGACCCTGAAATTTTACACCCCAATACACCCGGCTGCATACGCAGTTGATAGATCATCAACGACAGCGTCTGATCATTGACACCCAGTGCATCCATAAGTCCCTGATAGACGTTCATCAAGCTGCCTAGCCTCGGCCAATCCTGCTCAAGGATCGCTAAACGCGCCTGTTCCGTTGTTTGATTCATCAATTGATAGAGTGAATTCAGTAAATCGGGCTGACTCTGCCATTTTTTTTCAATCAGTCGAATGACGTCTGGAGTTTTCATTTTATAGCCAGCGTAAAATAACGCGATCTCGGGCTGACCAGGAATGCTTTCTAAGAAATATGGTGTATAACGATACGCCACGATACCGCCCTTTAAGCTCGCCGCCAAATCCGTCCCCGAGCCTCGTCCATCTTGAACCGAATGAATAACGTCTAAGCCTCGCTTAAACAGAGCGTCTATCTCTAACTGAGTGCCCGTAAGCCTATTGAGCGCCACCATCATCGCGGCCGTCACCGCAGCTGACGAGCCCAGCCCAACCTGATGTGAGAACTCAGCCCGAATTTTGACATCAAGTCCTTGGGGAAGCTCTGTTGACCATGCTTTTATTGCAGCTAACACAAACCGTAACCGGGCATCGTCTGCCAAGACATCTCGCGATGACTGATACTGCCCCAGTGAAGAATCAATGCTGACCTGATCATCTTCACGCAAACGAACGCCAATGTACACAAAGACATCCACGGCACACGCCAACGCAAGATGACCATGAAGAACCGCATGCTCTCCCATCAGCATTAAACTGCCGGGGGCTGACACACACACTGGAAAATCCTGAAATTCAGAACGGATAGGCGCCTTGATACTCAATGTCCAACTCTCCCCAAATATAATGAGCAGGTAACTCCAGCTGAGCGGGTGTGCCCTCAGGCAACCAAGCCAGCAACAATCCCGCATGAGGCCCACGAACACAACCAGCACCAGCAACTTTGGCGGCTCCGCCTGAACACTCTATCTGACGGACTAAAGACTGTATAGCACTGGGTACTACACCTATACGCTCTAGTAACCGCTGATTTTGCTGTATAAGGGTTGGCACCTCATCCGGTTGTGCCTCAAGAAATGAATCGGTGACCTCAGCAAACGCCTGCCATATACTCGAGTGGGCAAATGACTTACGCACCTGCTCAACACACTCTCCCGTACTGGTTGAAGGCGCACCCGTGTAAATCCAAAAACATCCCGGCGGTAACTGCAGATGATCACACCGGGACACCTCTTGCTGTCGTAAGCAGATAATCCCACCGTAAGACACACTGGCCGCATCGATTAAACTGCCACGGCCATGCTGAAGGCGCTCACAAAATCGCACCTGCTCAACAAAGTCGGCAACATCTGAGGGAGCTGGGGCAAATAAACTTAATAAACAGGCAATGACGGAGGCAGATGAGCCCATGCCCGACCCAACCAATAAATCCGAGGATAAATGCAACGTACCGGAGGCTCTTTCGACATCAGCACCCATCGAAACCGCAATAGTGTACAGCAAGAGTTGTGAAGGATGATCAAGTACTTGCTGAATGGATAATTCGCCGTTAAGAAACAACTCGTAACGCGCATCAAGGCGATGCTTCAATGAGGTTAAATGGTTAATTGCAAAGGGCAAAAATGCAGCGGAGGCATGAGAGATTCGCCCTTCCAAAAAACCGGAGTCATTTGGCAAAAACTGAGCACGTGTGTGACGACGAAGTGCCAAGCTAAGGGCGGGCGCACCATAGACAACAGAGTGCTCACCACTCAGAATTAACTTACCGGGCGCCAATGCTGACATCATGAACTAACGTAATTTAATATGCCGCCTAACAGGCGACATATTCACGCTTATGTTGATGAATCGCAGCTAAGCGAAAGCGACCTAACGTGGCTTTCGGTATCTCAACAGACTCGCCTTGGCGAGGGTCAGGATAACGATACAGGTCTAGATACTGATCATAGTTAAGCTCTTGGCGCTCGGCCAACATATCCATATGGCGCTGGGTATGTAAGCAGGCCTGATAGCCCTCTTGGATAGAGCCACTAAAAAACTCAGCAACGCAGCCAGAGCCATAACTAAAAAACCCAACTTTTTTACCCGCCAGATTTTCTTTAACGTTATCCAGTAGCGAACACAAACCAATATAAATCGATGCGGTATAGCTATTGCCAATAATTTGATTATAGCGAAGCGTAGGTTGTATTTGCGCTTCAATCCCTTCAGCTGACAACTCACATTGATTTGATTTCGCTAGATGCTGATGCGCTTTTTGTGCCATCCGACTAAATGGCAAGTGGTAACAAAAGTAACTAAAATCATTGAAGCCAATTCGACTCACCTCAGAAAAGCTATCCCAGGTTTTCTTCAATGCTTTTAAGTATATTTTTGTCGAGTACTTGCCATCAACCAACGCTGTAGAACGATAATTAGGCCGCCAAAAATCCATAACATCATCGGTGTAATTGCCGACTTCTGCATCAATCGCCATGATACGTGGATTATGGCTAATCAACATGGCAACAGCACCGCAGCCTTGCGTCGCTTCACCGGGGGTATCAAGATCGTAACGTGCGATATCCGACGCGATCACCAACACTTTAGTGGATGGCTGACGTGCCACCAAGGCACACGCCATCTGCAATGCAGCCGTGGCACTGTAGCAAGCCTGTTTTAATTCAACCACTCGACAATTCGCATTCAACCCTAATAAACGGTGCACATAAATACCGGCAGCCTTGGATTGGTCAATACCTGTTTCTGTGGCCAACAATAGAGTTGAAATCGCGTTTGTCCCTATACGCTCGATCAAAGGTAAAGCGGCATTAGCGGCCATCGTCACGATGTCTTCATCGTGCGTTGCCATTGCCATCTTCTCTTGACCGATACCGGTATAGTACTTCTCTGGGTCAGTTTGCTGCTTCGCAGCCAACGTCCTTAAATCAAGATAAAAGTTGGACGTATAAAAACTGATTTCGTCTATACCCACTGACATATCTGCTAAAGTTCCTCAACGCTCTTCAACAATAAGCGCTTTGTTCCTGTACAGTGCTGAAAAATCTGACGTACCGAGCAGAAACATCGCCGTAACAAATTCACGCCGCAGTTTTTCGATTGCAGCTATGACCGCATCCGCTGATTCCATGGCAGGTTGTAATAATGGAGCTGCCACCCCGCAAAGCGAGGCGCCGAGTATAACAGATTTCGCCATATCAATCCCATCTCTTATACCACCACTGGCAATCAAAGTGGCCTGATCCAAAAAAGGCTCGGCCAACTTCAAGGCTAAGGGCGTTGGCAGCCCCCAATCCTGGAATTTCAAACCTAAATCCGTTGCATCGAACTGGCGACGATGGTGTTCAATTCGGCTCCAAGATGTCCCACCGCTGCCAGCGACATCAAAATAACGAACTCCCGCTCCTAGCCCTAAACGAATATCCGCTGGTGATAGCCCAGACCCCACTTCTTTTAAAATAATAGGCAGAGTCAAGCGTTGCTGAAGCGCTGGATAGCCGCTGACAGACCTGCAAAATTCGTATCGCCTTCAGGCTGAACTGCCTCTTGCAGAGGGTTCAAATGCAAATACAGCGCATCGGCCTGCAAAACATCAACCGCACGCATAACGTCTTCATAACCCACGCCACAATTCAACTGCACCGCGCCAATATTCGCAAACAAAGGAACGGAGGGTGCAAATGGGCGAAGCGAAAAGCTCTCTTTTGCAGCCTCAGATGAAAACATCACTCGCTGCGATCCAACCCCCATCGCAACCTGACACGCCTCAGCGGCAAGCGCTAGGTTTTTATTAATGTGCCTAACCAGCTCATGATCCCCTCCTGTCATTGAGGAGATCAGCAAAGGAAAGCTGAGTCTTTTACCTAAAAACTCCACACTGGGATCAATTTCAGCGAGAGACACTTCTGGCAACGCCCGGTGCGTCAAACGAATTCGATCGAAATAAGCACCTTGACGATCCGTCTCCGGGTCCTGCTCAATCACTCGAATATGTTCGATTTTCCGCTCGTTGGTTTGATCGCTCATGAGCGCTCCAATTTAATATGCGCTTCCATCAACTCACCCGGATTGGTTTGCGCGGATAACAAAGACAACTCACCACACAAGACCACAGCACCGCAGATGGCGGCTAAGCGTCTAGCATTTTCTCCAGGCTGTCGATCTGCCTTACAGCCAAGCCGTGTTAAGTTCTCTTCAACAAAATCGATCCCTTTACCATTACCAACACTGCCAACGATCACATTCGGCAAGGTGCATGAGAAATATAAATCACCCTGCCTGACCTCAGCATGAACAATCCCTTGCGATCCCTCGATAATATTGGCAGCGTCTTGCCCTGTTGCCAGATAAAACGCCAGCAGCATATTGGCATAATGTGCATTTGCACTACGAATTCCACCGGCGATTAGAGTGCCAATTAAATTCTTTTTTATGTTCAGATCGACAACTTTTTCAGGCGTGGTATTTAAACGACGCTCACAAATATCGCGCGGAATGAGTATTTCACTGACCACATACTTCCCGCGTCCGAGAATCCCGTTTACGGCTGTCGCTTTTTTGTCAGAGCAATAATTGGCCGAAATAGACGAGTAGCGCAGCTGAGGGTACTCAGCCAGGATCCAAGGTATCAGCTTATCGGCTGCATTCGTCACCATATTGTGTCCAGAGGCATCTCCCGTGGTGAACTCCAGACGCAAATACATCAGGTTACCGACCACTTGGCTGTGCATATCAATAAGCTGCGCAAAACGACTGCTTCTGGCCACCACTGCATTCAACTCAGGCTGACGCTGCTTAATCGATACCAAGGCTTGATGCGCGGCCCAAGCATCCTCTGCCTCAAGCAAGACTGATCGCGTCATTCGCTCATCAATAACATTGGTCCGAATACCTTCAGTGAGCATCGAAACTCGTGCACCACGCCCCACCGAATGCCATAAAGGAATTTCGTAGGTTGCGAGCGGCACACTCACCTTTTCATTTAAGGTTTCACCCGTGATTTTAAGCGGACCTACCCAGCGCATCGGGATAGGGGCTTGAAGTAGCTTGTGAGATTTCATAGGTTACTGAGTCAGAGAAACGACGAATTTTAGCGACCCCTTCGGGCTTATGCAATCATCGACTTAGGGTTAAAGATAGAGGCATTATAACAAAAAGGACCCATAAGGGCCCTTTTAGCGTTTATTTGTATCCTGAGCGAATTAATCCAGCAGGTTCCGACCCTTGCTTGCAGCAATTCGCATGCGCAGCGCGTTCAATTTAATAAACCCTTCTGCATCTTTTTGATTGTAAGAACCCGCATCGTCTTCAAAAGTAGCAATGCTTTCATCAAAAAGACTATCGGCTGAACGACGCCCAACCACTGAGACCGCTCCTTTGTACAATTTAACGCGGACATCGCCGTTGACGTGACGCTGGCTGTAATCGATCATCTGCTGCATCATTTTGCGCTCTTCAGACCACCAAAAACCATTGTAGATCATCTCGGCATAACGTGGCATCAGCGCATCTTTCAAGTGAGCGACTTCGCGATCCAAGGTAATTGATTCTATCGCACGATGTGCTTTCAACATAATGGTGCCACCCGGTGTTTCATAGCATCCGCGTGACTTCATTCCCACAAAGCGGTTTTCAACGATATCCAAGCGCCCAACACCGTTTGCTCCCCCGATTTTATTCAGAGTTTCAAGCACTGTCGCAGGGCTCATGGCTTCGCCATTAATTGCAACGATGTCACCTTTCTCATACGTCAACTCAAGATAGGTTGCTTGATCCGGTGCTTCTTCAGGACTGACGCTCCAACGCCACATATCGTCTTCTGCTTCAGCCCAAGGCTCTTCCAACACACCACCTTCATAGGAAATGTGCAGAAGGTTTGCATCCATAGAGTAAGGTGATTTCTTTTTCTTGTTGCTGAAGTCAACAGGTATGTTTCGCTCTTCGCAGTACTGCATGAGCTTTTCACGAGACGTCAGATCCCACTCACGCCAAGGTGCAATCACTTTCACGCCAGGTTTTAGAGCATAGGCTCCCAACTCAAAGCGCACTTGATCATTACCCTTACCCGTTGCACCATGAGAAATCGCATCAGCACCGGTCTCGTTCGCAATTTCAATTAGACGCTTTGCAATCAATGGACGTGCGATGGATGTGCCCAGCAAATACTCACCTTCATAGATGGTATTGGCACGGAACATTGGAAATACGTAATCACGGACAAACTCTTCACGCAGATCTTCGATGTAAATCTCTTTTACACCCAAGGCTTCGGCTTTTGCACGGGCTGGCTCAACTTCTTCACCTTGCCCTATATCTGCCGTAAAGGTCACCACTTCACAGGCATAGGTGTCTTGTAGCCAACGAACAATTACTGATGTATCCAGGCCGCCAGAGTAGGCTAAAACGACCTTTTTAATATCGGACATATTTAATGTGCTCCAGATCACTGAAACCAGCCACTCACCGCGAGTAGCTGTAAGAAAGACGTTAATACGTATTTTGCAGAGTGTAACAGAAAGACTCCGTTTCTGCCTCTATTCACGCTCAAGTCGAATTGTCACGCGACGATTTCGTGTGCGATTTTCTTCGGTATCATTATCGACAACAGGATAGCGGTCACCATGATAGCGCATAATAATGATGTCTTCAGGCACCCCGCGGCCAACCAGATACTCCGTCACGGCTTCTGCTCTGCGTCTAGACGTATCACGATTTAACAAGCGGCGCCCGACATTATCGGAATGCCCGTCAATAAAAATCTGCTGAACCGAGGGATCGGTTAAGACATACTGAATAATCTGATCCAAGCGCTCGGTGGTGGCATCCGACAATCGAAACTGCTCAGGGGGGAATAAAACAGCGGTTCGAGCAATCTGCCGATAGTTAACAGGCAGCAACTGGGTTAAGCAATCAAGATAATCATCATAGGCAGGGGCAAAATTCACAGACGATATCCCCACTGTGACGGGTTCAGAAGTCTGGAACCACTGTTGTGCACTGAAGGTTGGAAACAAGCCATTATGCAATGCTGCCAGCATTCGAATTGCAGAGTCGCCTTGAACCACAACCTGTCCCTGACTGACGCTCAACTCAGTAATGGCCTGAGGCTGACGCCCAGGTTGCCAATTCGGCATCTCGGCCACAAGTCGCACCGAACCATTTAACTGCTGGCGCTGACTTGGCGTCAATCTAAACACTAGATTTTCGCCAGCCTCCTGCTCGAATACTCCTTCACCAAAAGAAGGAATACGCTGCGTCATCCGACACATAAAGGGGGACATATCAATTTCCCATGCAGCTGTTTCAATGGTCGGCCGAAAGGTAACCGCTTGCACGATGACAGGCAAGATCAACAACGCAAGTAAGGACAATTTACACCAACACTTCATGAACACAATACGGCCTTTCCACATTATCGTTGAGTCTTTATCGGCAAAGACAACAGATTATTTAGATGACGTTTCACTCAATAACACAGACTGATAGAATACCCTTAACACATGAGCATAGAGTAAGGATTTTTTTTGGCACAGTCATCCGATAAAACAAATATGGCCGACCGCTTTCGCGGATACCTGCCCGTCGTTATTGATGTCGAAACGGCAGGATTTAACGCGCAAACTGATGCACTTCTGGAAATCGCAGCCGTTACGCTGATTATGGACGAACAAGGTTACTTGCACATAGACAGCACTTATAGCGCAAATGTAGTGCCTTTTGAAGGTGCAAATATCGAACAATCTGCTTTAGCCTTTACGGGCATTGATCCTTGGGCACCGTCTCGCAATGCCATCAATGAAGCGGATGCCCTTGAAACCCTATTCAAGCCCATTCGCAAAGCTGTGAAATCCAATGGTTGCAAACGAGCCATACTGGTTGGACACAACGCCACATTTGATCACAATTTTTTATTCAAAGCCGCTGAGCGTTGCCAACTTAAACGTAATCCTTTTCATCCTTTCTCCACATTCGACACAGCAACACTGGCAGGGCTTGCATGCGGCCAAACCGTACTTGCCAAAGCCTGCGAAGTAGCTGGAATCGATTTCGATAACAAAAAAGCGCATTCTGCTGTTTACGATACGGAAAAAACAGCCGAGCTGTTTTGCATGATTGTGAATCGCTGGAAAGATATGGGTGGCTGGGATCTTGTACTGGATACACGATAACCGCTTATCCAATCATCAAAAATGGCTGATCGCTCTTACGCAGATCAGCCATACTGAATTCGGCTTAAGACTCAGCGTTTTCAGAAGCGCCTGATGCAGCTGCAGCAGCCTTTACCATTTCAGCCAACTCACCTGTAGCCGCCAATTCGGTAATAATATCGCAACCACCAACTAACTCACCATTGATCCATAGCTGAGGAAAGGTCGGCCAGTTTGCGTACTTTGGTAGCTCACTGCGGATATCTGGATGCTCAAGAATATTGACAAACGCGAATCTTTCTCCGCAAGCCATTAAGGCTTCAGTTGCACGGGATGAAAACCCACACTGAGGAAAGCGAGGCGTCCCTTTCATGTATAAAAGGATAGGATTTGACTCGATCTGCTCTTTGATAACATCAACTACGCTCATTAAAGCACCTATAACACTATGGGGTTGTGAGTAACCATGGTCGATTCAACGCAACCATGCTCGAAAGCAAACTTAAACCAAGCCTACTTAATTCTTGAGTAATACTATCAGATACTCTTGCTTCCTTCTTTAACTATGATGTCAGAATTGCAAGATTCAAGCATCAAAATATGATTTTTTCTCTGGCAATTGCCAAATGATCACTCACACCCTAGAATACATGTCTTTTGGCAGCTAGGGCTGCCTTTTTGCGTTGTAGGGAGAAAAACGAGATGACCATGCAACCCCTTATGAATACGTATAATCGCATGTCAGTAGCCTTTGATTATGGCCAGGGAGCATGGATTTATGACACTGACGGCCACAAATACCTTGATGCACTCTGCGGAATTGCCGTCACAGGGTTGGGCCACGCGCATCCTGCAATTACTAAGGCTATTTCTGAGCAAGCAGGAAAGTTAATTCATTGCTCTAACCTATATTCGATCCCTTTACAGCAAGAGCTGGCAGCAAAGCTCGCGTCTGTATCTGGCATGGATAACGTCTTTTTTGGCAACTCAGGTGCCGAAGCGAATGAAGCAGCAATTAAAATTGCGCGCCGCTACGGACACAATCGCGGCGTCGACAAGCCTACGATCATTGTTATGGAAAACTCCTTTCATGGACGCACACTGGCGACGCTAAGTGCAACAGGCAACCGTGCCATTCAAGCAGGATTTGAGCCTTTAGTCAGCGGATTCGTTCGTGCTCCTTTTAACAATCTCGACGCGATTCGCCAAATTGCTTCAAACAATAACGATGTTGTCGCCATATTGGTTGAACCCATTCAGGGCGAAGGCGGTATTCATGTTCCGTCGAACGAGTATTTAGAGCAACTTCGTGCCATCTGCGACGAAAATGATTGGCTTCTGATGCTAGATGAAGTACAAACAGGCAATGGGCGTACAGGTAAGTACTTTGCTTACCAACATACGTCTATTATGCCTGATGTCGTGACAACGGCTAAAGGATTGGGTAATGGCTTCCCTATCGGAGCTTGCCTAGCACGCGGTGCCGCGGCAGAAGTCTTTGGCCCAGGCAATCATGGCACAACCTATGGCGGAAGCCCCCTTGCTTGTGCTACCGCACTCGCTGTGGTGAACACCATTGTAGAAGATAAACTTTGTGAGCATGCAGCGTCACTCGGGCAGTACATACTCGATGGCTTTCATATCCAGCTCGCAGACGCGCCTTATGTAAAAGAAATTCGCGGCAAAGGCTTGATGATAGGTATCGAGCTCACAGACGCAGGTACCGAGTTAGCCGTACTTGCCAAAGTGAAAGGAATACTGTTAAACATAACAGGTGGCGGACGAGTTGTTCGTTTGTTGCCACCTTTGATCATGAGCCAGAACGAGGCCGACCTCATGATCCATACGGTTTCTAAACTCATTCGTATTTATGCGGGTGATGAGGCTGACGCCTGATTCTCAGAAACCCTCTGATAAAAACTGACCTCTGGAACCGGCAGCTACGCTGCCGGCTTAATTTATGAGTAAAAGACATTTTCTCACCTTACTTGATTTAACGCCTGCTGAACTGAATCAACTGATTGCTCGGGCGATCGAATTAAAACAAATGCGTAACGAAGGCGTGATTTACGAGCCTTTCAAAAACCGTGTTATGGCGATGATTTTTGAAAAAGCGTCTACGCGAACACGCGTATCCTTTGAAACGGGTATGGCTCACTTTGGGGGTCATGCAATGTTTTTATCGCCCCGAGACACCCAGCTAGGACGAGGTGAACCCGTAGAAGACAGTGCACGTGTCATTTCATCGATGGTCGACATCGTAATGATTCGCACCTTTAGCCATGCACTGGTACAAACATTTGCTGAATACTCATCGGTGCCCGTAATCAACGCATTAACGGATGACTTCCATCCATGTCAATTGCTTGCCGATATGCAAACTTTTCATGAGTATCGTGGCAGCATACAAGGCAAAACGGTTGCTTGGGTCGGCGATGGTAACAATATGTGTAACTCATATATTAACGCATCACGCCAATTTGACTTTAAACTCAACATTGCCTGCCCTGAGGGCTTTGAGCCAAATGCCGACCTTGTTGCACAAAATGCCGATCGTATAACGCTATTGGAAGCACCTGAAGAGGCCGTTGACAAGGCTGATTTAGTCGTCACAGATGTTTGGGCCTCAATGGGGCAAGAAAGCGAGCAACGTGAGCGTATTCGTGAATTCAGAGGTTACCAAGTCACTCCGCAACTCATGGATCTTGCAAATAAAGATGCCTTATTTATGCACTGTTTGCCTGCTCACCGCGGTGAAGAAGTCAGTGCCGACATGATGGATGATCAACGTTGCGTGGCCTTCCCAGAAGCCGAAAATAGATTGCATGCCCAGAAAGCGCTTATCGAGTTTTTGCTAAAGGACCTCATCTGATTGACTTAGATGCTAGAGCTTGAAAGGATCTATCGCTATACTTTGTCCGGATAGAGTCAGCATTTGCTTTCTCTATTCGGTGTACAGCTTTCATTCATTCGCCGGAGTCTGGCATGGTAGAATTTCGTCATCTGAAAACACTGGCCGCACTTCGTGATGCGGGTAGCTTAGTCGAAGCCGCTGATCGCATACACCTGACTCAATCAGCCCTGTCTCACCAAATCAAAGACCTCGAAGATCGCCTGAATTGCTCCTTATTTATTCGCAAAACCAAACCTATTTGTTTTACCAGCGCAGGCAAACGCCTACTCGCCCTTGCCGATGAACTGCTACCAATGATCCGAAATGCCGAAAGAGACATTGCTCGACTGGCCGGCGGAGAAACGGGAAGATTGAACATTTGCATTGAATGCCACAGTTGTTTTGACTGGTTAATGCCAACAATTGATCACTTTCGTCACAACTGGCCCGAAGTTGAAATGGATTTATCGACTGGATTTAGCTTTTTACCCTTACCGGCCCTTGCACGTGGGGATCTGGATTTGGTTATTACCTCAGATCCAGAGCCTAAAGCCGGCATTGAGTACATCCCCCTCTTTAGTTACGAGTCTATCCTCGTCATGCACACTAAACACCCGCTTACCCATCAGCGTTGTGTTCAGCCGAGCGATCTAAAATCTGAAACCCTGATTACCTACCCTGTTGATCAATCAAGACTTGATGTATTCACTCGCTTCCTTGATCCGGCGGGCGTTGAACCGAATCATACACGGACATCCGAGTTAACCGTCATGATCATGCAACTTGTGGCCAGTGGCCGCGGCGTTTCAGCTCTTCCTAACTGGGCGGTTGAAGAGTACTTGCAACGTAATTTAGTTGCAGCTAAGCCCTTAGGTGAAAAAGGCCTATGGTGCACGCTTTACGCCGCGATTCGGGAGGAGCAAGTGCAGGCAGAGTTCATGCAAGATTTTTTGAACACTGCAAGAGACATTACCTTCCGGAATTTACCCGGGATAAAAACAGCCTAAGCCTTGTTTATTAGCGCCAAAACCGTAAACTCTAGGCTTTTACAAGCCATATGATAAGAGTATTTATGGAACATTGGAGCCCCAAAAGCTGGCGTACTAAACCCATCGCCCAACAGCCTGTCTACACAAATCAAGCCAGCCTTGCATTAACCGAGACCCAGTTGAGCCAATTACCTCCACTCGTTTTTGCTGGAGAAATTCGCTCACTCACTCAGTCCCTCGGTGAGGTTGCACAAGGCAAAGCCTTTCTATTGCAAGGCGGAGATTGCGCTGAAAGCTTTTTGGAGTTTAATGCCAATAAAATTCGGAACACCTTCCAAGTCTTATTGCAAATGGCAGTGGTGCTGACCTTTGCAGGCAGTTGCCCGGTTGTTAAGATTGGCCGTATTGCTGGTCAATTTGCCAAACCGAGATCAGCAGGCACTGAAACCATCAACGGCATCGAGTTGCCGAGCTATCGTGGTGATATCATCAACGATATCGAATTCACTGCAGCCGCACGTGAGCCTGACCCACAACGCATGATTGCGGCCTACCATCAATCCGCTTCAACACTCAATTTATTGCGTGCATTTGCAACGGGTGGTTATGCTGATCTCCATCAGGTACACCGCTGGAACCAAGGCTTTGTTGAAAAAAGTCCTCAAGGTGAAAAATATCAACACCTTGCCGATCAAATCACACAAACACTGGCGTTTATGGAAGCTGCGGCATCAATGCGCAAAACACACCTCAGCTGCACGAGACTTCACTATACACCTCTCATGAAGCCTTACTGCTGAACTATGAAGAAGCCTTGACGCGTCAAGACAGTTTGACAGGACAATGGTACGACTGCTCAGCACACATGCTCTGGATAGGGGATCGCACTCGTCAAACAGACCATGCTCATGTTGAGTTTTTGAAAGGTGTTCATAACCCTGTCGGTATTAAAATTGGTCCAAGCACTCAAATCGACAGCTTACTCACCTTGCTTGATACGTTAAATCCTAACCGTATACCGGGTCGCATTACACTGATTGCGCGGATGGGAGCCAATGCCATCACAGAACTGTTACCGCCTTTGGTTCGAGCCGTTCAGGCCTCAGGACACCCAGTGGTCTGGAGCTCTGACCCAATGCACGGCAACATTATTAAAGCTTCTAATGGCTATAAAACACGCAGTGTCGATGCCATTTTGACCGAGATGAAAGGCTTCTTCGAAGTTCATAAAGCCGAAGGCACATACGCAGGCGGGGTACATTTTGAAATGACAGGCGACAATGTCACTGAATGCATTGGTGGTGCTTTTCAAATTACTGAAGAAGGCCTCGCTGACCGTTATCACACGCATTGTGATCCAAGACTCAATGCTGATCAGTCGCTGGAACTCGCGTTTCTGATTGCCGATACCTTGAAGCACGCGCGGGGCTGATATGGAAAAGCTGCTTAGCTCCCTTCTCAGCCATAAAGACAATCGTTTACGTCTTTTTGATATGGGCCGCCGTGTCAGCAAGCTATCAACGGATGTATTTACCAAGGTTGAGCAGAATTTAGTGCCCTATCCTATGCCATTTCTCCATCACGCGTGGATAGGCATGCTGATGTGGAATCCCAAAAAGAAGGATGAAAACCTCATCTGGTTTTTGAAGTTCCCGTTAGATGAACAAGGGTTTTTAGTACAGGCTGCCCGCGATGATATCGTGAACCGCTTGCTACAGAATGCGCTAATGCCTGATATCGATAAAGAAGATGCCCTTAAGGACAATCCTTTCTCTTTCACACCCGATGCAGAGAAAATGGCGATCTTTCATGCGCAAGCCGCCTTGATCTTAGGGCAACCCGCCTCCCAGTACTATGAAGACGTTCAGCAGTACCTATCGGCTCAACGCCCGTATGAGTATTGGGAAAACCTGGGGTTGCAAGGCATCGCTGATTTCATCGTCCGATTGGATCAAGGCACGAATGAGCAATCCCTATGCACGAACTTTGGCTCATTACCGACGCCCCTACTGCTGTCCATCTCGCGTTTGCTTGAACACAGCCAGCCAAGCTATCCGCTTCTCAGTACGTTGAGTCAATATTTAAACCAATTACTCGAACACGAGGAGTGTTCGCCCGACATGATTGCGGCCTTGGTCAGAGCCATCTCAAACACAACGCTCACACAGACTCGTGATGAGATGATCATCAACGTTCTCTCAAGCGCTTACGCAACCCACACTGAGGTTTTACTGGCCGTTGCCACTCGAAATCTAACCAGCCTGTATCAACCCGAGATCTTACACGCTTTTTTGGAAAGACTTGCCATTTGCGACGCAGGACAACAAGCCTTTACTCGCATCTTGTCTGACTTAATGTTTTTGCCAGAAATGCGCGCATTAATTCTAAAGGCCTTTAGACACGATGGACTGTCCGACGCATTACGACACGCAATAGGTGCCATGCTTGGACAAAAACGCTCAGCCTCCTCTCACTAGAAGGCCGTCGAACGTCACACTGGATTCAGCGTGACGTTCGAAAAACAGCTTGGGCTTGGAATACCCGTTAGCACCCTATCGGACACTGCATCAGGCGGGTAAATCTAAGGTCAAGCCCAAAGACTTGACTTTAGCAACCGATTGCTCTCGAAAGCGCTCACGCACACGTGAGCCTTTCGGCTTTGTTAAATAGAATAACAGTGTTGCTGCCAACTCGGGTGACACCTCTTGCTCCTTCGCAAAGTCGGCGATAAAAAGTGCTGTTGTTGTATCACGTTTGTCTTCGATCCCTTTGCGTACAGGTATGTGAAGCGACTCACCCTGACGAACACGTCGACAGAGTTGCTCATACGCAAGCTGGAATGCAGGATACACCTGCCCCTCCTCCTCTGTTCGTAAACGAAACCAGCCCACTTCTTGACCCGCAAAGTACACCGCAGGATGAGTCCAATCATAGACACTTGGTTCATGAGCATGGAAGCAGGCTTCCGTATAGGCTTTATAGGCGGAAGGCAAACCAAAATCGCCCTGCAAACTTCGCAGTATATTCAAAAACTCAGAAATAGATGGCATCCAAGCCAGTGTTTCTTTACAGCGATTGACGGCAGCCACAAGCTCTGCCTCGCTATAGCCACTCAAACTTAATGCCCATTCTCGCTTGGCTAAACGTATCTCGTGCTCTGTCTCAAAGCAGCTTTTGAACTTATGACCGTAGATAGCCATAAAGCGAGCAAAAATCATGTTGACATGCGACTTGGTTTTAACCGAAATTAACTCGGACTCTTTGGTTTCTGAGACGGCATCTTGACTACCAGTCGGTATCCTTGATGTCCATGATGGCCGCGGTAACCCGTTTTCGGCTTTCGCGAGTATCTCGTCGGGGGTTTTCATTCACACTACCTGCCAATAATTGATCTGAACGCTTGTCACGCGCCTCTTGAGACTGCTGCTTAACCCATTCACGCTTAACCCAAGCGAGGAACTTTTGATCCCAATTGGTTTCACGCTTATTATCCTTAGCCAACCAATACAGTACAAACTCATCCAAACAGGTCTGAGCAAATTCACTGGGAATCGAATGGCGTGCTAAAAATTCGTGAAATGCAGCCGAAGGCTTCCAGTGCATTGACATGGGTACCATCCGTTGGTTGCGCTCTTCGTGCTGTTCAAAAATGGCCTCCAACTCGTCTTTTTGTCGACGCCAGCCATTCGTCCCCCCAAACGTCGGTGCAGGCCCGCGGGTAACCTTAGGTGCTTCCGGCTTGGCTCTGGGTGGCAAGTGATCATACACGGGCAGGGTATTCTCTGTGCTGACCGAAACAACAGGGGGAGCGGCATGAGCACTCACCTGCTGCGGCTGATGGGTTGTAGAACTGGACCCCATCTTTGCCTTGACTCTAACCGTACCCGAAGTACCGATAGAAAGCACTAACACACCTTGCCGACTCAAACTTTCTGCAATTTGCGTGAGGTACTCAACTTCCCAGAAACTCGCCAAGTCATGCCATTGGCGATTTGAAAACATGACCTCAGTGTAGCCTTTTCCGTCTGGTAAACCATTCAATAGCAATGAGTCCCTCAGCAGCGAAAGCAAAATGGCCTCATCAGCTCCAAAACGCTTCGCTAACGAGGGGTAAAACAAAATCGGTTTTTCTGGAAAAAAGTCACTCATACTGGACTCAACTATTGTGCAGGGGTCATTAGCCATCCTTTGCAAAGTCTTCAACCGCTCTTAAAACATCGCTGCGCGAAATCATCCCGACCAGCTTCCCACTTTTAACAACAGGTAAACAACGACGCCCTTTTGCAATAAAAATATCTGATACGGCAATAATGTCCGCATCATGCGGAACCGTATCAACCTGCGTCGACATATAGTCAGATACATGCCCTCCGCTTCCCATCTCTTCCTCATGATAGGTTTGACTTAAAATCGCACGTAAACAATCCACTTCGGACAAAATACCGACGAGCCCTCCTTCGGCATCGATCACGGGAAATGCAGAAAGCTTGTACTCCCGGAGCGCACTAATGGCATCAAACAAATCGGTTTCGGGGTGGAAGGTCACAAGCTTAGTGGCCATATAATCTTGAGCTTTGACAGATCTTAACATGTCTGATTCCTCCAAACGCTAAACTTAATAGAGAGTGTCACGTATCTCTATCTCACATTAAGTGTAGCGTATTTTTTATGGTTGAGAGGTGTCGGCACATTAAATTCGTAACTCGAATTCGCTTAAGTACTTGAAGACTTAAGCAAATACGACTGTTTTATTGCCATGCACCAACACACGATCCTCAAGATGCCAACGCAAGCCTCTTGCCAGTACTGATTTTTCCACATCACGGCCCAATCTAACCATGTCATCAGGATGATCCCTATGGGAAATACGCGTCACATCTTGGTCAATAATTGGCCCAGCATCCAAATCCTCTGTCACATAATGGCAGGTTGCACCAATTAATTTCACCCCCCGCTCATGTGCTTGATGATATGGCTTAGCCCCGGCAAAAGAAGGCAAGAAACTGTGATGAATGTTAATAATGCGATGCGGGAAGTGCTCGCAAAGTGCAGGGGGCAATATTTGCATGTAACGCGCTAACACGACTACATCCGCTTGGTATTCAGCGATGAGCTGTTCAATTTTATCAAAATGCGGCTGCTTATCCGCTGGATCTACAGGTACATGATGGTACGGAATTCCATGCCACTCTACCATGCTTCGCAGTTTATCGTGGTTTGAAATGACGCAGGGAATTTCGCAAAAGAGTTCTTCACTGTGAAAACGATACAACAGATCAGCCAAGCAATGGGACTCTCGACTGGCCATGAGCACAACGCGCTTTGGTTTAGCGGAGTCGGTAATATCCCACTCCATATTGAATGACTGCGCAATCGGTCTAAAGGCTTCTTTCAATGCCTCTAAAGAGAATGGCAAGGTCGCTGCACAAATTTCAACACGCATAAAAAAGTAATTGCAGCCGGGATCGGTATGCTGGTTCGCATCGGCAATTGAGCCGCCGTGGCTGGATATAAAATTACTGACCATTGAGACAATGCCCACACGGTCGGGACATGACAATACAAGGCGATAACGGCGATCCATGATATACCCTAATCTGCTAAACAAAACGTCGATTTTAACAGGAACTACCTCAGTCTACTAACACTTGATTCCCCTACCGGTGAAGTGTTTTCCTTTTCAGAAACGGATTTAGGATTGAACATCAATGAAATATTCGCTTTACTTAGAATCAAAATCATTTGATTTCATATGACAAAATAAAAACAGTGAGTCATGCAATCACATGATGCATATCTATAAAGGACGCTGTTTATGACCTATGCCCCCGAACGCTTGGCTCCCTTATCTGCCCGCAGATTAGGCATTGATACTCATCACGAGCCAACCATTTACCTAAGGAAAGACAGCCCTGTCTGTCGTTCTGAAGGATTCGATAGCCTACCCAGAGTGTTAGTGACCAGCTCAGGCAGTCAGTCGATTGTTGCATCGCTGAATATGATCACCTCCGATCTACTCAGTGAGAATGAGGTCGGTTTTTCAGAATCCGCTTGGAAACACCTGCAAATCGAGAGCGGAGACCCTATCTGGTTATCACACCCAAAACCGATTCAATCCCTCTCACATGTGAGAGCTAAGGTCTACGGACACACGCTCGATCTTGAACAGTTTGAATGTATCATCAACGATATTGCTGAAGGCTATTACAGCGATGTTCACCTTGCCGCCTTCATTACAGCCTGCGGTGATGATCACTTAAACGATGATGAGATTACCTATTTAACACAAGCGATGGTGAACTCGGGCAGTCGTCTTGATTGGCAATTGCCAGTCGTTTTAGACAAGCATTGCGTCGGTGGCTTACCTGGAAACCGGACCACCCCCATAGTTATCTCAATCCTCACCGCCTGTGGAGTGACCATCCCTAAAACATCGTCACGCGCAATCACTTCACCTGCCGGAACGGCTGATACAATGGAGACTCTAACCGAGGTCAGTCTTTCAATTGAAGACATGCGGGACGTCGTTAAGCGAGTGGGCGGATGCCTTGCATGGGGAGGTTCTGTCAAACTGAGTCCCGCTGATGATATCCTCATTCAGGTTGAACGTGCTTTGGATATTGACAGTGAAGGACAACTCATCGCGTCGGTTTTATCCAAAAAAATTGCCGCAGGTGCAACCCATGTATTGATCGATATCCCTGTAGGCCCAACAGCTAAAGTCCGCAGCCAAATCGCCGCGGAAAAGCTAGCGAATAGCTTTAAAGCCGTTGCAGAGAAGCTCAATTTAACCTTAAAAATCCTATTTACGGATGGCAGCCAACCCGTGGGCAGAGGTATTGGCCCAGCGCTCGAAGCTTACGACATACTGGCCGTTTTACAAAACCAGCCCAACGCCCCTGAAGATCTAAAACAACGCGCTGCAGAGATCGCGGGTGCTATGCTGGAAATGATTCAACCCTTATCGCCTGGTGAAGGTAAGATAAAAGCGCTAGACACCATCGAAACGGGGGCCGCATGGAATAAATTCATGGCCATTTGCAATGCACAAGGGGGAATGAAGACACCACCTGTGGCGTGTTATCGTTATGCACTGATCGCTCACGAGACGGGTGTCGTATCTGGTATTGATAATCGCCAATTGTCTAAAATTGCAAAACTGGCTGGGGCGCCTGCCGATGCGGCAGCTGGGGTAGAACTCCATGCCAAACTAGGCCAAACTGTCCAACCGAACGACCTGTTACTCACCTTGCATGCAGATAGCATTGGCGAACTCAATTATGCTGTTGATTATCTGTTAAACCACCCAGATATCATCCAGTTGTCGCCCCAACCAAACACCCAAAAAGAAGAAAGACCATGAAGACACTTGTGTTTAACCTTGAATCAGATGCCGCACTCGCTGCTCAAATCACCCATGGGTTACAGGCAGAAGCCGGTTCCTTGGAAATGCGGCACTTTCCAGACGGCGAAAGCTATTTAAGAGTACATGACCGCTGCGCTGATCATTCATGTATCGTTTTTTGCAACCTGTTTCACCCTGATGAAAAGATTCTTAGACTGCTATTTTTAGCCGATACTCTAAAGGAGCTTGGCGCTCGCCAACGCATTTTAGTCACCCCGTATTTAGCGTATATGCGTCAAGATAAACGCTTTCACGAAGGTGAATGTGTTAGCTCAAAACCCTTTGCAAAACTCTTATCTCAAGCGTTTGATGGCTTAATTACAATTGATCCGCATCTGCATCGCTATCATTCACTGTCAGATATATACTCCATCAATACTCAAGTTGTGCCAGCCGCACCACTGATCGCAAAGTGGATTACTCAGCACATTAACCAACCAGTTATCATTGGCCCGGATTCAGAAAGTGAGCAATGGGTTTCACAGGTCGCGGAAATGGCTAAAGCGCCCTTCCAAATTTTGGAAAAGGAACGTTTAGGCGATTATCAAGTCAATATTTCAACACCTGAGTTAAGCGCCTACCTTGAGCACACCCCTGTTCTTGTAGATGATATTATTTCCAGTGGGCGTACAATATTGCGAACACTGGAACATCTTGAATCGGCGAACATGAAAAGAGCAACGGCCATTGGTGTCCATGGCATCTTTGCAGGAAATGCCTATGAAGGGCTTTCGAATAAAGCGAATGTGGTCACCACGGATTGTATTCCTCATATCAGCAATCGTATTGAAACGGCAAATGCTTTGTCAAAAGCGATACGCATAATGCAACACTCACTTTAAAACAGGTTTTTGAATGAACGACGTTATCAACTTACTGAACCAGCACCGCTCAATCCGAAAATTTACTGAACAAAGCGTTCCAAGTGAATGGGTTGGCGAAATTGTTAAGGCCGGACAAGCCGCTGCAACCTCTAGCTTTATCCAAGCCTGTACGGTTATTCAAGTCAGCCAAGGGGATGTGCGCAATCAACTCGCTGAATGTTCAGGTAATCAAATCTATGTAGCTCAAGCCCCTATCTTCTTAGTCTTCTGTGCGGATATGCACCGACACAAAGATGCCTGCGAGCAACACCAGCAACACATGCTGAGTGGCTACACAGAACAGTTTTTGACGGCCTCACTGGATTGTGGACTCTTTGCACAAAATTGTGCGGTTGCGGCTGAGTCACTGGGCTTAGGCGTGGTGTATATTGGCGGACTTCGCAATCAAATTGCACGTGTTTCTGAACTTTTGGAACTGCCAGAATTGGTCTACCCAGTCTTTGGAATGTGCTTAGGCTTCCCAGATCAAAACCCCGAGATCAAACCACGACTCCCATTGGAGATTGTCCTAAAGCATGAAAAGTACTCTGTTGATGCTGATGTAAAACACATGCATGAATACGATGCTCAAGTACAGGAATACTATCGAACCCGGACGGGTGGTGGTAAAGAGATGACGTGGACAGAGCAAATATCAGGCATGCTGGTTAAGGAGTCTCGCCCTCACATGCTGCCATTTTTAAATGAAAAAGGGTTTTTACTTAAGTAATACGACACAAGGACGACAAGCCTATGTCGTCCTTATTTCCAAAACGGCTTACGACAAATGCTTGACCCACTCTTTGACCCAATCAAGTGCCACACCTTCGGGATCGGCAGTCTCACATGCATCAATAAATAAAACGTCACCTAAACGTTTGGCTTGTAACTCCTGCAAGAGCTCATCCAGCATACGACCCGCATCAGCAAAGCTATCATATGAGCTGTCTCCCAATGCAATCACCCCATATTTCCGATCAGGCATGAGCGGAAACTCATCTTTTAACGATTGATAGAAAGGGTAAATATTATCAGGCAGCTCGCCCTGCCCAGTTGTCGAGGTACAAACCAACCAGACGGCTTCAAGATCCTGCCGCAGCTCCGCCAAGTCAAAACTCGAAAACACTTCGCTTTCGTGTCCTTGCCCTCTCAAAAACTCAGCACATTCTTCAGCCACTGATGTACTGTTGCCGTATACAGATCCTACTAAACATACAACCTTCGTCATTCACTCTGCCCTCTCAACAATGATACTAGCAATAATAATGGATTCGTACTCGCCATAACACATTAAAAATGCACGGGTATTTGATTAAAAGAGCTAACAAAGGCGAACAATGCTCTCTTCATAGGTGCGTCAAGCCATCTTGCAAAACACCTATCAATGCCTCAGAATTGTTACTTTATAACACTTTAATAGCCTAGGTAATTATGCAAAGAATTACAAAAGTGCCCACCAATATCATCACTGGATTTCTCGGCAGCGGAAAAACAACGGCGATTAATCAACTCATTAAACAAAAACCAAAAGATGAAGTCTGGGCTATTTTAGTCAACGAATTTGGACAAATCGGTATAGACTCCGCATTGATGGCAAATGAAGATAATCTTCATATTAAAGAGCTTGCTGGTGGCTGTGTTTGCTGTACGCTAGGCCCTAGCTTAACGATCACACTGGCCATGCTGTTAAGAAGAGTGAAACCCCATCGACTCATTATCGAACCCACAGGACTTGGTCATCCTGCTGGGATTGTCGATGTGTTAACCGGTGTTTCATTCGAAGAAGCGATCGACTTACGCTCCATTATTTGCGTACTCGACCCTGCCGTCCTTGAACACCCAGGCATCTTGGCCAACCCTATTTTCACCGATCAACTTAACCTTGCTGATATTGTGTTAATTAACCGATGCGATCTGAGTCCAGCCAGCCTTTGCCAAGAAGCCCAACACGCCTGCGAAAACCTCTTCCCACCCAAAGAGTCTGTACTTAGAACACTTTTTGGTGTTTTTCCTTTGAGCTTGCTCGACAACCCACGTCAGTCTTTTGAAAGCATGGAGCCTTACACACGCCATGCAGATACACAAAATGACGCGGTTCACCACGCGTCTAACGGACAACAGACGTCCTTGGCCTTTTCACCTCAGCATGCAGAACCCAAGCCTATGCCCGGAAAGCCGATTCGTAAATCTCATGCGCATGACGGAATACAGACCTATGGTTGGATTTTTGATGCAAAGGACAAATTTGAGTTTGATTCCCTCAAAGCCGAGTTAGACCAAATGACAGATTTAATGAGGTTAAAAGCCGCAATCAACATTGGACACACTTGGGTGAGTTACAACCGCGTTTTCCAAGATGCATCAGTACTTCCACTCGCATGGAGGAAGGATTCCCGATTCGAGATCATCAGCAACACTACACTTGACGCTGATGAAATCGAACAAAGTTTGATCAAACATATTACATCGACCCCATAACCTTCACTAACTGATCATGGCAGGCATTTGACGACGAACACAATTCCTGCCTGCGGCTTTCGCCGCATAGGCCGCTACATCCGCTCTCTTGTAGATACTCGACACCGTCTCCAATGGTTCACACTGGACTACACCAAAGCTTGCTGTCACTGGAATATACACACCTGAGATTTCAAGAGGGTACTCAGAGACATGCTCTCGTAGACGCTCTGCCAAATAATGGGCTTCTTCCAGAGCCGTATCAGGTAAGAGTATTCCGAACTCCTCACCGCCTAAGCGCCCTATCGTATCCATTTCCCGTATTTCATCTTCTAGAAGCTTGACAACTTGACGTAAGACTTCATCACCAATGGAATGGCCGTATCGGTCATTGATCTTTTTAAAGTGATCAATATCCAACACTATTAAGCTCAGAGGTGTTCCATGCCGGCGAAAACGTGCTGTTTCATACTGTAGTTTTTCGAAGAAAATTCGTCTATTTTTAACACCTGTCAGAAAATCCATGCTCGCTAAATTTTTTAATTCAATATACTGTCGATGACGATCAGTGATATCTCGTGTTGAACCATAAATCGTTGCGATAATGCCTGGAGCCGAAAAGAAAAACTTAATGGTCGACTCTACCCAAACCTGACGGCCCAATTTACATTGAATTTCAAACTCGAACAGTTCATCACACTCCGAGCCTGTACGACCGGCTTCGTTAATTTGAGTAATTTCCTGAATTCGCTGCGCTAATTGGCGACGAGTATCGGCATTGATCAAATCTGAAATGGGTTTATTCAACACCTCATCGACTTCAAATCCCGTCAAACGCTCAACAGACGGACTCACATAAGTCATTTTAAAATTTTCATCCATCACCCAAATGACATCATGCATACTGTCGGTAATTAAGCGTAAACGTGACTCCGTATCTTTGCGCACACGAATTTCTGTTTTAAGATTTTGATTCAAACGGTGCTGACGATAAATCATCACCATGAATAAACACAACACCAATAACGTTAATGTTGAGACAAACTTCAACCAATCAGGGATGCGCACAGTGTCCATTTTGGGTGGCACAAACGCGTCTAAATGAAAAGGTCCAGGTAAGAGATTTAATGAATCATAGGTATCCGCAATCATTTGCCATCTGACAGGGTTTGAATGGCCTATTCCGATCAAATCTGGCGATATTAATGTACGGATGTGTTGTGCTTCATAGAGCAAATGCTCACGACTTCGATTGACACCGTAAGTATTTAAAAGAAGGTCAACAATCTCCTCGGGATGCTCTAACGCATACCGCCAACCCTGCAAGCTTGCCTCGACAAATGCTTGAACCATTTGCGGTTGTTGTACATAAAGCGCACGACTCGTAAAAAGGGTATCACCGTAAAAATCAATGCCAGAATCAATCGGATGCAGCACTCTAACAGGGTTACCACTTTGCTGAATAACAAAGGGCTCATCCGTTATACGCACAGCCATTGCAGCCACATCCCCCGTGATCAAGGGCGTAATGCTTGGAACATGCCTAACCAATTGAAAATCATCTGGTCCAAGTCCTTCTTGGCGCAAAAAACATCGATCGATGAAGTCTCAGCACCCAACATAATTCGCTGATTGGTCAGTGCCGCTAACGAGGTAAAATTTGTATCCCGCAATGTGATGAGTGCCATCGCAGAATGTTGAAAAATTGGAGCCAACGCAACAACTTCATATCCAGCAGCATGATCAATGACCAGCTCAGAGCCTGCAATTCCAAAGTCAATACGACGCTCAGCGACAGACTCAACCGTACGCTGCTCGCCCCCCGCTTCAAGGATCTCAACACTGAGACCTGCCGCTTGATAAAAGCCTTTATGCACAGCCGCATAATATCCAGCAAACTGAAACTGATGGCTCGACTTTAATTTCAAACGAACGCGCTCATTTGCACTTAAAGTAGCCGAAGAAATAAAAAACACTAAAAAAGCAATCAGCCATACAAACGGCTTTAGATATTTAGAGTTAAAGCGGGAAGATAAATGGGGTTCATCCATTGAAATCAACAAGCTGGCCTCCATGCTTATTTAACAATCGGTTAATCCTATAACCCAATGTATCGCAAGTCCAGACATTTGAGCGACGAAGACCTGAAAACTTCTCAGGACAATTAAGATTAAACATATAAAAAATCATAAAAAAAGTGGGCGCATAAGCGCCCACTGTCTTCAAACTGCGCAGTGTTATTTAGATAACAGTTACGTTCTCAGCCTGTGGGCCTTTCTGACCCTGAGTTACTTCGAAAGTAACCTGTTGGTTTTCTTGTAATGAACGACGACCTGTGCCGTTGATTGCACGGAAGTGTACAAATACATCCGGACCGTTTTCCTGCTGGATAAAACCGAATCCTTTCTCATCGTTGAACCATTTTACGGTGCCGGTAACTAGCTGTGACATGTGTAGCCTCTTTCTTTTACGTAATTGCCAAATATTGGCATTTTTCCTAAAGACCAGTAAATTCTGATCCGGTTTCTGTTCTAGTGACTGCTTTGCAGTGACTCTGAACGCTGTTTAATTCTATAACCTAAATGTTACAGAATTGAATTCTCTGTTTAAGCATAGACGAAAAAATTTGCTTTTCCAGTAATGAATCGAAAAAAATTGTTAAAAAAGAATTTTGTTTCAGAAAATATTCAGGGAAGGCAGGAATTTTTAACGACTTGCTGGATGCACGTTGGATGTTTAAGAAAAATTTAGCTAAAACGCATGAAACTAGGCGATTGCCTTGAGTGTGTTCAAATTTAGCTTTAATAGTATTTACGTGCATCAAATCTTCTATAACTTAATTCCAGCAACATTGCTGGCCACCCCGGTGAACCATTTCACGGTCGCTCCGTGATTCAACACAGACACCCCCCGGGAAGTGTCTGATAAAGTCACTATACACCGCTTTAGATTAATTACAATCTAAATGTGACGAAAAATTTAAAATCATCGTGGGCGCCGTATTGTTGATTTCCGAGCTTTGGGCGCAGACGCTCCGCCCCCTACTCTCGGTGGCAAACCCGTATGCTGAGTTAAGATTCGCCCCTTCGCTGTTCTTGCCGCACCTGGACTATTTTTTCGGCGATGGCTTCGGTATTCCGATGCAGAGCTGTCTTCCGAGGGGATCAGTTGATGATCAGCTGATCCAATTAAGTCCGCACGACCCATCTGCACTAATGCGTCGCGTAAAAGTGGCCAATTGTCCGGATCATGCCAACGCAAAAATGCCTTATGCAAACGACGCTGCTTTTCACCTTTGGCGGTTTCCACCCGCTCAGCCGATTTTTTGTAGCTCAAGCGGCGCAAGGGGTTTCGTCCCGTGTGATACATGGCAGTCGCTGTAGCCATCGGCGAAGGATAGAAGGCTTGTACCTGATCTGCCTTAAAGCCATTGCTCTTTAACCAAAGTGCTAGATTAACCATATCTTCATCGGTTGTGCCAGGATGCGCGGCAATAAAGTAAGGTATCAAATACTGATCTTTCCCGGCTTCTTTCGAAAAGCGCTCGAACATTTTTTTGAACGCATCAAAGGAGCCGATACCCGGTTTCATCATTTTATCCAGTGGGCCTTGCTCCGTATGCTCAGGCGCGATTTTCAAATATCCACCCACATGATGGGTCACCAACTCACGAACGTACTCAGGATCTTCAACGGCTAAGTCATACCTTAAACCCGATGCAATAAGAATTTTTTTAACCCCTTTTATTTTCCGAGCATCCCGATAGAGTTGAGTTAATGCCGAGTGGTCTGTATTCAGGTTAGAGCAAATCCCCGGATAGACGCAGGATGGTTTACGACAGGCCGCTTCTATTTCTGGACTTTTACAAGCAATGCGGTACATGTTCGCTGTAGGGCCACCCAAATCGGAAATAACACCTGTAAATCCAGGAACCTTATCACGAATCTCTTTAATTTCTTGAATAATAGAGTCTTGAGATCGATTCTGGATAATACGCCCCTCATGTTCAGTAATCGAACAGAAGGTACAACCACCAAAACATCCCCGCATAATATTGACGGAAAAACGAATCATCTTATACGCAGGTATCTCTGCCTTTCCATACATAGGATGTGGAACACGGGCATAGTTCAAACCAAACACAAAATCCATTTCTTCCATGCTAAGCGGGATAGGCGGTGGGTTCAGCCAAACTTCTTGGTCACCATGCAATTGCACCAAGGCTCGTGCATTCCCAGGGTTGGTTTCCAGATGAAGCACCCGACTCGCGTGGGCATATAAAACAGGATCTTGAATGACTTTTTCAAATGACGGCAGACGGATAACCGTTCTTGATCGATCCAGTTTTGGCTTGGGCAATATGTGCAATACTTGCACTGAATCATCGACCTCAGGCGTCGTGCTCGATTTCTCCAACTCACACTGAGGCAAATCTCGGGTATTCACATAAGGATTAATAATTTTATCAATCTTACCGGGACGGTCAATGCGAGTGGAGTCTATCTCCATCCACCCTTCCGGCGTATCTTTACGAACATAGGCCGTCCCTCGAATATCACGTAATTGATCCACCGGTTCACCGGCTTCTAAGCGCTGCGCCACTTCAATTATCGCGCGTTCAGCATTGCCATACAGCAACAAGTCGGCACGCGAATCCAATAAAATTGAGCGCCGAACTTTGTCCTGCCAATAATCGTAATGCGCAATACGGCGCAAGGATGCTTCAATGCCGCCCAGTATCAGGGGCACATCTTTGTAGGCCTCTCGACAGCGCTGACTGTAGACAATACTGGCTCTATCAGGGCGTTTTCCTGCAACATTGCCCGGCGTGTACGCATCATCCGAACGAATTTTTCGATCTGCCGTGTAACGGTTGATCATTGAATCCATATTACCGGCAGCAATGCCAAAAAACAGACGCGGACGTCCCAACACTTTAAACGCGTCAGCACTGTGCCAATCAGGTTGCGCAATAATGCCAACCCTAAATCCTTGCGACTCAAGTAAACGCCCAATGATGGCCATGCCAAATGAAGGATGATCGACGTAAGCGTCCCCCGTCACAATGATCACATCGCATTCAGACCAACCTAACCTGTCCATTTCCTTGCGCGTCATCGGCAAAAACGGTGCGGGGGTGTTTCGATTTGAACTCTGGTTGGGTGTGTTACGTGTGTTGCGATGGATAGGAGGAGCTGAGAGCATCATGTTAGCGGAACTGCCTGAAAGGTTTGTCATGTGACCATTATAGCGATTAGTGGCGCATTCGTCTTGGAAATATGGAACAAGACGATGAAAGCCGCCTCTCTTACAGGTAAATTTTCAATAACTATCGACGACATATAGTTAATTAATTTTAACTAACTAAATCTCTGCACGATAATAGATTCAAGAACAGCGCAAACGCGTGAATCGCCAGCCATTTTCACTGCATTCGGGGCATTACTATGAAAAAGACATTCTCATTTGCCATTTTACACTTTACCGTTGCCTTCGGTGTTGCCTACGCATTAACGGGTGATTTAGTGATCGGTGGAGCCGTTGCTTTAATTGAACCAGCCGTTAACACCCTTGCCTTTCATTTTCATGAGAAAGTGTGGCGTCGAGTCGAACAAAAACAGGTCAAAGTCGATGATCCGTCATCAAAGGGGGATAAATGCATCGCTTAACTGAATGTACGATAGCCACCGGCGTCTTGTCAGCGGATGAAGTGGGATCAAACGACACATCCTTTTCAACTATATTAACGCTCTGCAAATCTTGCTATTCTGACCTGATGATGATTTGGTCGGAATAGCAATGAATGGACTTAAAAGACGCTCAACTCTCCCCTAAACGTCGGGGCTTGGTATCGATTATCGCAGCAGGTCTTGCCTCTCTTTTACTGATTATCTGGATTATGTCTGGCAACACCTATCAATCTGTTGATCCAGACCAGCTTCAAGCCAAGGAGGTTGAGTCAACCGTCTCAAACCTACCTAAAGTTCAGACGCATCAAGTTGCAGCAAAGACCTTTACTCCGACACTGATCTTGCAAGGTACCCTTTCTCCATATTATCAAGCTCAGGTATATGCACGCACCTCTAGTCAAATCCAAGAGCGTCCCGCAACATTAGGGCAATGGATTGAACAAGGAGACGTTCTGGTGCGACTGGATCCAGAAACCAGACGCACGCTAGTCCAGAAAGCAGAAGCTGATGTCCATTTACACCGCTCTGAACTCGAGGCCGGTGAGCGCTTATTTAAGAACAGATTATTATCTGAGCACGAAAAACTACGTTTAAAAGCCACGGCGGCCGCCAGTGAGGCGGCTCTAGCCGATGCAAAACTCGCCCTTGCACACACACAAATAAACGCCCCTATTGCAGGATTTGTAAACTCACTACCGTTCGAAATTGGCGAGTTGGTTCAATCCGGTGATGTGATTGCAACCCTTACAGACACACGTAATCTCAAAGTAAAGGCTTACGTTGCACAGCAAGATGTCGGGCGTATGGGCGTCGGAAACCCTGTAAAGGTCACTCTCTTAGATGGACATACATTCGTTGGTGAAATTACGTTTATCGCGAACCTTGCCGATACGGCCACTCGTAGTTACGCAATCGAAGCCAAAATTAACAACCCCGAAGGCCTTCGCATTGCTGGAGCGAGCGCGACTTTAGAGATTTCCTTACCGGAGGTTTTAGCCCATCGTATTCCGCCTTCCCTATTAAGCCTAGACCCTTCAGGCCAGGTTGGCATTTTAGGCGTGAATAATGAGCAGGTGGTTGTTTTTCACCCTCTCACGCTCATCAGCTTTGATACGGAGTATGCTCGGGTTATCGGCCTGCCGGATACTCTAGAAATCATTACGCTTGGAGCTGGCTTCACGCAACCCGGTGACAAAGTTGAACCCCATTTGCAAGAGAGTCCCCTCTGATGGAGCAGATCATTCGTGCCGCTATCCAGCGTTCAAGGGCCACTCTTTTACTCTTTATATTTATCCTGTTGGGAGGAGTCGCGGCGTACCAAGCGATTCCCAAAGAAGCCAACCCAGATGTTGTCATTCCTATGATGTATGTGTCCATGGCACTTGAGGGCATTAGCCTGATGACAGCGAGCGCCTTCTCGTTCGCCCCATGGAGCAAGAGCTTCGAGCACTGCAGGGGGTACGGAAAATGACCTCAATTGCCAGTGAAGGTCATGCATCGGTTATGCTTGAATTTGACGCAGGCTTTGATCCTCACAAAGCGCTGCAGGACGTTCGACAAAAGGTTGATACAGCTCGCACCAAGCTTCCGTCTGAGGCGGATGAACCAAGGGTGCACGAGATTAATGTTGCCTTGTTTCCTGTCATTTCAATTGCGCTGTCGGGGCCCTTCCAGAAGCTCAATTGATCTATTTAGCGAGACAACTAAAGCTTGCGATTGAAGGAATTCCCGAGGTTCTTGAAGTTGATATTGCCGGTGATCGAGATGATTTATTGGAAATAATTGTGAACCCACAGGTCCTTGATCAGTATCAAATTGATTATTTTCAATTATTTAATTTAGTGTCCAATAATAACCGATTGGTTGCCGCTGGCAGTTTAGACACAGGGTCTGGCCGAATGGCCCTTAAAGTACCCGGCATGATCGAGTCGTTACAAGATATTTTAAGCATGCCCGTCAAGGTAGAAGAGGACCGAGTTGTCACATTTTCAGATATTGCAACCTTAAGGCGCACCTTCAAAGATCCAACTGGCTTTGCACGCATTAATGGTCAGCCCGGTTTAGTCTTAGAAATCAGCAAGCGCTCAGGTGCCAACATCATTGATACCACCGCGCATATTCAATCCGTTATTGAAGAAGCCCGCATGATACTTCCTGACGATGTTGATTTGAGAATCCTCATGGATCAATCCATTGAGGTACGCGACATGCTCAATGACTTATTGAATAATGTCATGACAGCCGTCGTGCTTGTGTTGATCTTAATCATCGCTTCCATGGGGTTTCGTTCAGCATTAATGGTCGGATTAACCATCCCAGGTGCGTTTTTAGCGGGGATACTCTTAATTTGGACGCTAGGGTACACCCTGAACATTATCGTACTCTTTTCATTGATTCTAGTTGCAGGCATGTTGGTCGATGGTGCCATTGTTGTCAGTGAGCAAGCCGATCGTTATCTCAAAGAGGGGCAATCACCCGCAAATGCTTGGCTTAATTCAGCGCACCGCATGAGCTGGCCTATCATCGCATCCACGGCCACCACCCTGTCTGTTTTTGTTCCGCTCCTGTTTTGGCCCGGCGTTGTCGGAGAGTTCATGAAATACCTTCCTGCAACCGTTATACTATGCTTACTCGCCTCACTGGTCATGGCGCTGATCTTTTTGCCCACAATGGGTGCCGTAATGACACGCCCCATCAAAACGTCATCAAGCGATATGGCGTTGCACAACCCCATGAGCCGTCTCTATCGGTGCATACTTGGACGTTTGTTAAAAGCGCCCTTTTTAACCCTATTGGGTATGATGTTGGTCATTACCCTTATTTTTATCACATACAGTCGCTTTAATCATGGCGTGGAGTTTTTTCCAGATATTGAACCAGACTCATTACAATTGCAGATTAGAGCACGGGGAGATTTATCCGTTTACGAGAAAGATATCCTTGTAAAGCAAGTTGAGGATCGACTGATCAACCTAGCGGAAATAGACTCTATTTATGCACGCACCTTTGCCTCCGCCTCCTCTCAACAAGGTGAGGACGTTATTGGCGTCCTCCAGTTCAAATTAATTGAATGGCATCAACGCCGAACCTCTTCCCACATTATTCAATCAATGCGGGATTTAACATCTGATCTGGTTGGCATTGAACTTGATTTTCGCAAACAGGATATGGGACCAGGTCAAGGGAAACCCTTTCAACTAGAGGTAAGTGCAAATGATATCACGTTAATACATAATGCACTTGATACCCTCCGTGCCCGCATGGAAAGCATTGGTGGATTTATCGATATTGAAGACAATCGTTCCCTACCTGGGATTGAATGGCGTATCGAAGTAGATCGAGAAGCCGCCGCTCGACTTGGAGCAGATGTTCTCTCAGTAGGGAATGCCGTGCAACTGGTTAGCCATGGTTTAATGCTCGCTACCTATCGCCCAGAAGACGCGAATGACGACGTTGATATTCGAGTCAGGTTACCTTTGCACTGGCGGTCAATTGACCAATTGACTCGTCTCACCCTGAATACGCTTCGTGGGCAAGTACCTATCTCACACTTCGTTCAAGTGGTTCCTATGCCTAAAACGGGCTCTTTACACCGTGTGAATGGACAAAGAACCTTAACGCTTCAGAGCGACTTGGCTGAAGGCTCGCGTTTAGATGAACGCTTAAATGAGCTCAGACCCTATCTTAACGAGCTGCCCGACGGGGTCTCGATCAACTTGGCAGGTGAAGATGCTGACCAGCAAGAAGCGGCCATATTTTTAATGAGCGCCTTCATCATCGCTATTTTTTTGATGGCGTTTATTCTTGTCATCCAATTCAACAGTCTATTTCAAACCTTCCTTGTCCTCAGCGCGATTCTTCTTTCCACAGCTGGCGTACTATTAGGGTTATTGATTAACGGCCAATCCTTCGGAATCGTAATGGTTGGCATGGGGATTATTGCACTTGCCGGTATCGTGGTGAACAACAATATTATTCTAATTGACACCTTTAATCGTTTACGACGTGAAGGAACCGACCCCTATCAAGCAGCATTGGAAACAGGTTGCTTAAGATTACGCCCGGTTCTTCTAACGTCCATCACGACCGTGCTTGGATTAATGCCGATGGTTTTAGGTGTCAACGTTAATTTGTTAGAACCTAGCCTCGGGATAGGCGCACCTTCAACACAATGGTGGATGCAGTTATCGAGCGCCATTGCTGGTGGATTAACCTTTGCCACACTCTTAACACTATTGCTAACACCCTGTTTACTTTTACTGGGTTGCCGAATCTTTAAAACTTAGCTCAACTGGTTTTCAAACGTCTCAAGCGATGCCATAAACTCCTTTAAGGAAACAGGACGACCAAACAAATAGCCTTGGTAAAGTAAGCAACCATAACTTGCAAGGAGTATTCTTTGATCTTCTTGCTCCACGCCCTCTGCGATAACTGATAAATGCAGACTTTTTGCCAAGGACACAATGGTCGATGCAATATCGGCATCTTGTGTGTCGGTTAACAAATCTCTAACAAAGGTTTTATCAATCTTTAATTGATCCAATGGGAGACGTTTTAGATAGGATAACGAGGAATAGCCTGTGCCAAAATCATCCAACGCAAACGTGACACCGATTGCTTGTAGCGCTCGCATTTTTTCAATGGTGTCATCGATGTCATCTAACAACATACTCTCTGTGATTTCTAACTTCAGCTTGCTGGGATCAGCCCCTGTTTTAGAAATCGTGCTTTTCACTTTTTCAACAAAATCATGTGTCCGAAGCTGATGAGCGCTAATGTTAACAGCCAAGGTCAATCCCTGAGTCAACGTATGAGCAGCCCAACCTGCCAATACTTGGCAGGCTTCCACCAAAACCCAGTCACCCAAGGGAATAATGAGCCCGGTTTCTTCTGCTATAGGAATAAACTCATCTGGTCGAACCATACCTTTCACAGGGTGCATCCAACGCAAAAGGGCTTCAGTACCCACACGTTCACCATGATGGTTAACTTGAACCTGGTAGTACAATAAAAAGTCCTTATTTTGAATACTACTGCGAATATCATTTGCAAATTCAGCATATTCCATTACCTTGGTTTGCATTTCTGGATTGAAAAATCGATAGGTATTCCGTCCTGCCGACTTTGCTTGATACATGGCTAAATCAGCCTGTTTTAGCAGTTCATCAACTCCTTCAGCATCCCCAATAAATAAAGCAACCCCTACGCTTAAAGTACTATGATGTTCAACATTTGCAATAGAGTAGGGTTGACCCAAACTCGTGAGGATTTTCTTACAAAGAAGATCAATGTGATTCGATGCTGATTTTTCATTTTCGCCGACATCTTCCAGCAAAATAATAAACTCATCACCGCCTATCCTTGCGACTGTGTCTGTACGTCGAATACAGGTTTGTAATCGTTCTGAGGTTTTCACCAATAGCTGATCACCTGCATCATGACCCCGCGTATCGTTTAGGGTTTTAAAATCATCTAAATCCAAGTACAAGAGCGCACCATAGGTGTTCGTTCGCACGCTGGACAATACCGCTTTTTTTAAACGATCCATCAGAAGTTGGCGATTTGGCAACTGAGTCAACTGGTCATAAAAAGCCAACTGCCTAATTCGATTCTCCGCAGCTTTACGCTGGGTAACGTCATTCAGGGTCACAACATAATTCAGAACTTTACCCGTTACATCACTCATAACCGCCGTGATACTAATCCACTGTAAATACTCTTCCCCATTCTTTTTTTGATTCCATATTTCACCCTGCCATTTCCCATCAATCAATAGTTTTTTACTCATTTCTTTGTAAAAATGGTCAGTATATTTATTAGACTTAAGCTGACTTAATGACTTACCGATCAACTCATCTGACTGAAATCCTGTTATATCTGTGAAGGCCTGATTATTCCGGAGAATCACTTGATTGCGATCCGTTACCAACATACCTTCACTCGATTCAAAAACAGTTGCAGCAATATTTAAATCTTCAACCATACTCTGCATGGCTTCACTGACTTGATTATATTCGTATACATCTGTGGGCGTGAACTCAACCCCCCTCATTCCTTTTTTTATTGATTCTATATAGCTCATCATGTTATCAATTGCCCGTTTATGGGTAAAATGTAAAATAGAGCCTGCCATAAATAGCAACAATAAGAACCCACCTGATAGTAGTAAAAAAGAGCGCCAGTACTCAACATAAATTGAGTCAAATCGATTTCCAGCGACACCAAGTTCCAGCCATATTGGGGTTATAATTTTATCTAGACTTAGAGTCTCTTTGATAAAAAAAACATCATTGTCATACCAAAGAACATCATCAGATGTTACAGTTTTTCGTGTTAACTTCGAACCATTTACCTGTGGATGACTGTCAAATATTACTGATTTTTTGGTACCTATCCTTAAAACATCTAAATCAGCTCTTGCAATTACATCTTGATGAAAAATTTTATTATTTCCTATTGCAAATCCCGCAAAAATATAACCTTTCAGCTGAATACTTGCTGGATCAAAAACAGGGACTGCCTTTAATAATACAGAAATCTCTTCATGCTCCAATAATGTCCATTTGTTTGTAAACAATATAGGTGAATCTATATTTTCCAATATAGGATCAATTTTATAAAGTGGAATACCAGCATCAAATAAAAGAGATCCAGAATGGTCAACAAGAAAAAATATATCTAAACTTGCACCAATTACCGAGTCTTGAAACATAAAAATCATATCATCCGTGATAGATTCAACGGTCGTGTTTTCACTGATATTAGAATTTGGCATGAAATTTCGGCTTGAAGTGATTGTATGCAAATACACATCAAGAAGATTTATTCGATTCTCGACCATGCTTTCAATAGTGCGCTGACGCTGCAATAAACTCTGCTTAATATCTTCCTCAAATTTAGATTTAGCTGTTTGAACAGAGTATCCCATTGATAAAATTAAGGTTAAAAAACCCAACAATCCAAATATTAGAGTAATTCTAGTTGTAAACTTAAGCTCCCAGCGTTTGCTCGAACCTCGCTCACTTACCTGCTTACCATCATCACTCATCAGTATTGACCCCGACTTCAACAACTCAAATCAACACCCAGACATGATTGTTGCTACTAAAATTTAAGCGCTATTTCGACAGTTCGATTAGCCGTTGGTAGGACTCAACTTGCAGATCAAAAACGCGCTTTAGTTCAACTTCATCCAGAAGCACAACGGGCATGCGTATCACGTTTTCCGTAACATCAATAAAACGAGGATCTTTTACAACCTGTTGCAATGCCCCATACAAAGTCGAGACCACCTCATCAGGAGTATTCGCAGGCACCGAGATTACACGTATTACATCCATGCTAAACGGATACCCCAACTCTCTCAATGACGGAACATCGGGGTAATAGAATAAGCGATCTTCTGGGAGGCCAGCGAGGACGACCATTTCTCCCGTTTCGGTATAGACACCATGAGTCCCTCCACTAAACGCAATTTGAGCCGCTCCAGATACTATTAAAGGGGCCATTCCAGCACCACCTGTCGTCGGAATAAACCGTAAGCTAAGCCCCTCCTTTTTAGCGATGTACTGCATGATAAACCGATCTTGCAAATTTTGAGTCGCATACACAAGCCCTGGATTTTGTCGGGCATAATCCAGAAATTCATGCCAGGTTTTGAAATCCTGAACACCGCCCGTAACAAAAGCGGGTTGATCTAAGGTCACGCCTGCCACATAACGAAAACTATCCAACTGGTATGAAGCAGGTGACACTAAAGGAGCGAAGGTAAAAGGTAAAGATAAACCAAACTGAAACACATACCCCTGATCTTGGTTATTTGCCAACATCGCCGCAGCCACTGCACCACCGGCTCCAGGGTAGTAAATAATGTTCACAGGCTGTCCAATCACTTCTGACATCACCTCCGCTAAAACCTTACCTTGTATATCAGTACTACCACCTTGCTCAAATCCAATCAGCATGGAAAGGGGTCGGGTAGGAAACTCTGCAGCCTGCCCCCACGGGCATAATAAAACCAGTAAAAAAAGTGCTACTCTTTTCATGATGCATGCCCCTGCTTTGCTTAATCGAATACGCCTAGTCGTTCTGTCATGTTTTAATTTTAGGAGCCTACGCCACTTAAGCAAGCTCTGACCACTTAAATCATCCTGTAGATAGACTAAATCTCTCTTTTGAAGGCAGACGCAATCAGCGATAATGGCCATCAATTTTCTCACGCGTTGTACAACCCTGACTGGAGACCTATCTAGAATGAAAATATACTGGTACCGCTTGCGAGACCGGCTTGAATCACTGCGTGCCAACAAGATCTTTGAAACGTTTGTCATTGCTGTCATCATTATTTCAGCGTTGCTGATAGGGGCGAAAACCTATGATGAGAGCACGCGTTTTGAGCAAGTTATGGTTTGGCTTGATCTCGGCATTACCCTCTTTTTTCTGTTTGAACTCATCATTCGCATAGCCGCTGAAAAGCGAACCCTCGATTTTTTCAAAAAAGGTTGGAATATCTTTGATTTTGTAATTGTAACCGCGAGCTTGATTCCGATTGATGATTCCGAGATGGTACTCATCGCTCGTCTACTGCGTATTTTCAGAGTTTTACGTTTGATTTCAATGATTCCTGAACTTCGCATTTTATTAACGGCACTTTTAAAGTCTATCCCTCGGATGGGGTATGTTGCTCTGTTAATGTTTATCATTTTTTACATTTACGCAGCCGTTGGGAGTTTTCTATTTGAAAGCGTTGATGAAAAGCTCTGGGGCAATATTTCACTGGCCATGCTCACGCTATTCCAAGTTGCCACGTTTGAAAGTTGGGCAACAGCTGTTCTGTACCCAACCATGGAACATTATCCCTACAGCTGGATTTACTTCTTAACATTCATATTCTTAAACGCGTTTATTTTTCTGAACATGATGATCGGAATCGTTTTAGACGTCATGCAAAAAGAAAGTGCCGCTGAACAACTGGAGTCTGGTGAAGGTGAAATAGCCGAAATCCACTGGATGCGCGAGCATATGCAAAGTATGTCTGAACAATTAGAGCGTATCGAAGTTCAGCTTCGTGAGCAACGGAAGCCCTAGACATTCAATAAGCGTCCTCGAAAACACTACTCTCGAGGACGCTCTACCCTAACGTACTTTCCAACGGTTAACACTGGTATTCAATTCCGACGACACCACGCTCAACTCCTCACTGGACTTAGCGGTTTCGCCCGCTTTGTCCATCGATACGCGTGAACTCTCAAAACTATCCGATAATACACCAACCAACTCATCTGTCATTTGACTTTGCTGATCTGAAATCGCGACGATGTCCATGTTCGCACGGACAATATCTTGCAAAGAGCTCTGGATGGTTTGCAGCGCACTCTGCGCATCTTTTGCCGTTACTTGCAGCACGTCAAAGCGATCATGCTCTTTCGTCATCAGATTTTTAGTGCTTTCTGCATTATTTAAAAGCTTATTAATGATGACATGTATTTCGGCGGCTGAGTTTTTGGAGCGTTGAGCCAAGTTACGCACTTCATCTGCCACCACCGCAAAGCCTCTACCCTGATCTCCCGCTCTTGCCGCTTCTATCGCAGCATTCAACGCCAAAAGATTCGTTTGCTCCGCCAACTGAGTAATGACCTCTAATACATGGCGTATTTGATCAAAATCCAAGACCAGATTTGAAATGGATTGAGTCGCTTCAGCAACCCCTTGAGCCGCTTGATGTACATCGGATATCACCAATTGAACCGTTGAGGCACTTTGATCAATGGTTGTACTCGCCAAACGCGTCAACTCACTGGCTTGATGTGCTTGCTGATTCACGGACACTGCACTCTGTACCATGCCCTGAACCAACTGTTCCGCTTGCTGATTACGTTCATTCTGTAAATGCAGCTGATTGAACGTTTCTTCTGAGCCAAGGCTTAACTTAACCGAAACTTGACCAAGCGTTTCACTGGCCTGACGACTGAGGGTCACTGACTGAGCAATTTCATCCATCAATTGATTTAAGGCCCCTGATATTTCTCCATATTCATCTTGACCTTTTAATGGGCTCTTATGAGTTAAATCACGGGTTGACTGGATTTTAAGAAGACTGCTATGCAACACGCTTACAGGACGGCTAAATAAACGTGCAGCCAGGAGAGCAAGAATGAGCGCGATTACTAAAACAGCAAGCGTTACGAAAATGACCGATTGCGTAATTTGCTGACGCAATGTACCGACCATTTGCAAAGCTTCATCTTTTTCCATCTCAGTGACGATAATCCACTCGACACCCTGTGCGGGGACAGTTCGATAGCTTCCAATCACCTCTGCGCCGATTGGGTTAATATAATGCTCGACCCCCTCGTTTCCAGATACCGCGCGGGTAATCGCCTGACTTTCAAAACGCACTAAGGTTGCAAGTTGATTTCGGATTGGGATTAACGCTGCCTGAGGGCTTTGCTCCGATGACAGGTTTGCTAGAAATGGGCTTGGATTCTCATCAAACTCACGCTTGCTCGACAATAAGTACTGGTTTTGATTTAAGAGATACGTATCTCCTGTCGCCCCTAACCCCTGCCCAACACGATTGCCTTTATTCGATAGAATTTCATCCAATGAACCTGTCCCTAATCTTACAGCGAATACACCTAGCAGATTGGCTTGGCCATCTTGAACATCGTACACGGGCATTCCAATAAAAGCCGATGGCATTCCACCTGCAGGAATATAAGAATAAAAGTCAGAAAAGATAGGACGACCGCCAACCGGAACCTGAATAGCTTGCCTAAACACATCACTCAACCCCGATAACACAATCATTTCGTGGTTAACATCTAGGGTAAAGTCAGGTAACTTTTTAAGTGAATAGACAATTTCACCTTCAGGGTTTAGATAATACACATCTTCATATCCATAAAAATTTGCAAAATCTAACAGCTCCGGATGAAACTCTCGGTGAGCTAAGGTATAACGTGAGCGGTCAGCGGGTTCAAATACCTGCTCAACCTCATCCCACTTTGTGCCTGACTCAACAAGATAATAATACTGAAGAATGAGTTGCGGCTTGTCTAGAGATTGAACATAGTTATGGGCATCAAAAAGACTTTGCCCCATATTACGTTGTAAATTTGCCAAAAAACCTGATTCTAAATACGCTCGTAAGGCATTTTGCTCATCCAGTATTTCTTCTCTGCTACGCACCACTGCGTTGAGGCGATAGCCGCGATAAGCTGAAGCTAAAGCAGGCAAGGCTCTTTTTGCCTGTACACCTGACGCATACCCTGCCACTTGCTGACTCAAGGTATCAAGATACCCCGTCAAACGCTGCGTTTGGGTATCATTGATAAATGCAAGTTTCAGTTCTGCCTGCTCAACCAATAAGCTCTCACCCGCACGCAAACTCGAAAAGCCAATCATTAAGCTGGCCGCTAACGAGGCAAACAAAGAAACCCCGAGCATGATTAACAAGAGCTTAGTTCTTATACTCATCGGCCTTTCCTATCAACGCATCACTAAATTAGATAGAAACAATGTTTCAAACACTGTTCATATACGACTAAAGTTAGCATGCTCTTGGAGATTTATCCAAGCTGATTTTTCGTTAATGCCAAAAGAATTATTTTGTATCAATTATTTACTGCAATTCTAAAAAAATAAGGCTCAACTAATGTGAGCCTTAGAGAGCAAGATTACGTTGAAGCAATCAAACAGCACCTAACCATATCGAACTCCAGGCAACCAGAGCACTAGATCCTTCCAATAAAAGACCAACGCAACGGCTAACAACTGAATCAAGATAAAAGGAATGACGCCTTTATAGATATCCGTTGTTTTGATACTGGGCGGCACAACGCCTTTTAAGTAGAAGAGTGAGAAGCCCACCGGTGGTGTTAAGAAGGACGTTTGTAACGCCAACGCAAACAACACGACGAACCAAGTCAGATCAAAACCTAATGCCGCCACAACGGGACCCACCAATGGCAGTAAGATCAAGCTGATTTCCAACCAATCTAAGAAGAAGCCTGCTACAAATGCAATCAGTAAGATCACAACCACTATTCCTTCAGGCGACAGCGGAATGGCTTTAAGTAAACCACCTATAAATTCGTCGCCGCCCAGTGAACGCATGACAACAGCAAAGGCGGTCGCCCCTAAGAAAATCCCAAAGACGAAAGCCGTCGTTAAACTGGTTTTAATACTGACATCTTTTAGAACCGCAAGGGTTAAACGCCCATTCATCGCTGCCAATATAGTTGCGCCAAGCGCGCCAACGCCCGCCGCTTCTGTAGGCGTTGCAATACCCAAGAAAATTGAACCCAAAACCGCAAGAATTAAGCCAAGCGAAGGTACCACAGCCAGCAAGGTATCAATGATCATCTTAGCCGTAATAGGTGGCAAATCATCACGTGGTTTTGACAGTGATGGAACAAAAATCGATGCTATCACCACATATGCAATGTACATAAGACCTAGCATCACACCCGGAATTAATGCCCCCATGAACAAATCACCAACGGGCAATGATAACTGATCAGCCATAATAATTAGCATGATACTGGGTGGAATCAAAATTCCGAGTGTGCCAGCCGACGCGACAATACCGCTGGCAAATGCTGGCGAGTATTTTTGTTCTAACATCACAGGAATCGACAGCATGGCTAAGAGCACAACCGAGGCGCCAACGATTCCAGTAGACGCAGCAAGCAGGATGCCAATGCTGATCACAGCAACGCCCAAGCCGCCTCGGAAACGGCCAAACAGATTGACGAAGTTTTTCATGAGTTTTTCTGCAACGCCTGAACGCTCAAGCATCAAACCCATAAAGATAAACATGGGGAGGGCCACCAGCACCCAGTTCGTCATTTGCCCATAAATACGTTGAACCATTACCCCAAAAATACGCCAATCGGTCAGGAAGTAGGTGTCCACATCCCAATATTGGGCAGCTAAAATTGAGCCAACGCTGAATAAAACAGAGATACCAGCCAATATCCAAGCAACCGGGTATCCTGTAAATATCAGTAGGATGAAACTGCAAAGCATTGCAATGACGATAATTTCATTCGCTTCAAACACGGAAAAATCCCCTATACAGCAACATAGAAGCGCTTAGGCGCGCAACGCCCATTACATGACGAATCACTTATGAGTAACTCTGGCTTTAGGAAAGCCTGTCAGAAAAGAAAAAGCTCGAATTAAGCGCGCTAACCCCGCCATAAACATAAGACCAAACGCCAGCAAGATGACCGATTTAATAATCCATCTCATGGGCAGTCCACCAGGGGCCGCTGATACCTCATTGATTCGGTATGAGCGTTCTACAAACGGATAGGCATATGTCAGAATCAGGTAGCAAAAGGGTAGCAACAATATAGAGATTCCAAGGATCTCTATCACTGCTCGTGTCTTAGGTGAGAGGTGTTCAGCCAACACATCCACTCGAACATGCCCATCATGCAGAATACAGTAGGACAATGCCACCATAAATCCGACCGCAAATAAGTGCCATTGCAACTCTTCAAGTGCAATGTAGTTTGTCCCGAGTAAGTAGCGAAGTACAACATTTGCTACCACCAAGATCATAAGAAAAACCCAGATTAGGGAAGAGAAACGTCCAAAAAACTCAACTATGGATTCGAGAATGTCTGAAACCAGAGTCCGAGGGTATTGAACGGCCGCTCGATGAGCGACCGCCTCCTCGACTTTTTCAAGATCAACATTATATTCAGCCATGTGAATATCAACCTTTTACGTCAAAGGAAAATAGAAATTAGTCTTTTTCAATACCCCAATCACGTGGTAGGTAACCCAAATGTTTCCAAGTGCTATGCTCTTTTTGGAAGGCTTTCATTGAGCTGTAGACTTTAGCAAACATAGGGTCTGTTTCTGAGCGACGCGCCATGACTTTATCAGTTGCCTCTTGGAAGGCTTTCAATATTTCTTCATCGTACTGATGCAGCTGCACGCCACGTTCTTCGAAGGTCTTAAGCACCGCACCTTGAAGCGCTTCTGCTTTTGCAAGGGCTAAGGCATTGCCTGCCATACACGCGTTTTCGATCAGTGCCTTGGTTTGATCATTCAATTTAGACCATTCACCTGTATTTACATAGAGGAACTGATTGGTTGATGGCTGATGCCAACCCGGCAAGTAATAGTGCTTGGCCACCTGATAAAAGCCTAACTGCTCATCTACGGTTGGCAGTGAGAACTCAGTTCCATCAAGCACCCCTGTTTCCAGCGCTTGATACAACTCGCCACCTGGCAAGAGTGTCACAGACATACCAAACTCAGCCATGATTTCACCACCGACACCTGCGGCACGGAACTTAAGTCCTTTGAACTTATCAAGAGAGTCCATTTCCTGACGGAACCAGCCTGCGGCTTCCGGACTGATGGTTCCACACAGAATGGGGTACACATTATGCGGAGCAAAGGCCTCTTTTAACAACTCATCGCCACCATGAAAATACATCCAGGCAAGAAACTCTTGAGACTCTAAACCAAAGGGCGTCGCGCCAAACAGCGCCGACACAGGAAGCTGTCCCCACTCGTACCCCATCCATGAGTAACCCGCCGGAATATTGCCATTGCTTACGTTTTCAAACACACCCAATGCTGGAATCAAAGCACCGGGTTCAAAAGTTTGCAGTGTGACGCGACCGCCACTCATATCGGATATCATTTTAGAAACAGCAGGCATAGTGTCGCCAAGTGCTGTCAGGGTAGAAGGGAACCCCATTGGAACTTGCCAACGAACACGATCAAAATCAGCAAAAGTGACAGTAGAAGTGAATAACGTTGTTGCAACAGCAACCGCCATAAGAGACTTTTTCATAATGCAAATACCCGTTTTTTAGTTTTATTAATATAGGATTATCTGGTTTGAAATATTTCAAACTTCGTCAAAGCATCAATACTATTATATATCTAGCTTTTATTTTCCAAACTGCAAGTTTTTAATGTGCTGTCCAACCTCCATCAATAGGTAAAGATGTACCTGTTATTGCTTTTGCCGCATCAGAACATAAAAACACCACTAAACGCCCGATATCATCGGGTGCTACAAAATCAGGGTAAGGTGCTTTTTCTTTAATTAAGCCTTGCTTAGCCTCTTCATAACTGGTGTTGTTCTTTTGGCTAAATGCTTTAAATTGCTGAACCAGCAAGGGCGTGTCGGTCCAACCAGGGCAAATCGCATTGACCGTCACCTGCTTTGCAGCCAACTCCAAAGCGGTAACTTTGGTAAGACCAATCAATCCATGTTTGGCCGCGCAGTAGGCTGCTTTGTTAACTGACGCAACCAAACCATGAACCGAAGCAATATTAATAATCCGTCCCCAGCCTTGCTCAACCATAAACGGGAGCACTTGCTGAGTCGTATGAAACGCACTGGATAGATTCACAGCAATAATTTTATCCCACTGCTCGACAGGAAAGGTTTCGATAGGCGAAGTGTGTTGGATGCCCGCATTGTTTACCAAAATGGAAATAAAGCCCACTTCTTTTTTAACGCGATCAAATAGATCGGTAATTTGGTTTGGATCACTAATATCCGCTTGGAAGTAGCTGACGCCGACTGAAAACTCATCGAGAAATGCTTGTACAAGCACTTGCCCTTCATCTTCAGATGAGAGACCGTGAAGAACAATATCAACCCCTTCTGCCGCCAACTGACGGGCAATTGCAAGGCCAATACCGCTGGTTGATCCAGTGATGAGTGCACGTTTGATATAAGACATGTGTAACCTTTTTTATTTTTATATGTGTAAATTGGTAATACCAATTTACACATATATATTACTGGGTTTTCTAAAATACTGTCAAGAATTAAATCCGTAAAAAACCGACTTAAAACGCTTAGTTTTTCAACTCATCTAAATCTTTAAATAGCGCCAATGCCTCTGGATTGGCCAAAGCATCTTTATTCTTAACTTCCTCTCCCATTACCACTTTTCTTACAGCAAGTTCGACTATTTTCCCACTAATTGTCCTAGGGATATCACTCACCTGCAGTATTTTTTCCGGGACATGCCGTGGAGTGGTATTTAAACGAATCACATTTTTTATTTGCTTAATTAAACTGTCATCAAGCTCAACCCCATCCTTTAGGCGAACAAACAACACCACTCGCACATCATCCTTCCAGGGCTGACCAATACAAAGGCTTTCAAGAACCTCATCCACTTTTTCAACTTGTCGGTATATTTCAGCGGTGCCTATACGCACGCCCCCCGGATTCAAGACTGCATCCGAACGACCGTGAATAATGATGCCTCCACGCTCCGTGACTTCACCATAGTCGCCATGCGCCCAGATGTTTGGAAATTGAGCAAAGTAGGCATCATGAAAACGACGCTGCTCTGGATCTTGCCAAAAACCAATTGGCATGCTTGGAAATGGCTTCGTGCAGACCAACTCACCCTTCTGACCACGCACTGGTTTTGCGTCGTCATCGAACATATCAACCGCCATGCCTAAGCCTCGACACTGCAACTCGCCTGCATAGACTGGTAAAATCGGAGAACCCAAGGCAAAGCAAGAGACAATATCTGTACCGCCCGAAATGGAAGATAACTGCAGATCTTGCTTAATATCGCGGTAAACATACTCAAAGCTTTCGTGCGAAAGAGGAGAGCCTGTTGAAAGGACAGCTTTTAGCGCTGACAAATCAAAATCGTTACGGGGTTTCACGCCGGCTTTTTCCAGTGCCGCTAAATACTTAGCACTCGTACCAAAGACACTGATTTTTTCCTGCTCTGCTATCTGCCAAAGGATGGAAGGCGTCGGTGCAAAGGGAGAACCGTCGAACAGGACCAGCGTACAGCCCGTCGCCAAACCACTGACCATCCAATTCCACATCATCCATCCACAGGTCGTGTAATAGAAAAAGTGGTCATCCCTACGCAGGTCAGTATGTAAGATCAACTCTTTAAGGTGCTGAATCAAGGTTCCACCGACGCTGTGCAGGATACACTTGGGAACACCTGTGGTCCCTGATGAGTACATAACATAGAGCGGATGATTAAAGGCCACCTGCTCAAAGTCTATTGTTTTTACATCATCAAGCACAAAGTCATCCAGTCGGATGGCTTTAGGCACCCCTGACAGATCAGGATTGGCGCTTAGGAAAGGCACGACCACAACGGCTTCAATTGAGGTAATGCTCTCAACAATCCCGTGTATTTTTCCAAGACTGTCAATCGATTTACCGTTGTACAGATACCCATCGGTTGTAAACAACACCTTGGGTTTAACCTGTCCAAATCGATCAATAACACCATTAATACCAAAGTCTGGCGAACAGGATGTCCAAACAGCCCCTATTGAAGTGGTTGCCAGCATCGCAATTAAGGTTTCTGTGATATTGGGCATGAAGCCAGCCACTATATCGTTTTTTACGACACCTTGAGCCTTCAAACCAGCTGCGAGAGCCGCTACCTTCGAATAAAGGTCACGATATGAGATCTCGCTGCGTCGGCCATCCTCACCACAAAAAACAATGGCTGGCGCATCATCACGATAGCGTAGAAGATTTTCAGCAAAATTTAAGCGTGCCTCAGGAAACCAAGTCGCACCTGGCATAAGGTGGCCGTTATCGAGGGTACGACCCCCTTTATGACTGGATAGAATTCCGGCGTAATCCCAGAAAAAATTCCAAAATCTTTCAGAATCATCTGTACTCCACTGCCAAAGTGACTTGTAATCGTCCAAATCCAAACCGAAAGCTTGATTAACTTTAACAATAAAATCAGACATTTGAGTCGAAGCGACTCGTTCAGGCGTAGGCGCCCACAGAGGTTCTTGCATGGTTAACCCTTATTATTATTTTAACCAAATAGATTGAAAACAGTTACGTACTTTAACAACCAATTAAGCACACAACATGCCAACCTTATAAACCATTGATTTAGCTAAAACAAATACAACACCTCGCTCTCAGAGTCTTAAAAAATAGACATAATGTCTTATTTCTGATACAAAAAACGTCTAATAATTAAGACAAGCTATCCATTATGCAAAATATTCGCTTTGATGCTCACGCTATGCGTGCAAAGGTTTTATCCTTCTTACAAACCTCTTTTGATACGTTTTATGAGCACACGATTGCTGTGGATCAAAAAGGAATTCTCACTTGGATTAGCCAAAGCTACTGCGATTTTTTACATCTGGAAACATCGCCAGTTGGCCAACACATTACAGACGTCATACCGAATAGTTACCTGCCTCAAGTCATCGCCACAGGTAAACCCGTTTTCCTCGACTTGCTCTATGTTCGACACCAATGGGTACTGGTAAGCGTCATCCCGCTCCACAACGATTTAGGCCAGGTTGAAGGGGCATTTGGCTTTGTCGCCACTGACCGCCCATCTAGCATGAAACCCTTATTGGCCAAATACAACCGCCTCCAAAGCGAAGTCAGGAATGCAAACCATTACCAAAGTGAACGCACATCGCGCTACCAACTCTCACAAATAGCGGGGCAAAGCGAAGCGTTAAAACACGTCAAACATCAAGTACGCCAAGCGGCACGCTTTGACATCTCCGTACTTTTAACTGGCGAGACAGGCACGGGGAAGGAACTCTTTGCCCATGCCTTACACAACCTATCCGACCGCTCCGAAAGCCCTTTTGTATCGATCAATGTTGCAGCCATTCCCGACACCTTAATTGAGGCCGAATTTTTTGGTGTCGCGCCCGGTGCCTTCACAGGAGCCAAAAAAGAAGGACGTGCTGGAAAGCTGGAACTCGCTCAAGATGGAACCTTATTTTTAGATGAAATTGGTGACATGCCCTTGGTGCTTCAATCAAAACTCTTGCGGGTCTTGCAAGAAAAGGAGTTTGAAAAGATTGGCTCTAACAAAATTCAAAAAACAAATGTCAGAATTGTCGCCGCAACCAGCCGAAACTTACTGAAAATGGTTGAAGACGGCGAATTCAGAGCCGACCTCTACTACCGACTGAGCGGAATGCCGATTCATTTACCCCCTCTACGCGAGCGGCCTGAAGACATTGAGTTTATTGCTGAACGTATTTTAGATGAATGTTGTATACGCCTAAATCTGTCCACTAAAGAACTTGCCACCGACGCCTTAGAGAGATTGAAGCTACATCATTGGCCTGGAAACGTTCGAGAGCTCTACAACCTATTAGAGCGCGCTTGCATTTTAAATGAATCGCACACTTTAATTTGTGCTGATCATATTGAAGCCTTGATGGAATTTCGCCTAGCGCCCATCCCCCCTTCTTTGATCACACAAGACGCCAAAACACCCGAAACTCAGCCCCTATTGAGCTTAAAAGAGCAAGTCCAATTAGCGGAAATCCAAGCCATACGTGAAGCGCTTAACCGAAACAAAGGTAAGCGAGTATTAGCGGCAAAGCAACTCGGTATTTCACGAGCAGCTCTGTATAACAAGATAACGCAGTTCAATATTCAAGATGCTTAGCCGTCACCTTGAACTCAAATCACGGGAAACAAACGTGACAATAAAACAGGCACAGCGGTTTCAACTTTAAGAATACGCTGGCCTAAACTAATGCTGCTCAATCCTGCAGCATTGAGTTTTTCAACCTCATAAGGAATAAACCCTCCTTCTGGCCAATCGCCAACACCGTTGGCAGCCACTCAGAAGCTGGACAGGTCAAGGCTTGATACGGATGTGCAACATAGGCTCTTTTTCCCTCTACCATTGCTGGCAACTCATCTTCGACAAAGGGCTTAAACCGCTTACGAATATGAAGTGTCGGTAAATTGGTATCGCCAGATTGCTCTAAGCCAAGCAACATCTGCTCATACAAGGACGCTTCATTCAGAATAGGCGTGGACCAGTAGCTCTTATCCACCCGATATGAATGAATCAACCAAATATCTTTCACCCCCATGCTGGAGAGCGTTTGCAACACTCTCTTTAACATTTTAGGGCGAGGGAGCGCCAAGATTACGGTAACCGGTAAAGGCAAAGGCGAGCGCTGAGTCAATTCAGTCCAACTAAGCGACACAGACGCCTGATCAATATGCTCAACACTCGCCAACCCTATAGACCCATTTAATAACCCCACTTTGAGAAAATCGCCTCGCGCAACCTGATGGACATCACGAATATGCACAAAACGCCGATCTCGGAGGGTCACCCCCGTAGAAGTAACGGCATCTTTTAATGGATCAATAATAACCAAATTCATAATAATCAAAATACTCTATGCAATCGCAAGCCAAGCGGCATTAGAACGCACAGTGCCCCATTCCTCGTTTGCTTAAATACTGTTGATGATACTCTTCCGCTTTCCAAAAATGGGATGCCGGCGAGATGTCTGTGACGATAGGTTGAGGATACGCAGCGCTTTTACTCAGCTCAAGTCGCTTTGCTCAGCTAAGACGCGCTGCGACTCGTCGTGGTAAAAAATAGCGGAACGATATTGAGTACCGACATCAGGCCCCTGTCGATTTTTCGTCGTCGGATTATGACACTGCCAAAATGTTGTAAGCAAGGCCTCGTAAGCAACCTGCTCCGGGTCAAATTCTACCTGAACCACCTCAGCATGATAGGTTTCGCCTGTACACACCTGCTCGTACGAAGGCGAATCAACATGCCCACCCATATAACCAACCTGTGTTGACAGCACACCCGGTATCTTTGAAAAGGTCAGTTCAACACCCCAAAAACATCCAGCCGCAAAGGTTGCAATAGCCATCATCAACACTCCGTTTACTCATGATTTGAAAAAGTTACTTGAGTTTACGCAAAAACCCACGACTTTGATTAGAATTTTACGCCATAACTGCGTTATGATTCAGATATTAAGAGTAGGAAGACTATGGCAACGTACGCAATTGGCGATGTTCAGGGTTGTTATGATGAACTTCGACAACTTCTGGATTTATTGAACTTCAATGAACAAGATCACCTATGGTTTGCAGGTGATCTGGTTAACCGTGGACGCCAATCACTCGACGTTTTGCGTTTCATTAAAGGGCTTGGTTCACAAGCAACCTGTGTTCTAGGGAACCACGATCTCCATTTACTGGCTCTTCACTTTGGTGCAACGCGTGATAAGCGCAACCAAACACTGCAACCGATACTTAATGCACCTGATCGCACCGAACTGATGGAGTGGTTACGCCGACAGCCTCTGCTCGTCTCAAACGAACACCTCGGCTATGTCATGACCCATGCAGGTATCCCTCATATTTGGTCACTGGAAAAAGCGAAGAAATATGCTCAGGAAGTTGAGCAAGTGCTCAGAAGCAAAGATGCCACTGAATTTTTTCGTCATATGTACGGCAACAAGCCTGATGTATGGAGCAAAAATGTTGATGGCTGGGCCCGACTTCGACTCATCACGAATTACTTTACCCGCATGCGCTTTATTTCGACAAATGGACGGTTGGAGTTTAGCGGCAATGGCACGCCTGATTCAGCTCCACCCGGATTCGCACCTTGGTATCAAGTCCCTAGAGATCAGCCACTTGAACAGCGCCAGCTCTTTGGTCACTGGGCTGCACTGATGGGCAATGTCAATAACGCTGCCGTCGTTGCGCTCGATACTGGCTGTGTTTGGGGAAATAAGCTAACAGCCATGCGTCTAGACGACCATGTTTTCTTTCAACAAGACTGCTCTGCCTATCAAACTCACCAGGCTTAGGAACCATATGAGCTCATTTAAACATCTATCACCGCAAGCCGCTGTTGAACTCATGGAGCAAGGGGCCAACCTTGTCGACATTCGAGACATCCAAAGTTACAACAGCGCCCATATCCCAACCGCCATTCATCTCAACAATGACAATTTGCCACAGTTTTTAGACCAGGCCAGTCGAGAAAAGCCGTTGATTGTCTGCTGCTATCACGGCATTAGCAGCCAATCAGCAGCCGACTACTTAGTCGGACAAGGCTTTTCCGACGTGTATAGTTTAGACGGCGGCTTTGAGGGCTGGAAACAGTTATTCCCCGATGCTTGCGAATCCTGATGCAAATTTGCCTTGTCGGTGGCGCTGTCCGTGATCAACTCTTAGGCATTCAAAGCCAAGATCGTGACTGGGTTGTCGTCGGTGCTACAGAGACCGATATGATCGCTCAAGGCTTTCGTCCTGTTGGACGTGACTTTCCTGTGTTTATTCATCCAAAGACAGGCGAAGAATATGCCTTAGCTCGCACCGAACGTAAATCGGGCCATGGCTATGCTGGGTTCACCTTTTTTGCGTCACCCGATGTGAGCCTAGAGGAAGATCTTGCTCGTCGAGATCTAACAATAAATGCCATGGCTCAACTGGCATCAGGAGAAATCGTTGACCCCTTTTCAGGTCAAAGAGATCTACAGGATAAAGTGCTTCGCCACGTTTCATCGGCATTTTCAGAAGACCCACTGCGTGTACTGAGAGTGGCACGCTTTGCTGCTCAGTTTCACCATCTTGGTTTCCACGTTGCCAGTGATACAATGCTCCTCATGCGAGAGATTAGCGAAAGCGGTGAACTCGGTTTTTTAAGCGCTGAACGCGTCGCGCAAGAATTTGAAAAGGCACTGTGTAGTCCACACCCTCTGATTTTCTTGGAAATACTCAAGCAGTGTAATGCGCTGGATTGTCTTTTTTCAGAATTCTCGCGCTTGAATTTAGAGCGCCTAACTCCCTTTATGCAACGCCTAAAAACAATGAGCCCAGCACCTGAACTCAGCTTCGCTCTGATATGCCAGGCAATTGCCGAGCAGGAAATGCTAGAAAGCACCTCGTTTGTTCAAGACCTCTGCCTTCGCATCAAAATGCCCAATCGCTACCGCGATCTTGCTCGTCAATTTGTCATCTTTTATCCTTTTATCAATGATTTTGTGCAGCTACCCCCTCAACAAACACTGACCACACTCAAAGAACTGAGGCTGCTCAAAGAACCCAACACCCTGCCTGAGTTGATCGCTCTTTACCTGAGTCGGAACACCAATATTAAGCGGGAAGACTTTGAACCACTGCAGCGCTTGCTTCAGCAGATTCGAACACTTTCACCACAGACGTTCATGGCAAAAGGACTCAAGGGTGCCGAACTCGGTAAAGCCATCGAAGCCGCTCAACTCGACATCTGCGCGCGTTACACAGAATACAGCTAGTGCGTTTATACGTTAAAATTTATGCTAGACTATCAATATCTTACTTCAGCCAAAGGCCTTAGGTATGAAGCCTGCATTGATCTTATCAGGCGGTGGCGCGCGAGCTGCCTATCAAGTTGGTGTATTAAAAGCACTGGCTGAAATGCTGCCACCCAACACCAGCAACCCCTTTCCAATCATATGTGGAACATCAGCTGGTGCAATTAATGCACTTTGGCTTGCCTCTCATACCGAAAACTTTGCAGAAGCGGTTCAGGAGCTTGAACAGTTATGGTCACAACTCACCCCTAACGATGTGTTTAAAGCCGATGCTCTTTCCATCTTTAAAGGCCTCATGCACTTAGGCTGCTCGTTGTTTAAGGGAGGTATTAGTGAAACAGCTCCCTTATCCTTATTTGATAACACACCGCTCAAAACCTTATTAAAAAAGAATATTCGCTTTGAGCGCTTGAACGATGCCATTCAGTCAGGAAAACTGGATGCCATTAGCATCACGGCTATGGGGTACCATTCAGGTGAATCGGTCAGTTTTTTCCAAGGGCACTCAGGCCTTAGCAACTGGAAACGCAGCCGTCGCAGTGGTGTTGCCTGTCAATTGAGCCTTGATCACTTAATGGCATCAACTGCATTACCGACCATCTTCCCGGCGGTGCACATTAATCGCGAGTACTTTGGTGATGGAGCTATTCGACAAGGCTCGCCGATCAGCGCCGCTCTGCACCTTGGGGCCAGTAAAATTCTTGTGATCGGCGTCAGTGGCAACAGAAGCCCCAAACACTGGGCGAAGCGCGAAACGCTAAATCACTCCCCCTCCATGGCACAAATTATGGGGCACTTGTTTAATAGCGCATTTATTGATGCCCTTGAAAATGACATTGAGCATATGGAACGCGTCAACCATTTACTTAAGCTGATTCCAGACCAACAACGCGCCTTAACTCAACTGGATTTAAAAGTCATCGAGAGTTTGATTATTTCGCCCTCTCAGGCATTGGATGCAATTGCAGCGAACAAATTACAAGCGTTACCTAAGGGGCTC
>NZ_AONB01000010.1:0-127959 GCF_000585235.1 Nitrincola nitratireducens | reverse complement strand
GAAAAGTATTGACCATTTAGTAGAAGTTGAATTAACCAACGCGTCGAATCAAGCACAAATGATGATTGACGCGACGCAGGAAGAAATTGATCGCCAGAAAAAATTGGCTGATAGACAAAAATCTTTAGCTGATGACCAGTTGGCTGAAGCAAGGCGCCTTAAGGAGCAAGCAGACCTTGACGCCAGAGAAGCGGCTGAAATCAAGAAAGACGCTATTAAGTTAAAATCAACTCTAGATGACCGTATCCGTCAAATGTCAAAGTACGATGGTGTATTGGGTAAATTTCTTGGGTGGTTTGGCATTACTCAACGGATTGAGAGGAAAGCTGAAGCTAGATTGAACGAGCAGCTATCCAAGCTACGCGGCAAGGTTGACGAACTCAGCAGGCAAGTTGGTAAAGAAAAATCCATGCAACGTCAGCACCGGATTACGGAAGATGCTCTAAAATCGCTTAAAAAGGCACTTTCTATCTCTGTTGAGGACTACCCACATCTTAAAGAAAAAGATGCGTTAGAGAAGCATTTTGTGTATATTCAAGGACTAATCGATGCCAATCAAACAGCTGAACAGTTAAAGGAACGGATAAATACATACATGGAAGAAATAGCGACAGTGCATCTAGGCACATCCTCTTCCCTATCCACTCCAATTACTTTAGATAAGTGACTGGCATTTCATAGAAACTTTTTAGAGTGGAATGCATATCAGATATCCTAAGTCAGTCATTGTCAGACTCTTAGGCTATCTGTAAATCAATAGGATATTTTACTATGAAATGGGCATTTATTGACTATGAAAATATCGGAAGTCTTGGAAAAATAGATCTTGCTTCTTATGAAAGAGTAATCATTTTTCTTGGAGCTAAGCAGCCTAAGCTAGATTTTACAGAAATTAAATACGACCAACCCATCAATATGATGGTGGTCCAACTAAAAGCTACACAGGCTAACAATTTAGATTTTCATCTAGCTTATTACCTTGGAAAGCTTGATTCCGAAGCCAAAGAAAATATTATCTTTGAAGTCATAAGCAATGACGCTGGTTTTTCACCTCTAATTGCGCATATAAAATGCTCTGGTCGACAATGCAAACAGTTGAAAGTCGAAAACACACCAGCAGATAACCAGAAACTAATTCAAAGCCTCAGCTCAAAACCAAAAGAAAAACGACCTCAAAAGGTTGCTAGTCTTCGAAACCACATAGCATCACATCTTGGTATAAAAGGTAATGAGGTAGCGATTCAAAACAAACTCAATCAGTTAGTATCTGCAAAGATAATAAAAATTAGTGGAACTGGGATTGAGTATATCTAAATTTTCAAACAACACTTTAAGGAACATAACTTGGAAGCTTTAATTTATCTAGGGATACTTATCTTCGTCGTTGGTGGAATAGGCACATTGATAGCTGCTTTTAAGACTCATATTTTATGGGGCATTGCTTGTATATTAATTGCACCAGTATCACTAATTTTCTTGATTTTACACTGGGATGTTGCAAAAAATCCGTTCTTTCTTCAATTAGTTGGTTTTGCCACTATGTTTATCGGAGCATATTAAAATCAGCTACTGTTAATTCATTATGGTGTGAAAAAGGCATGATAGTCAAATTTCACACCTCATCTGAAATTTAATCGCACTCACCTAACGATTCAGCAAGGACTTTTGTTAAAGACTGATTACTAAAACCATCAGCTTCAAAGTTACCACCTGCCATAATGATGTTTGCAACCTCTTCATTTTGATCAACTATCTGCACTTTATAATTTGTATCAGTGATGATACAACCTGTGATCAAGCCATCACCAAAAACAGGGTAATTTGACATCACAAACAGATGATCTTCATGTTCACCCCACATGTAGTCATCGTAGCCATTTACAATGTATAGGTGTTTAAATTCATCAGCAAAAGTTTTCGTACCAACCAATGCCAGTAAAGCAACCATTGCAACGAGTGCCAATCTTAACTTTTTCACTCTTCCTTTCCCCTTTGTTAGTTAAGTATTGTTTATAATTCAATAAAACCAAAACATCAATTAATACAAGGTATTAGCATAAACACTTAACAAGGGCTAAATTCAGCTAATTGAGGCTTTACATCAAGACCTGACGTGGCCTATATTACATTCATAGGTGCCATTCGAGTTGAAGATCGTTTTCATAAGAATCGCAATTACAAGAGGTTAAGGGGCAACTTTAGGCACCCGCCACCTCCACCAGACACCCTTCTCAACACTTCCCATACTTTCCCAATCTCCTTGTAAATAAAGGCCTTCCAGCCTATTATGCACTTCACAGAAGCCCAATTTGGTTCACCAAATCCAGGACAAAATGGGGGCATAAATGGGGGCATATTACTATTTCAAAATTCATACCCCCAAATCGATGCCCCCAATCGAATTAGCAGAGGATACCATGCCACTTTCAGACCGTCAGATCAAAGCTGCTAAACCTCAAGAAAAGTCGCAGTGGAATATTACGCCCCAATAATCACCGAACCAGTGAAGTGACCGCTTGGTTAGCTTCGATATGAGCAACTTAAAACTAATTTCACCACGACTAAAACCGACGAATTAGTAAATCCAATTATTGTGTGCCAAAGGCATTCTGTTCAAAAGATCTCGGCGCTCTCGCCAATCGGGAAGCAGCTTATCCATATGTGCTTTAAACCTATCATTATGATTGCGTTCTAGCAGATGCACCAATTCATGTACCAGTATGTACTCTAGGCATTCGGGGGGCTTCTTCGCGAGCTCTAAATTTAACCAAATGCGCTTTGCCTGAGCATTGCAGCTCCCCCATTTGGTTTTCATCTTTTTGACCCCCCAATCGGCAGCTGTAACACCGATCTTCTCCTCCCAAACAGGCAACAACTCAGAGATTCGCGCTTTAAGTACATCTCGGTAATACGAGCTCAGTACCAGCGCTTTGTTCTCAAGCGTTGTTGCGGTGTTGACATATAAATGCAACCGACCACGACCTAGCTTGATTTCATGCTTGCCTGAACGCTCGATCAGATTAAGTCGATAATGCCTGCCCCACAGGTAATGACTCTCACCGCTGATCATTTCTCGATCAGACTGGCGAGGTTGTTTGGCAAAATCTCTCTGCTGTTTCTTAATCCAAGGAATGCGACTGATAACTGCCATACGGATTGCGGTTTCTGTCATAGATTCAGGAGCAGAAACACGCACACGCCCTTCAGGTGGCAACACGCTGATATGAAGGTTTTTAATCGTCTTACGATTTAGCTGCATCGTAATAGAACCAATTTCTACTTTAGGCATTAATATTGTTCTTTACTCATAAATAGTCTTTTTGCGCTTTTGCCAATTCCATTACGCTCTGAATATCCACTTCATAACCCGCTGTTTCTTCTCGCACCGCATTGGCAATTTCTCGTTCCTTGAAACGATCTCCTACCCAGTCCGCTTTTTTGGTATAGCGAATAGCCGTATCAATTTTTGTGGCCAGTAGTTCATCTTGACCAAAATTATCATAAAACGCGCGTTTGGGATTGGAATCCATCGATGGCGGATAGTTAGACGCTGTCTGCTCAGGACGTATAACCTTACGAGACAGCTCGCGGATTTTTTCCAGATACTCTTGATATTCAATTGCTTTTTGGCGACGAAGCTCAATCAGCTCATCCAATAACACCGACATTTGCTCGTAATACTTGGGGTTAACCGGGTTTTCATCGACGATGGTTTTACGCACGTTATTCTCGATAGTTTCAGCCATGGCTTCCTGGTTTTTACGAATACTCTCAGGCAAAGCCTCCACGACATCAGCACCTTTTTCAACGATAAGCTCAATTAGCCCCAGCTCTTCAAAATCCATCAGCACTTCGCTGTCATCCGCACGAATATACATATCTAACAAGTGACGCATCGCAGGCTCAAAGCGTTTCATTTCTACCAAATCGCCACTGGCCAGTTTTACTTCGTCACGGACTTTTTCAAAATGAGCAACCTCTGTTCTGATCGAGTCTACATCTTGCACAGAATAACCTGCATCAGGCAATTCATTGGCGATATTGGCAAACGCACGCAGCAGTTTGGCAACGTTCTGATAAAGCGTTAAGCGCAGCGCTTCTTTCTCCGTAAGCTCATCCTGATTAGAACCAGACTCACCACAAAAATAATGAATGTAGTCTTCAGTGTTTCGCGGGGCCTTTACCGGCTCACACAGAGCTCGCACCATTTCCAGTGCATTGTCCAAGTCCAGCCGGGCTTGCTCTAGGCGGTCTTTTAATAAACCAGCAACATCCTCTTTATCGTAGCCATCGAATGCGCCTTGAGTGTAATCAGAAATTGCTTTATCCAACGAGCGAAACAAGTCCTTGTAGTCGATGATGTAACCGTATTCTTTATCATCCCCATCCAAGCGGTTCACGCGGCAAATCGCCTGAAACAGGTTATGATCGGCCATCTGTTTGTCGATGTACAAATAGGTGGCCGATGGCGCGTCAAAACCGGTTAGTAGCTTATCGACCACGATCAGCAGTCGCATTTGCCCCGGCTCGGCAATGAATTGCTTTTTAACTTCCTGCTCAAACTCTTCAACCCGGTTTGCGGCCTTTTCTTCCGGTTGCTCGAAGTAGTCGGCCAGCATCTTGCGGTAAATATCGTACTTAAAGAGCTTTTCCGTTAAACCTTCACCGGTTTCTTCCCCCTTAATACTCGCAGCACTCGGCTGAAAACTGGTGACAATGGCAACCTTACCGGCCAAGTCGGTTTGGCTGAACATTTCATAGGCCTTACAAGCTTTATAAACGCTAGAGCAGACCAGCATGGCATTACCATAGCCATCCATCAGGCGTGGCTTGGTATCCATATCCAACAGGATGTCATTCACAATCTGCTGTAAACGCGACTTACTGGACAGCACCTTCTGCATGGTGCCCCACTTCTGTTTCAACTGGGTTTTCGCTAATCGAGATAAGCCGCGAGTTTTAGCCTCAAACCATTCATCTACCTTTTTCTGCGAAGTGACATTTTGGTCAATGTCTCGTGCTTCGTAACGTAAATCGAGCACCACGCCATCGGCCACGGCTTCATCAAACTTATAGGTATGAATATAAGGGCCAAACACCTCAACCGATTTTTTCTTGTCCTTCTTCATCAGCGGCGTGCCAGTGAAGCCGACAAACATGGCTTCAGGCAGAATGGACTTCATTGCTTCGTGCAACTTACCTGATTGAGTACGATGACACTCATCCACAAACACAAATAGGTTACCTTTGGCTTTGAAATCCGACGGGAGAGACTTCTTTAACTCGGCAATAAACTCATCCGTAGCAACATCATTATCCGAATCGGATTGCCGACCAAATTTGTGCACTAACGAGCACACCAACCAAGGGTTTGGCTGGTTGAGTGTCGCCACCAAATCAGCACCGCTTTTGGTGCGATAAATGTCTTCCTCAACGCCGGTGAACACTTTTTCAATCTGCTCGTCCAGTTCGGTACGATCGGTCACGATCAACACACGGGCGTCTTTTATATTTTCGCGTATCCATTTTGCCAACCACACCATAGTCAGACTTTTACCCGACCCTTGGGTGTGCCAAATGATACCGCCCTCACGCCTTGCTATATGGCGCTTCGCCGCTTCAATACCAAAGAACTGATTGTGGCGGCAGGTTTTTTTAATGCCGGCATCGAACACGATAAAATCATGGATAATTTGTAGCAAGCGTGCTTTGTTGCACACTCGGCTCAGATGAAAATCAAGCTTGTGCTCATAAGGATTGGCAAACTCCTCCTTCCACTCAAGGTAGTGTTTTTCAGGAGTTTCAATGGTGCCGTAACGCAAGCCTTGGGTGTCGTTACCCGCCATCACCAATTGCATGCTGGTAAAGAAATTGCGGATAAACTCTTTCTTCTGGTTATCCAAGTTTTGGCGAATGCCTTCTGAAACAGACACCGATGAGCGCTTCAATTCGATAACGCCCAGCGCGATACCGTTTACATAGAGCACTATGTCTGGGCGCTTTTTGTTTTCACCCTTAATAGTCACCTCTTCGGCAAGGGCGAAATCGTTCGCTTCAGGGTTCTGCCAGTCAATCAGCCACACAGTTTCGTTTAAATGGCCAGCGCCTTCTTTGTCTTTCACGCCGTAGCGCAGCAGGCGATACACCTCTTTGTTGGCGTAATAGAGCTTTTTGCCTTCGCCCAGCGCTGCTGCCGTATCCAATTGGCGAATCGCACGGTTAATCAATGATTCGCTGACACCGCGTTTTTTCAGCCAATCAACTAGGATTTCGACTTCAATATTTTTATTATTAGCGCGGTCCTGCCAATCGTCTAGGTAGCGATAGCCCAAATCGGTTTGAAAAAACTGAACAATGCGGTTCTGAGTGGCGCGCTCTCGTTGACCTACGTTACTCATTCTAACCTCTAATCAATCCGAAGCTTGTTCCGCTTGCCAATCAAGCAAGGATCAAGCAAATGAGCTTTTGAGCACATAATACTACCAACCATGCTCGCTATTTATTGTGCTCGCTTAATAATGGCCTTGAACGCATTGCCAGCCCTGTCGTCAATAAACTCAATGTCTGGATACGCTCTTATAGCCCGTTTTATGCCACTCCCAAGACCCCGATATGGCAACACTTTTGGAGCAAACGATGCCAAAATTGGGTTTCTAATATTCGAATTACCCATTTTGATGTTTTCTATCGTTAAATTATTGGGCAAGTGACCGGGGCTCACGATTTCAATTCGATCAGCAAACACCAAAACCTTAATCGGTGCGGATACAAAGTAATCGCGATGGATAAGCGCATTGGCAATAAGCTCTTCAAGCACGATTCTCGGAATTTCAGGCTCACCTACTGAGTTGATGCCTTGTTCATTCTGCACATGGCGAATGTTAGCCAACACAAAACCCAGAACTTTTTGGAACACATCAGACAGTTTTCCGTTAATATCCTGGCTGTCGAGATAGTGCTCGTCTTCGATATCAACTCCAGGAAAGGCCACCGCTTTTACAATAAAAATAGGTAAGCGCATTTGTGGTCGTGACGCAAACAACAAAGTGCCGCAGATGTTGAGCTGGCCTTTTTTTGCCAAATTCATGTTTTCAAGCAGTTGAACGCGAGATACGTCTTGGTCTTCAACTCGTTCGCCATATTCCCTCTCGAAAAATGCATCAAAAAACTCTTGGTCTATGTCTGTAACTGAACTACCGCCAACGGGGATCTCATCAGCGTGTATCAGTGCAGCTTCTTGAAACATTCGTTGGAGTTCTTCGCGTGCGGTTACTCTGCGTTTATCTGATCCATTTTTAACCCAAACAAACCCCTGAGTATCCATATAAGGTTTGCTAATACCTTGTTCTATATGAACAACTATTACTAACCCATCAGGTAGCAGGATGTTTTCTGTCACTGGGTTTATAGGGGGGCGGACATTATTTGTCGCCGCATTAGCGACGATTTGATTGATTCGACCTATATCATCTCTAGTTAATCCAGACCGCGAACCATCGTCATTCTTAACTCCAATTAGGATTAGCCCTCCGGCACTATTGGAAAATGCGACCATCTCAGCCCCCAAAGATGAGGCGTTATTAACATCGGCTTTAAACTGATGTCGACTATCTTCATCACGCGCAATAATGGCTAAGAGTTCTTCGGTTTCCATGCTTCATATACCTGCTTACGTTTCTCGAAGGCTTCGGCACCACCTTCCATGATACTTACAATGCGTTGCTGAACTTCAGCACAGTCAATGCTGCCGTTAACTAACGCGATATGGTCATCTCGATACTCACAGGCAATCACCTGCTCAGCATCACCCAGCACCGGAATATTGGCGTTGTGTGTCGCGAAGATAAACTGGGTAGAAGGCTTAAGCTCTCGAATCAGCTTGATGACATCTTCATAGATGGTTTGGTTGTCCAAATCATCTTCTGGCTGATCAATGATTACCACGTCGTTTTCTTGCTGGCTCAACACAAACAGCATCAATGCTGATGCCCGTTGCCCCAATGAGTGGTGCGCCAGTGCTTTGCCGTGATACTCGATAGTAAACACATTCGGCACTTGCCAGGTTAACAAGGCTTCTAAGTTGTCTTCAAAATACTGCCAGAAAGTATCAAAAGACCCGCCAAGCGTGCTTTTCAGCTTTTCAATGTCGCGATAGGCCGATGCGAAATCACTGTATTCATCTACCACACTTTGCAACGTTGCTTCACGAATACGGCTCCCTCGATACAAATCTTGAATGTGCTTAAGCATAGCAGCCTTATGCGCTTTAAATTGAGGAACAATTTTAAGGGGCGAATCAACTCGATTGATCTTGCTCAGCACCTGCTCAATGGTTCGGTACTCCTCCAGCCATAGGTCATTAAGCTGCGCTAATTCACGCTCTAGGGATTGATTCAAATCCGCATACTGCTGCTCGCTTTTGGCTAGTACGGCTAACATTTGCTCGGCTTGGTCTAACAAGCTTTTAAGCTGCTTAAACTCTTGCGGGCTAATAGCCTGTGCACCGGCTTGCTTAAGCTCTGTAGCCAGTTTGCGTTCAATCTCGGCAAACTCTTCTTTTAGCGCCTGCTTTTGTTGCACAAAGCCAGCCAGCTTCTGTTGTAATAGCGCAACCGTATTGTGACCATTGAGCACCGTTTGCTTAATGCCATCAAAGCCAGCAATCAACTGCTGGTAGGTCGCAAAAAAGTCATCAAAAAATATCTGATTTTGGGCAGATTTATACAACGCCTGGTTTTTTAGCTCATCTTCAAAGCTGGCCACAAAACTATTGAGCTCGGATAGATAATGCTCAGCACCTCGAATGACTTGCTGTGCTTTGCGTTCGTCGCGCTCAAAGTCAATTTGCTTTTGTAGCTTAGTTTCAACACCGTGTTGCTGATAGAACTTGAGCTTAAATTCAGCATCTTGCTTTTTCTGCAACCATTCTTGCTTTTGCGTTGCCGCTCGGGTTAGACGCTTAATCTGATTAATCGCATCCACCACCCGCTGCCGACCTTGCTCAATTTTTTGTCGAACGGGCACCAGTGCGTCGCCAAGCAACTTTTCAATCAAATCTTTTTCAAAGCCAGCGCCCGTGCTGGAAAGATCTTTCTGGCCAAAGTAAATCGGCTGATGCAACACCGTTTCACGCACCGACACGCCCGGTTGCAACTGACCGTTCACATACACATCGGCGCGCTCACCCAATATGCGGCGGATTTGATAGGGTTGGCCGCGGCGGTCAATGGCGTCGATGGTAATTTTGCCACCACTACGCAGTAAGTGTTTTACAAGCCCCTCTTTGTATTCCACATCCGACGACTTATCGCCAAAGGGAATATTCAGCGCGTAACGTACACCTTCCAACACGGATGATTTACCACTACCACGGATACCAATCAGGGTATTAAGCTCAGGCGACAGGCAAATTTCGGTACCGCCCAAGGTACCAGCCCCTTCAAAACGGATTTTTTGAATATAAGAATGCTTGTAGCTTGGCAACTCTGCACGGACTCTGGAGGCTTTATCGCGCAGCGCAAACTTAACCGCCTCAAAGCTGAATGAGCCAAGTTTTAGGTAGCTTGCCTCTTTACGGGCCGCCATATCCGCAAGGTTCTTAGCATCACAACCTTCCACTTCAGCCGGATATAAATTACCTAATGCCTGCTGGATTTTCGCGCGCTCATCGCGGGTACGCACTTTTTGAAAAGCCAACGCTCTACGTCTTACTGTCGCGTTATCAAATAAATCTTTAATTCGCCCTGGTGCGAGTTCCTTCCATAAGCCCTTTGGGGCTTCAACATGTGCGAAGATGAGAAAATAATCTTTGTGAAATTTATCCAGCTCACGAACCGTTTCGACAATATCGTGGTTCGAGCGCGCATTTTCATCTTCAAAGTTCGCTATACCAGCGAAAGTCAGGCTAAGAAACGTCTGAATATGGTTGGTTTGTTCTTTGTTATTAAACCACTCATCCGAAAATACTACCAAGGTATGCACACCGGCCTGACCATCTTTGATGGATAACTCAATGCCCGGCAATAAGCCAATGCCTGATTTTTTGGCTTTTTTGCGTAGCGCCTTAAATTCATCAGCATCAAATTTATTGTGGTTGGTGATAACCCCAAGACCAATGCCAGCATTCGCAAGCGCCGCAACATACTGATTAAGATAGTCATTGTCTTCACCAGTATAGGTAAACTCTTTATCAGCGCGAGTATGGAGGTGGAAGTCGGCCTTTAACCAGCGGCTACCATGTTCAAAAACAGTTTCACTCATGCATAACCTCCTTTAATGGCTGGACTAATCTTATTCTGCCAGTCAGTAGTTCTTGCATCATGCCTTGTTTGATTTGGCGGGTTTTGCCAAGGCGTTGCTCCAGTGCCTGAATCTCTGCGTCCATATCGGACAGGATGGTGGCGATGGCGGTTTGTTCTTCTTTTACTGGCAACGATGCTAAAACACGCTCAATAGTGCTGGCATTTAAGCTTGGAACACCCGAAGCCTCGTTGTATTGCATCCAGTCAATCATGCAAAACTTATATAAAATGAATTTTGGATCAGCACAATCTTTAATTTCACAATAGAAAAGAGTATCTACAGTCCAAAATGGCTGATCTGCATATCTAGGCTTATCGATAGTTCCTTTGCGGCCAATCAAAACCGAGGGTTTATTCCAAAGGTATTGGTCTGCCCATCCAATTTGCCCGCCAGTCGCAAAAATGGGTATGGTGCCGTTTGGATTCTCAACGGCTTTCTGATTTTTACCATGCCTGATAGACAGGGTATTACCGAAAGGCACAACCACCCAATCCTCCGGTATTTCACCCAGCTCACTTGGCTTGGTGCCTTTGCGAAGGCCGTCCTGGCCTTCGCCCTTCGGGCCGCCGGTTCCGGCGTGCAAATTCGTTCCCGACGAATTTGTGGGTGTGCCGTCTTCACGCAGGGCGAACTGCGGCAGGCGGGTGCGGCCGGTAAGGAGTTGTTGCATGGTGGCAGTTTTGATGGCCTGTTTTTTTGCGATCAGTTTTTCCAGTTCACTGATCAGCGCATCGACATCGGATAGCGCATTGGCGATGGCGGTTTGTTCTGGTTTGGGTGGAAATGGAAATAGAAAATCTACAGCATCAATAATATTAAACTGCTTCTGAGCCGTCCCGTACTGAACCCCCTCAACTCTTGACTTACCAATACTGGAGTTCATAAGAAAGCAAAGCCAGTGAGAATCGAATTTATCTCCCTTTCTGATAATCATCATTGATGCGCAGTTTGACTGATCGAGTTCAGGTGGTACTACTGCTGTCACGCCAGGGTCACCAACCCTAACTGTTACAAGATCACCAGAATTAAGTCTCGATGCTGGTAACTTTGCATTGCTCTCGGACGTTATACGATTAGCTGATTCCCAGTTAATCTTGTTCTCATTGACATGAGAACCAACCAACATTGGTATATTTCCTCGAGTCGAATAGTAAGAAGATGGGTTAATAACCAACCCAACACTCTGAGATGGTGATATTGCTCTAAGTTTTTTAACTTCCCAATCCCCCGGTATCACTCCAACTTCCGTTTGCTTATAGCCAACCGGAACTGCGTACGAAGCCTCGTCAGCTAAATACTTTGGATTCATTTCTGCAACTTGATCAGTACGTCGGCTATCCATGCCTCCGCCCTTCGGGCCGCCGGTTCCGGCGTGCAAATTTTTTCCCGAAAAATTTCTCATCTCTCTAACTCCTTCTGTTGCAGTTGCGCTATAGCCTGTTCACGCTCGCGCTCCAGCTCCCGTTTCAGCTCTTCTTCTGTGGGCAGGTAGGGCAGGTATTTGGCGGCGAACAGTTGTTTTTGGTCGGCCAGTACTGAGTACTTCACCACGGCTTCGCTTTTTTCGCTGCAAAGCACCAGCCCGATGGTGGGGTTGTCGTCGTCGCCTTTACGCTGTTCGTCATATAGGCGGACATAGTTCGTCGCTCCTTGGCATCCATGCCACCGCGACATTCCGTACTTCCTGTACATATCCATTTGCCACTGTCTTAACCACGCGTACCAACAGAGTGCTAAAAAGCATTTGAGCTTGAAGTTGTAAAACACCAATTCGATGTAGCTCTCTACCTTAAATTCAGCTTCGTCATCAAAGCGGATGCGCTGCTGGCGTTCGACAAAGGCAAAGCCTTTGCCCAGTTCCAGAAGGAATTGTTGCAGGTTGCTGATGATGGCCTGCTCCAGCTCGCTTTCTTGGTAGGTTTTATCTTGCAGGTTTAGAAAGTCGAGAATGTAAGGGTCGCGTAGGTAGTCTTTGGCTGTTTCTGCCAGTGGCTGGGTCTTGGCTTTAGCCTCCTGTTCGACCAAGGCTTTTTCTTGGCTGGTTAACAGGCGCTCGTAGTAGAGCGTGCTGATTTGGCGTTCCAGAGCGCGGGCGCTCCAGCTTTGGCTGATGGCCTCTTGCAAGTACCAATCCCTAGCGGCAGGGTTGTCTATCCGCATTAAGACGCGGTAGTGTGTCCAGCTCAATTCACTACGCACTGCGTCGTGAATTGGAAAGGTGAGATAAAACTGGCGCATATTACGCAAGTTGCCAACATCAAAACCTTTGCCTAAACGCTCAGTGAGCTGCTTGGACAGCTGCTGCAACTGCTGTTTGCCATAGGCCGCACGGCTTTCGCCCTGCTGCTCATCTTCAACAATCAAACGGCCTATTTGCCAGTAGCTCTGTACCATCGCGCTGTTTACGCTTTGGCGAACCTGGTTTCTGGCTTGCTCAATTTGGCTGCTGATGGCCTCGACCAGCCTGCTCAAATCCGTGGGTTGTGGGGCGCTCATAGCGACCACTCCAAGCCCATGGCTTTTAAGTGCCCCGCCACCTTTTCACTCAGCTGATCTACGGATTGGGTAACGGCGGGGAGCGGTTCGCTGTAGCGTTCTTCCAGCTCTTTGACGCGATTAGCCAATTGCTGGGTAACGCGCTCAATTTCAGCGACGATATTGCTTTGCAGTGTGGCCAGCCATTTGTCGTCCACCAGTAGCGCTTTGATGTCTTCTTCATCTAGCGTGCTGTAATGCTTGAAGATGGCCAGATCAAGTTCATCCTGCGCGGTTTTCAACGCTTTTTTGGCAATACTTTCTGCATCCATCCGCTTGCTGCATTGTTGCAACACTTTGCGCTCTTCTGCATCGATAGCCAGTTTTAGGCGGGCTTTCACCGAGGCGGCGGTCACTTTGTCTTTGTCGTTCAGAGCATCGCTTAGTAGGCCTTCGTCAACGCTGTTTTCCTCGACAAAGCTTTCCAGTTCTTGTGTGGCGCTGTCGAGATCGGCCTGTAACTGTTCAATCTGCCTCAATTTGCTACCAAAGAAGCGCTCTGCGATCAGCACAGGTGGTATCAATTCTGCTTTGTACTTGTTCTTGCCAATGACTAGGTCGGGTGTTTCTTTGAGTTTTTCACCTTTCTTGGCGACCAATTCGCGCAGTACTTTACCTGCCTGCCATCCATCTTGAACCAACACGTAGACATCGTCTTGCATGGATTCTGCCCAGTAATCCATTAGGATCTGGTAGATGTCGTATTTACTTAACAGCGGGGTTTGTTCGTAGCCTTGCAGCAGCGCTTCGCTGATACGGTGAATGATGTCTTTAGGCTTTTCTCCCACACTGATCTCATCCAACGCGGCAGCGTTAGACCATTCGATAAAGGGCTGAAGGCTGGCGCTGGCAAAGGCGGTAAATTCTGGATGCGCCAGAATACTGGCTTTTACGGCCGAGGCCTTGACCAGCGCGTTGCTGTAACCTGGGCGACCAGGTGCAAACAAGCTGGCACGGAGGCTGGGGAATACCTGCCAGTAGGCTTGCAGTGCGTCAATGTCACGGTTAGGAATGCCACCTTGCAGGTGAGCGCTTAAGTCGTGCAGGTCTTCATGCTCACTGGCGTCGATATAGCGCGGAATGTTGAGGTTGTAGTCGTTGGTGGCAATCTCACTGAGCGGCACCATGCGCGAGTAACGCGGCAGTTGCAACTGCTTGGTAAAGACATCGACGATTTTGTGGATGTCCTGACTGCGCAGGCGATTTTTATTGCCGTCTTTGGCGAAGCCTTTGCTGGCATCGACCATAAAAATGCCGCTCTTTATATCACTGGCTTCGCCAGTAGCGCTGAGGGCTCTCGCGTTCGCGTGCTCTTTGTCGATGACGATAATGCACGCAGGGATGCCGGTGCCATAAAACAGGTTGGCAGGCAAACCGATAATACCTTTGATGTAACCTTGCTTAATCAGGTTTTCACGAATGCGCGCTTCGGCATTGCCGCGAAACAATACGCCATGCGGCAGAATGACCGCACCTTTTCCGGTGCTTTTTAGGCTTTTAATGATGTGCAACAAAAAGGTGTAGTCGCCGTTTTTCTCGGGTGGAATGCCCCAACTGAAGCGGCCAAATTCGTCTTCTTGCGGGTTGATGCCGCTGGTCCAGTTTTTATTGGAAAACGGCGGGTTGGCCACGGCGAAGTCGAATGTTTTTAACTGGCCGTTTGCTTCTTTCCACTGCGGGTCGGCAATGGTGTTGCCTTTCCAGATTTTAGCGGTGGCGTTGTTGTGCAGAATCATGTTCATGCGCGCCAAGGCGCTGGTGGCGTTGTCCATTTCTTGGCCGAAAATACTTAAGCCACGCGGTGCTTCGTCGCTGGCTTTAAGCAGCAGCGAGCCGGAGCCACAAGTGGGGTCGTATACGGTGGCATCTTGCGGGGTGTTGCTATCAATGCCAATCACTTTGGCCAGAATTTTCGATACTTCCGAGGGTGTATAAAATTGCCCTTTGGATTTGCCTGATTCGGTAGCAAAGTGGCGCATTAAGTATTCGTAGGCATCGCCCAGTAAGTCATCACCATCAGCGCGGTTATCGCCCAGATTTAACCCTTCAAAAATACCGACCAGTTTGCCCAAGCGGTCGACCATTTCTTTGCCTTTGCCGAGCTTGTCTTCATCGTTAAAGTCGGCAACGTCTATCACGCCTTTCAGGTCGTTCTCTTCGGCCAGCGCGCTGATGACTTTATTGATTTTATCGCCGATCTCTTTGTCGCCTTTCAGGGCGACCATATCGTCAAAACTCGCACCTTGCGGCACCACAATCATGCCGTAGGGGTCGCCTTTGTACTTATCGGAAACATACTTCATAAAGAGCATGGTCAGTACGTAGTCTTTGTACTGACTGGCATCCATGCCGCCGCGCAGCTCATCGCAGCTGGCCCAAAGGGAAGAGTAAAGTTCGGTTTTCTTAATGGCCATCGTTATTCCTAAACAACTATACTATTTTGCGTATTTTAAAAAATGAAATTAGTTAGTGACTCAATATGGGCTAGTGTAGCGATGCAGTGTATAGACCCGCAGCAATGAAGTGCTGACTCAGTACACACATTACAAGCCTTCGTGCCTTAGATGTCTGACGCGCGTGTAAATCTCTCCTTAGATCATCTAAGCCTTCCTACTGTAGCAAGAATTTAATTTAGTTAACTTATATAGAAAGTCAGCTTATCGCAAATTGATTGTGCATGTTGACGTAAGCTCTCCAATTCGGTCATTAATTGAGCCAAGTCAACCTCATAGCCCCCAAGCAACCATCAATCCTACCCACCAATCGTCTCCGACCACGCACGTTTTACGCCAGAGGAATCCTTATCATAAAAGTAGTAAGTACCGGATTGGATTCAACAGAGATCTCTCCACCATGGGCCTCAACGATTGAACGAGTGATGGATAAGCCAAGTCCAGAACCATCACCATGTCTTGACCGTGAGGGATCAACTCGATAAAAACGATCAAAAATACGCGAAATTTGATCGGCAGGAATCGGCTCTCCTGGATTACTAATGGTCAAATTCACCCCGTTTTTTTGCTGATGAATGTTAATAGCTATATGTTCACCAGAGGGTGTGTGTCGAATAGCGTTGGACAGTAGATTCGACAAGGCCCGTCGCAACATCAAAGGCTCTCCCCTTACCCATCCCTCCCCTTCAAGTGTCAGTCGAAGCTGCTTTTCGTCAGCTAGCGCTTCATAAAACTCCAATAACGCGATCACTTCTCTATCCAGATGAACGGTTTTTAAGGGGGTTGGAAGCTCGCCATTATCGGTTTTAGCCAAAAACAACATATCCGCAATCATCCGGGCTAAGCGATCAAATTCCTCTAGGTTGGAGTGCAAGACTTCCCGGTATTCATCAGCAGACCTTATACGCGAGAGCGCTACTTGGGTCTCAGTCATTAAATTGGAAACGGGGGAGCGCAACTCATGTGCAATATCATCGGAAAACTCATTTAAGCGACGAAATGAAGCTTCCAAGCGCTCTAACATGCCATTAAAGGCTACTATTAACTCTTGCATTTCGGCAGGCGCATCATCAGTCGAAAGCCGTTCAGCCAAGCGCTTGGCAGAGAGTTGCCGGGCGGTTGAAGCAACCTTGCGTATCGGTGCCAATCCTTTATATGCCGCGAACCAACCCAATAACCCAGCAAGCAAGGTGGCCACACCAATACCCAAGCCTAAGTACAGCCTTAGCTGCTCCAGAAAATGAACATGGTGAGAGATATCTAACCCAATCAAAAGGTTGACTTCAGATGCGCCAGGGACTCCAGCTTTTAAAAGGATAGACTGACCAATATAATGACCGCCCCCCGCGGTATCCCATTTAAAAAAAGGGTCTAGAGAATTGTGCAGCTGAGTGTGTATATCACCGAACTTATCCGCGTTTAAGGTATATTGCCATGATGTTTGTGGCAGAGTGATCAACAGCGCGACCGTGTCATGACCTACAAACGCATCATCGATCCGAAGAGGCAATCCCTTAAGGTCATCTTTTGAATGAATGTGGCCCCACAAGGTTTCAACCTGAACTCGTTTTGCTGACAGGTCGTGAAGATCCAACTCATCAAAATGAGCTGAGACACTGCGATCAATAAATATCGCCACGAACACTAAGAAAGCACAGGCCATGGAGGCAAAAAGCAGCGCTAATCGAGCCGTAAGAGACAGCGTTTTTCTCACACTTCGTCTACCTCGATAACGTACCCCATCCCCCTGACGGTGCGAATAAGTTTTGGCTCATAGGCCTCATCCACTTTGGCACGCAAACGACGCACAGCGACATCAATAACATTGGTGTCGCTGTCGAAATTCATATCCCATACTTGAGACGCAATCAGTGAACGAGAAAGCACTTCTCCTCTACGTCTGAGTAACAACTCCAGTAAACTAAATTCCTTTGCCGTTAAATCGATTCTCTGCCCGCTTCGAGTCACGCGCCGCTTGATAATATCGAGTTCCAAATCAGCAATGTATAAATTTTCGATAGGTTTACTTTTACCACGACGTGCCAGACTTCGAATGCGAGCGAGCAGTTCAGAAAACGCAAAGGGTTTGATTAAATAGTCATCTGCGCCCATTTCCAGCCCTTGTACGCGATCCTCGACCCTATCTCTTGCAGTTAGAAATAGGATCGGGATGTCCTGTTCGGCCCGGCGCACAGCTTGAAGAATGCCCCAACCATCAATACCAGGCAACATAACATCGAGCACTAACAGGTCATACTCGCCAGTCAGTGCTAAATGCATTCCGTCGATGCCATCACGTGCCAAATCAACAACAAACCCGGCCTCACTCAAGCTTGGCGAAGATAGTCGCCGGTTTTGTGTTCATCTTCGACGATCAGAATTTTCATGCTGCTTAATCAAGGCCTCTTTCTGCAAGCCAGCGGCGCATCATCTCAATTTCCTCCACTTGTGCTTCGATCACCGCCTCTGCTAGAGCACGGATTTCAGAATCGCTGCCATGTTCCAACACCACCTTAGCCATCTCGACTGCGCCTTCGTGATGGGGGATCATACCACGAACAAAATCAACATCGGCATCACCCGTAAACTCGATACTCATAGCGGAATGCATTTGATCATTAATTGCTTGATAAGCCGCCACTGAAGCGGGTATTTCCGCATGAGCGGCACTATTGCTGCTATGCTGTTCGTGCTTGTTATGATGCCCTTGATGTCCTTGATGTCCTTGATGCCCAGCGGATTGATGATTACCGGCAAAGGCATAAAATGCAGCACCTGATGCCACCAATAAGCTGCTTAGTATAATTGCTTTACGCATGATGTCTTCCTCATTTGCTTGCTTTATACTCATCTTAGTCGCCGCTCTCTTTCAGACACATGACAGCAAAATTACATTTTTGTCATTAAATACCAAACCTTTCCCGATATTGGCTAGGTGTTAGCCCTGTCTGTTTATGAAACATCTTACGAAAAGCGCTCACATCTTCGTATCCCACTTCCCACGCCACACGCTCGACCGTTACTCGACTGTTCTCAAGCGCCTCGCGAGCTTTAAGCAACCGCTGTTGCTGCAGATACTCCGTGGGACGAAAGCCAGTGGCTCGGTGAAAGCGTCGCATAAACGTGCGCTCCGTCAGGCCAGCTAGCTCCGCCATTTCTCGGGTAGATTGTTTGTGTCGATACTCTTTATGTAAATGATGCTGCACTCTCAGAACCGACGCATCTCCGTGCAACATCAATGGCATGAATGAACGGTAATAGCTTTGCTGACGCGACCCAGTATCCACCACCAGAAAGCGTCCCAATGCTTGGACGACTGAAGGCGGAACATAACGCCCAATTAAATGCAGTGCCAGATCAATCCAAGCCATCACACCACCTGCGGTCACCAGATCCGAGTCTGACAAGAGCAGAGCATTGGTATCTAGATCGATCTCGGGGTAGTGATAACGAAAAACACCTTCCAGTTGCCAGTGGGTTGTCGCTTTGCGCCCATCCAACAGACCCGCTTGTGCCAGCAGAAAAGCACCCGCGCAGGCGGAACAGATCATAGCCCCCTGCCGATGCCAGTCTTGCAGAAACGAGCAAACCAACGGTTGAGGTTCAAGGTAGGCCTGCCCTTCCAGTATCGGTGGCACAATGACTAACGACGGCGAAGACTCCATCTCATCCAAGGGTAACAATTGCCCCTGCTCAAGTTTCCAACAGACAACCTTAAACTGAAGATCAGGCGCCTGCTGCAATTGAGCCAACATGCGGTTAGCAGACATGAATAGGTCGATCAAACCGTGGACTGCGGAAAGTGCAGTACCCGGCACCATGAGTATAGCGACAAGTATAGTCTTAGACATGTCAGTTTTAGCCTTGTTAATGTCAGTTTTGCCACCCGAACAGGGTAACAGGAAAGGCTATGATGAGCGACAACCCTTTAACAGGAGAAAAGCATGAGTAAAACAGCACTGATCATCGTCGATATGCAGAAGGATTATTTTCCCGGTGGCAAGTGGATTCTGGAGGGCGTAGAAGCAGCGGCCATTAATGCCGCTCGAGTATTGGCTGACTTTCGCGAGCGTGGACTGCCAGTCATCCATGTGCGTCATGAATTCCCATCCAGCGATGCACCCTTTTTTGTGCCTGGCAGCGAAGGCGCTAACATCCATCAAAGCCTGCAGCCTGCGGATGGTGAGTTCCAAATTTTGAAAAATGAGGTCAACAGCTTCAAGGGCACTGAGCTGCACGCGCTGCTTCAGCGAGAGGACATTACTCGCCTAGTGATCACGGGTGCCATGAGCCATATCTGTATCGATGCCATCACGCGCGCCGCTTCTGATTTAGGTTACAGCAACACCCTTATACACGACGCCTGCGCTACACTCAGTGTTGAGTTCAATGGTGTGCATGTTCCAGCGCCTCAAGTGCATGCTGCCTTTATGGCTGCACTGGCCTTCGCCTATGCTGAGGTCGTTAGCACCGACACATTCTTGTCGGCTCAGTAATCATCTTCGTGCATCGCTCGCTCCTACTCTGGGGGCGAGCAACCCGATACTCAGCAAGAGCTACGGTGGCCCTCCAATTCAAAACTAAACTGGTTGGGACTTTCAGATGTGTACTCGACGATCTCATTATCAGCTCACCGACATGAGACATTGTGACAAAAAATTGGCGATAGATCTCGTGCATGATACTGATTGAGTTTGAGCAGATAACATATGAATTACACCCTATCCTTGTCCATTTAATGTCTATTGATAAAAATCTATTACTCCAATGGTGATCGGCATATTCCACTAATTAAATTTAGATTGATTAGGGAAATACCATATGCATGGTACTTATAATAAAAAACAGGAATATCCATCACTCAAAGCATATTTGATCGAGATCGCTATGCACCGAAAACACGCAAACATCATTAAAAAAGTGCTAATAAAGGATTTGATTGACGAGCCTTTCCACGCCGCAATACAAACATTTTCGCAATTTAAATAATTTGTCATCCATTTTTACTAGTCTTAGTAAACTAAAGTCAACTGGCACACAAACTGCAATCTTCCCAAACAACTCACAATACATACAGTCTTCTTAGCCACAAAGAGGTGTGCAATGGAAAGTCTATCGAGTCGCAGTCACCCATTGCGAGATGTCCTAGATAAAGAGCTTCAACAACGGACGTTCCCACCCATCAGCACTCCCTGTAGCCTCTGCCACTTTACCCTAACAGTCGACCCCGCCTCGCGGGCGTTGGAATTACAGCTGATGCAACAACTCTCAGCACAATTGGGCCAAGTCCTTGCTGACACAGCACAGGATATAACCCTACCACTTTATGGCCAATGGCTGCGCTGGGAACGTCACGGTGAGTTTTCGAGTTATACATTTATTCGTACAGGTGCGAACCAACCCTGGTTTGATGACCCATTGGATTTTTTACCTGCCCGCGATTGGTTTAACGGCATTCCCGGTCAAATTTTTCGCATTATTCAGCTCACCGTACTCCCTGAAGAACAATCCCTGCCTGATGCCGAAATAGCCATGCTCTTTAATCCTGAGAACTGCATTAGTAGCCATCTGGCCGCGGGTAAAGCACGGATCTGGACTGACTTTCAAAAGCACGCTGAGGGCGCCGGCCGAATGCTGCTGATCAATAAGGGATTATCGGCTTCGGCCTTGGGACGTTTGGCGCAGCAGTTATTCGACTTAGGCAACTACCGAAAATTATCGTTACTGGGCTGGCCCGTGTCACGGCAAAGCTTGCTCAAGCTCAATCAATTAGAACAAGATCTTGCGTGTTTAACGCAGCGAATTGAACAAGAGCCCCACAATGACGAGCAGTTACTCAATGAGATCACTCAACTGGCCGCCGCGACGGAACGATTAATTGCTGAAAATAACTCGCGCTTGCAAGCAACCGCCGCTTATTATCAGCTGACATTGGATCGTTTAAAAGCACTGGAAGAACAAGCGATTGATGATCAGCTTTCACTGCAAGACTTCACCGCACGTCGACTGACTCCAGCCTTTCGTACCAGTGAATCCGTGCAATTCCGGCAAAACAGTTTATCAGGGCGATTGGGCCGCTCCACTGAACTCCTCAGGACGCGTATTAATCTAAAACTGGAGCAGCAAAACCAACAGTTACTGCTCTCAATGGAGCAAAAGGCGAAGTTACAGTTAAAATTACAACAAATGGTCGAAGGCTTCTCATTTGTTGCTATTAGCTATTATGCAATACAAGTTGGACATAAAATGTTAGATGCTTTGGCCTATTGGCTTCCGGGGATTAACTTACCTTTATGGCAGGCCGTGAGCGTTCCCGTTCTGGTGTCAGGTGTTGTTATCTTATTAAACTGGCTCAGTCGGCGGGTCAAAAAACACTAACATTCAGACGCTAACGGCCCTATTAACTCGACTGTAAAACACGACGCACTTTGCTTCCGTCCAAACGCCAGCCTTCGGCTTCTAAGCGCGCTTTTTGCTGAGCAAAACTGGCTGACTCTGGAGGAAAAGACAGGCGTCCTTGAGCATTAATCACCCGGTGCCAAGGCAGTTGCGAATCGTCCGGTAATTGCTTTAAAACAGCGCCCACATAACGTGCATGGCCAGGGTAACCGCAGAGTCTTGCAATCTGACCATAACTCATCACTTCCCCCTCAGGTATCGAATACACCACTTGCCAAATAATATCTTTGAGGGTCTGTGACGGCATACTCACCTCTTTCATTCACCGATTAATAAGGACGCTCATTTAAACAAGAGCGTTTTCAGTCGCGCAAGCGCCTGTAGGCGCTGTTTATTCCAAGGATGAGCAAAACTTAATCGTAAACAATTGGCATAACGTCCCGATATAGAAAAGAGTGGTCCAGGTGTGATCACAATTCCCTGACGCAAAGCCTCCGAATAGGCATTCAGTGTATTCACGGCCTCCGGTAACTCTAACCAGATGGATAACCCGCCCAGCGGACGACTGATTGTCATCGGCTGAATGGGCCACTCATTTAAAGACATCATTAATTGATCTCGCCGCCTTTGCAAGACTTGACGCTGACGTCGAAGATGAGCCGCAAACCCTCCTTCCGCCATAAAATGTGCAACCCCTTGCTGTAAAAAGCGACTGTTGGCCAGCTGTGTCACAACCTTGAGCTGTTGTATCTGTTGATGCCAACGCCCTCCACAAATCCAGCCTATTCGCAAATCACGCGATACACTTTTCGAAAATGAACTGCATAAAATCACACGCCCCGACGTATCTAAGGCTTTTAAGGGGGCTGGAATCTCACCCAATGCTGTGTCAGCATAGATATCATCTTCAATCACAACCAAATCATGACGCTCTGCTAAGTCCAACAATCTACGCTGTCTGTCGATAGGCATGAGCGCACCACTGGGCGTCGAGAAGGCTGGAGCAACCACACAGGCACGAATAGGCCAACGTTGCAGCATCGTCTCCAACGCTTCCATATCCATACCATGATTGACAGAGCTGGGCACCTCAATCACCTGCAACCCCAATGTCTCCAGCAATTGCAACACGCCATAAAAGCCTGGAGACTCCACCGCCACAATATCACCCGGCTGGCAACTGGCCATCAAGGCTAAAAATAACCCCTGCTGTGTTCCAGATGTAATGCAGAGTTCATCACTTTCCACTCGCCAGCCACGCCGCGCTTGATGAATCGACAATTGAGATCGTAACCCCGCATCACCCGCTGGCGAGTCATAATACTGACTTTCCTGAGTGTTTTGTTGCCGTAGCGCGCGGGCAATCGACCGATTTAATGTGCGAATTCCCGGTGATTCCTCCAGCGTTGGGCTTGATGGCAATAGATCAAATGCGGCACTGCGCTGCATAATATCCAGAAACAGATCACTCACATTTGCCAAACGCGGCACATCGAGTATGTTATGAGACTGAGCTGCCTTGGGAGGGTTGACATGATAGGTGACAAAATACCCGGACTTAGGTCGTGCCTCTATCCATCCTTGTGCCTCTAAATGCATCAGCGCATGCAACACTGTCGCCTTAGACACCTGATGAAGCTGGCATAAACGACGAATAGAGGGCAGTTTTTCTCCCAAGCGCCAGCGCTTCTGTTCAATCCCTTCAAACAACCAAGCCTCGACTTGTTGATAACGATAGCGCAAAGGAGAACGTGACACGGGCAAGCCCCTCATCTGTACCTATAAATATTAATTTATTTATACCTGATATGGACAGATAGGCAAGTGTATTCTGCATCCAATTAAACTGTTCGGATGTGCCGCCATGGATAAAATCCACGCTGTTCAAATCAATACGCCCAGCTATGCCAAGGATGGAAAGCTCCATGTTCGCCTCACGAAGGGCTATTTTCAGAATGTGCGACGCCTGACCAGCTGGCCGTTAATTGTGCTGTTTTTTTTAGTTGTCTGGTTAGAGTGGGAAGGAACGCCATTGCTGCTTTTTTCGTTCGAGCAGCGTCAGATACTTTTTTTTGGAACTCAACTCTCGTGGCATGACTTACCATTATTAGCGGGAATCATGATTGCAGGTGCCAGTTTGCTGTTCTTCGCCGCTGTGGCGTGGGGGCGTGTTTGGTGTGGATTTGCCTGCCCACAAAGCATCTGGACCTGGATTTTTATTCGGATCGAAGATTGGATAGAAGGACCCGCTCAGCAGCGTTCGCGCCGCGAAAAACGCGCACTCACCCTGAATGACTCTCTTAGACGCATCACCAAGCATCTGCTATGGATAGGTGTCGCTAGCCTAACCTCTATCACCTTCACAGGTTACTTTATTCCTATTCGTGATTTAGTCAGCCCTGACGTATTTCAATCATCAACGACCTTAGGTTGGCTGATCATCATGGCCACATTAACCTATTTGAATGCGGGCTTAGTCCGCGAAAAAATTTGTTTACATGCCTGTCCTTATTCACGCTTCCAGGCGGTAATGTTTGATCAGCACACACGAACCGTAACCTATGATATTGAACGCGGGGAACCTAGAGGCAAACGCCGTCAAGTGGAAGCTCTACAAGATCCCATTGGGGATTGTGTTGACTGTGGAATCTGCGTGCAGGTTTGTCCTACGGGGGTTGATATTCGTGAAGGGTTGCAAGCAGCCTGCATTGACTGTGCGGCCTGCATTGATGCGTGTGACAGTGTCATGCAAACCTTAGAGCGACCCAAAGGACTCATTCGTTTTGCGTCAGAAGTCCAACTGCAAAAGCAGCCATCCCCCCTGATTCGCCCTCGACTCGTTGGCTATGGTGCAGTTATGTTGGTTGCGATGAGTGCGGTACTATTGGGCTTTTCTACCAAAGAAAACCTGCGAGTTGATATTGCCCGTGATCGAGGCCCCTTATTCATGCAGCTTGATGAGCGTACCTTCTGTAATCTTTACAATGTGAAGGTTGAACGTTTTCATCCCGATTTACGCAACGTCAGTATTCGCCTGACGGACCCCACCTTATTTGAACTTTTTGGCCCCACTCAGTTGGACTTAACAGACCAAAATGCACAGTGGATCGCCTATCGAGTGTGTTCAGATCAAATCAGCTCACCACGAGCTGAGGTTGGCTTTCTGGTTGAAGGACATGGAATGAGTCGGCAATTAAATACATCCTTTTTCACCCGTTCACTTGATTTTCAAAACCATTAAGCAACACTTGAAAGGCACTGTACACTTACGACTGCGACTACTGTCGGCCCGATACAAAACGTCTTAGCCGACCAGTAGTGCCGCATTTTCTGCCTTACGTCTGGCACTACGTCTGGGGCAAAAGCTGCGCCGTTTACAGCTGAAGGCGGCCACACTCTCGTGATGGAAATCCTCTCAGCATATGCGTAAGAAACCATACTCTAGGCGGCCACACTGGAAAAATATTCGAATTCCTGCTGAATATAGCGGGGGAGATGTTGCCCCTTTGCCTCTAGCAAGACTTTGAAAGCTGGATAGTGCGCTCAATCAGTGTTAGAGAAGCGTTTGCTCGGGTTGGTGACGTTCGTAACCCTTTGTTTAAGTGAGCGATTGGCTCGCCTTGGCGTTCTTTATCAGTGACATGGGTATCTTCCGCTGATAGTATGTTTGGTTACTAGATGGTTGACTGGATAGTTCGACTAAGTGAAAGGAGTGCATAAATGAGTAACCTAGACCAGTGCGAGTGCGTCAGTCAAAATCGTATTGTTCAGTGGGGGTACTGATGCCGCAAAATGGAAAACTGCTTTATCACTTAACGGCATTGGATAATCTGGAATCAATTCTCCAAAACGGATTGCAATCTCGCGCAGCTTTACAAGAAAATAAGTTTGAAGATGTCGCGGATAGCGAGATTTTAAAATCGCGCCAACAGCATGGCTTAGATCAGTTCGTCCCGTTTCATTTTTTTGCAAAAATCCTTTTGATTATGGTGTTCAGAGAACTCATCATGATAAGAATTTTGTGCTGGTAACGGTGCATCGAACGGTCGCGCAAGCAAATAAATGGAAGGTTATAGCAAGGCACCCTTTAGCCGAAGAGGGTTATGAAATTTTTGATTATGATGACGGAATTGCTGTAATAGATTGGGCGCTGATTGCAAAAAGAGACTACAACGACCGAGCATGCAAAGTTGCTTGTATGGCTGAGTGTTTATCTCCAAGCACTGTACCTGCTGAAAAAATATTTAGTGTATATGTGAAGACTGAGGCAGCTAGGGTAGTTGTAAAGGATTGGGCTGATAAGTATAAGGTTGTGCGTCACATCAATCTGCAGAGCCACATGTTTGCGGGTGAAGTGAATGTATGACTATAGTAAAACCCTCAACCCTCAAAAAGCCCTGATCTGGCGTATTGTTCATCGCGATAATATCCCCTGGATTTTGGATAATGGCCTACACTGTGGGAATAGTAGCGTGCAGGCGCCCAATTGGGTGCATATTGGTAACCCTGAGTTGATTGATAAGCGTGCAGCCCATCTTGTACCTGTCGGATTAGGTGGCTTTTTGAGTGATTATGTACCGTTTTATTTCACCCCTTTTTCACCGATGATGAAAAACATCCATAGTGGTTATGGTGGCATTCGGCAGCGTCAGAACGATGAAATTGTAATTCTGGTGTCTAACCTCTATCGGGCCCGGGAGTTGGGTTTACCTTTTGTATTCTCTGATGGCCATGCCTATTATGCATGGTCTAATTTTTATACGGACTTGATCGATTTAGACAAAATCGACTGGCGTATCATTCAGTCGCGAGACTTCAGGCGTGACCCTGACGATCCGGCAAAATTTGAGCGTTATCAGGCTGAGGCGTTGGTGCATAAGCATTGTCCTGTCCATGCGTTGGCAGGAATGGTTTGTTACACTGAAAGTACGAAAAGTAAACTGGATGGATGGCTGCAAGAGCGCGGTTTAACCATGCCAGTGTTTGCAAGAGCAAGGTGGTATTTCTAATGATTCATTACACACAAGGCAACTTGCTAGAAGCCGACGTCGATGCATTGGTTAATACCGTGAATACCGTCGGAGTAATGGGCAAAGGTATCGCGCTGATGTTCAAAGAGCGCTTTCCTAACAACACGCAGGCCTATGCCAAAGCATGTAAAGCTGGTGAAGTGTTTACTGGTAAGATGTTTGTCACAGAGACTGGTGAATTGATGGGGCCAAAGTGGATCATCAACTTTCCCACCAAACAGCATTGGCGCGCCAACTCCAAAATGGAGTGGGTAGAAGAAGGACTAAAAGACTTACGCAATTTCATTGCTGAATCCCGTGTTAAATCCATCGCCATCCCACCCTTGGGTGCAGGCAATGGTGGTCTAGCCTGGCAAGAAGTGAAGCCGAAAATTGAACTTATGTTGGCTGATTTGGCTGATGTTGAAATTTGGGTATTCGAGCCGACTGAAAAATATCAAAACGTCGCAAAGAAAGTAGGCGTAAAGAAGTTAACGCCTGCACGAGCTATGGTTGCTGAACTTGTCAGGCGATATTGGATTTTGGGTATGGAATGTAGTCTGTTAGAAATCCAAAAGCTGGCCTGGTTCTTACAGCGTGTAATTGAAGCGCAAGGCCTTAAAAACGAGTTAAAGCTCAATTTCGAAGCCAGAAATTATGGCCCTTATGCCAATAATCTAGAACACTTGTTAAATGCGTTGGACGGTAGCTACTTAAAATCTGACAAGCGTATTCCCGATAGCGACCCTATGGATGTGATCGCCTTTAATGATGCTCAAAAGCAGCAAGTTGAAGTTTATCTCAATAGTGAAGGTAAAGACTTTTTACCTGCATTGGAAAAGGCTAGCGAGATGATTGACGGCTTTGAGTCTCCCTTTGGCATGGAGTTGCTTTCCACTGTTGATTGGTTATTAGTGAAAGAAGGCTGTCAGCCTACACTAGCTTCGATTAAAACTGGCCTCGTTAACTGGCCAGCAGGTAAGAAATGGGCTGATAGAAAGCTTAAATTGTTTGATGATAAGAGCCTACAAATTGCAATAGATCGTTTGCAACTAGTTTCACTATAAAAGGAGCATTGATGTGTCAAACACTTGCGATTACTGTCGGTCGGATGCAAAACGCCTAACTCAAGAAGAGGCCGAGCATGAACTCAAGTCATTAAATGGCTGGTCATTAATTGATGAAAATCCGGAAAAGTTAATGCTACAACGCCAATTCCCCTTTCCGGATTTTGCCAGTGCGCTTCACTTTACGAATCAAGTTGGGGAGTTTGCGGAGCAGGTCGGTCATCACCCCGACCTATACACCGCATGGGGAAACGTGACGGTTGTTTGGTATACCCACAAGATTAAAGGGGTTCAAGTGGGTGATTTTTTATGTGCAAAAGAAACGGATCGTATCTATAGCCAAGGCTAAGACTTAATCATCCTTCTCACGTTTCAGAATATCACCCGAGATGGCATCGACCTCAACATCCCACTCCACACCCATGGCGTCACGAATTTCAACTTTGTAAATGTAACGACCGTATTTTGTTTCCAACTCCGTGTCCTTAATGGAGCCTGGCTGCACGGCCAACGCGATGTCGTTTAATTCATTTAAATGTTTAATCACGCCGGTTTCGACCAGTCTCAGGGCTTCATCTATGCGAACATCATCAGCCATTGCCGCACTTCCCATGATCAACAAACCCGCTACACAGGATTTATAAAACTGACTCTTTTTCATACAGATACCTTTCGTTTTTTAATCACGCTCAGATCGTTCTAATTGGGTTGGACACGCATTCCAGGATTAAGTTTATGCGGCAATCCTAATCAAATTTCGCCCACCCTCTTTAGCTTCATATAAGGCCATATCTGCGCGTTTCAAGAGATCTTTGCTGGTTTCATTTTGATTGAGCAAAACTAATCCGGCACTTAGTGTGGTTTGGATCGATTTGTCATTATCAACGGAAATACTCACTTGGGCACACAGTTGGCGGATACGGTCTGAACACACTTTCGCATCCTCTAAGCTTAGCCCAGGAAAAACAATGACAAACTCCTCACCGCCGTAACGGAAAAAAACGTCATAGGCACGTAGGGTTTGATTCAACTCTGTAGCCACTTTACTCAAGACCTGATCGCCAACATCGTGCCCATAGGAGTCGTTGATTTTCTTAAAATTATCAATATCAATTAATAAACAGGATAAGGGACTGTTTAAACGCGAGGCCTTATTGATTTCGATTTCCAATAGACTCATACCATAACGACGATTAAACACTCCTGTTAACCCATCGTATATGGCCTGTTTCCGTAACTCTTCTTCAACGGTCTTCAACCAATACCCCAGTATTAAGGAGACGATAATACCCGCGAGCGTAACCAAAATATTCGCCACAATGCCTGTGATGAGCCCTGTGCGGTTATACACCAACTCAATCACTTGATCTGGAGCCCCAAAGGACATCATATGCCCACGATTTTCCTGCAGAATATAGCGTGTGAGTGTATTCCAATTTACCAGTTCTAAGGATTGCCGAGTTTCTCGCACTCGGTTGGCTCTTGCCAACACGAAGGGTTCTATCTGCTCAGGATTGGACATAGAAAGCTCCCAACCTAAGCGATCGATAATTCGAATACTGTCAATCACATCATTGCTGAGTGCGATTCTCCGCCCCACCTGCACAGGGTCCAGTTTCTTCATATACTCAGCAATGACCTCTGGTTTGATGCCAAGCTCTAAAATCCACTCTTTATCTGGTGTCGGATAATAGCCATATTTACGAAAGAGTCCGGTCAAGGTCTCTCGGCTCATTCGATCAACAACGGGCACTCCTTCCGCTCGAATCGTTTCTAAATACTCATGAAAATCAGCCCACTGCGTTAAATCTAGACCTAAATCCTGCTCGATGGTTGAAAACTCAACAATTCCCTTGCTGTTGATGATATACACATCCATTGTATGGTTAAAACGCCCCTTTAATGCCATAAGATCAAGGTCACGTGGCGATTCTCCAGATGCATGATACGCTTGCATGAACTCGTCCAAACCATCCAACATTTGTCGATCAAATACTTTTTCAAGAATCTCTAAAGCGTCGTCGATTAATTGCAAAGAATGAATGACGTCTTGTTCAACTTGATTAATCATTTTTTCGAAGTCACTGGACATTCGAATGCCATTAAACACACCAATTAAAATTAAAATTGGAATGAATACACCCAGCATTAGACGTGTAATTCGATAGAGTGATGGGGTCGCTTTATTTGGCGCTGCTTGCATGAATAGGATATCTCGACGAATGTGTGGACTGTCCCTGATTTTTTGAACTCATAGACCAATTCCAGCCATGGCTCATTCGATTAAAAAATAATCGACTACCTTAATTCATCACCATGAATTATGCATCTATTTTTTGTCACTGAATGCGCTTTGTCATGGACGGACACTCACCAAATAATCGTTTGTAATCACTTGAAAATTGACTCAAATGCCAAAATCCCCATTCACTGGCAATTTCGCCCACCGCTCGCTGCGCATGGTTCGCCTGAAGCGCACGCCGAACAGCGTTCAAGCGAGACAAACGCAAGTATTGCAAAGGACTCATACCCAGCACTGTCATAAAGCTGTACTGAAGCGTGCGACGACTGACATTGGCCAACTCACAGAGTTCAGTTACCGAAATGGGCCTATCCTTGTTGTCGTGTAAATACCCCCTAACTTGATCGACCACTTTTTTTCGATGTTTGAATCCTGACGTTTGTGTACTCACCAGCGAATATTGATCAAAAATATCCAACAGCATCAGGCAAATCAAATCATACTGAAGATGATCCGGTGGCCTTAAATCACGCGATTTTAGCACATGATCCAATAAATACTGTGCTTGCTGTAATACCTTAGGAGGTAGCTGAATACGTGGTGTATCAAATAGTGCTTTTGGTAAGGCAATATCGTGACGATCGGCAATCGCATGAAAGTCAGATTGCGAAAGTACAATCCCAAATATTTCAAAGTGCTCAGGCGTTGTTAATTCAAAGGCAATGCCACCTGGACGGCAAATAATTTTGTTGTTCTCCACTTCCAAGCCATTCACGCGGCTTGTCGAAGATGTAGGTACGGGCAACCCCAGCCAAAATGAATCCGAGCACACTTCACAATCCTGTTGCAATGCCTGCTCAGTCTCTTCTTTAAAAACATGCACCCCCATTAGCGTCAACTCTGTCAATTTACCAAAAAACTCACCATCACTGATTTGATCATACTGCTGATGCCATGTTCTTAAGCTCTCAGCTTGCTGATTAACATCAAATGTCTCTATTACAGTAGGCGCACTGCCAGGTGTCCATTGTTGATATTTGGTCTGTTTTTGTGCGCTCTCATATTGATAGGACATTTTTTGCCTCCTTTTGGTGAAGCAGGTTACCAACCCAACATCAAAAAAACACAAATCATTGATATATAATAAATTTTACTTTGCCAAAATTTGTTAACGCCCCAACTTGAGCAATTGTTAAGCTAAAAAATCATTGAATACGGCTGTATTTAAAACCGAGATCACTGTGAATAACAACTGACCCTTCGTTTTCAGTTTAACGGTTTTAAATACAGCAAAAGCTGTGCCTTTTCATGATGACGCCAGAAAAGGCACGACTAAAGATTACGAAAAAAACGACTTCACCACTGACGAAATATCTAAATTGATAGACTGAGAGGATACATCCTATGGCCTTAGAAACACCGACGTTAGAAAGTCTGCAGGCAGCGCTGGATGCGCAGCAAGCCGTCTTTGCTATGCACCAGTCGATGAATATGGAAGTTTTTTACTGGTGGTGCACCGCCATCATGCTCATGATTCATGCAGGCTTTCTTGCGTATGAAATGGGCGCTTCACGCAGTAAAAATGCGCTCGCGGCGGGTATCAAAAACATATTAGCCTTGGCGACCATTATCCCAGCGTTTTACCTATTTGGCTGGTGGATATACAACGCGTTTCCGGGCGGTTTATTGCCAGCAAGCGTTCCAGAAGCGCTTCCTTGGTCGGACAGCATGGGCCCCAATATCAGTGATATGGAAACGGGCATTTTTTGGGGAGCCTTCGCTCTATTCGGCGCCACAACAGGATCAATTCTATCCGGTGCCGTTATTGAGCGCATTCGCGTCAGTGCCTTCCTCATCTTAACCATCACCGTGGGCAGTGTCGCTTGGATACTCGCAGGTGCTTGGGGCTGGCATCCAGATGGATGGCTACTCACACAACTGGGCTATCATGATGTGGGCGCATCGGGTGTTGTCCATGCCGTTGCGGGCTTCTTTACCTTGGGCGTTTTGATCAACTTGGGCGCACGCAAGGGTAAATTCATCAATGGCGTTGCTCAAACAATTGCACCACACAGCCTCCCCATGACCTTGATTGGGCTCATGATGATCATCTTCGGCTTCTTTGGATTTTTAGGCGGTTGCATTATTTTCAACGGCGGCGATATTGGCTGGACAACAATTTACAACACACCAACGAACCTGTCCGCGTTTGCCTTTAACACGCTGATGGGCTTTTCAGGTGGCGTGATTGGATGCTATGTCGCAACGCGTGATCCTTTTTGGACAATGTCTGGCGGACTGGTCGGTATCATCTCGGTTGCCGCTGGACTTGACCTCTACGACCCAGCGCTTGCCTTCATGATCGCAACCTGTATGGGTGTTCTGGCGGTTAAGTTTGCAAAAATTCTTGAAAACAAGGGCATCGATGATGCTGTAGGTGCTGTTGCGGTCCATGGATTCACTGGCTTTGTCGCCGTTATTCTTGTTGGTGTATTTGCAGGTGGCACTCCTAACGTTGATGGCAATCCCGCCATTTCTATCCAAGGACAGTCTATCGCGGCAATCGTAATGGCGCTGGTCGGCTTCATACCCGGTTACGCAATTTCTTTGCTTCTGAAAAAACTGAGCATGCTGCGTGTACCAGATGCCGTTGAAGACTTAGGCATAGATGAAGTGGAAATTTTAGCCAAACCCTATCCTGAAACCAGTGTTCCGGCCACTCGTCCAAGTGAAGTGCCCAATAAACTGGCCAATGTTTAGACATACTTTTTAAATAATGAATAACTGGAGAAAACCATTATGGGCGCATCAATTACAGAATGGGAAAATGCAGCCGCGTATTTTACATTTGCCGATAATCCTCTGGCACTGGTTTTATTTTCAATCGGAGTAGCTCAATAATAATAGGGGTAATTGCATCGATTAAACACCATGAAGATAAGGCGTTTGATAAATATAAAGACAAATAATTTGGTCTGACCTATTTACACTAATCGTTCTTTTAAGCACCCGCTCTTATGTTTGAGGGCGGGTGCTTCAGTACGGCGATGGACAAATACGCTTACCCACCTGTCAACTCTGAAAGACAAAATACGTGCCTAGAACATACCTGTACTCGTCTACACGCGCTCACAGAGCAATAGTATCGGCATACAACTGTGTACTTTACTTATCTTAAACCTAAAGTACCCTTAGTAAATTTTCTCTATTCATTCTATAATGCACCCACACAAACACTTCTTTATTATCATCTGATAAACATAATTTTTATCATTTGCACCTAATTATTTTACGGTCTTTTTAATACCACATGATACAGAATAATTTTCCATCTTCTATGCTTACTACATCTGCAAACTTTTGAAGGATCAAGTGATGAGAAACAACGGCCCCACAACGCTAACTGAGAAGACCTTTCCTCAAGATGTCAGGCTTATTTCGGCAACCGATCTTAATGGCACCATCCTGCATTGCAATGATGCATTCATTGAGATCAGTGGTTTCTCTAAGGAGGAGCTGATCGGGCAGCCGCATAACTTGGTGCGACACCCCGACATGCCGCCCTTGGCCTACCAAATCATGTGGGAGCATTTAAAACAAGGAAAGCCTTGGATGGGGCTGGTTAAAAATCGCTGTAAAAACGGTGATTTTTATTGGGTCGATGCCTACATCACCCCAATCACAGAACAGGGAAAAGTGGTTGGTTATGAGTCTGTTCGTTCTTGCCCATCTCGACAAGATGTTGAACGAGCCGATGCCTTGTATCAACGTATCAATGCAGGCAAAGGTGCCAAATTTACGCTTCCATTTAAGCCTGAAACCCTATTTATCGCCTTCGCCTTACTCATCACCGCTGTATTATTTGCCTACGGGTTTAAAGAAATCACGCAGGCTATTTTATCCACATCCGTGATTATCTATGGTGTTGTCGTCACCTATCGTCAAAAGCATATGTTACGTTACTTGAATGAATTAACGGCCCATTCCTTTAAGCACCCTCTCGCCGTGCAAAGCTATTCCGATCATCATGCCGACCTAGGGACTCTGAGCGTTGCCATTAAGAGTCAGCAAGCCCACTTAAACACGGTGCTCACCCGCATTGAAAATGCAGCGCAATTGGTGTCAAAAGAGTCTCAAAATGGGCTAAAACTCATGTCACACACCCATGCCGAAATTAATCGTCAGCACAGTGAAACAGAACTGGTTGCAACGGCCATGAACGAAATGAGCATGACGATTGCCGAAGTCTCAAATCACTTACAAAGCACAGCCACAGAAGCTGAAACAGCCAACCGACTGGCCAATGAAGGGCGAAGTGTCGCGCAAACAACCTTAAAAGCCATACAAGAGCTGCGCGACACCGTCGCCAATATCAGTCAGTCAGTTCTGGATGTGGCGGAGCAAACAAAACTCATTTCTGAAGCCGCACAGATCATTGAAAATATTGCAGAACAAACCAACCTCTTGGCATTGAATGCCGCCATTGAGGCGGCTCGTGCAGGCGAACAAGGCCGAGGGTTTGCGGTGGTCGCGGATGAAGTACGATCGCTGGCCAGCCGTACACAAGAGTCAACCAAAGAAATCTATAGCATCATCAAACAACTCACCACGGCGGCTGAAGACGCTGTGCGAGTGGCCGATTCTGGCCGAGAAGATGCGAACACAGGCATGCAGCGCGTTGCTGAAACCTCAGAGGTGTTAAACGGTATATCCGAAGCCATTAGTGTGATTGATAACATGACCACACAAATGGCGGCGGCGGTTGAAGAACAAGCCCATGTTGCTGAAGATATTAATCGCCAAGTGGTCAATATTTCGACCTTGGCACAAAGCAGCCAATCCAGTGCAGGCAGCGCCTATCACTCTGTCGAGCAACTGCAAAAAACATCCAATGAGCTCCATGAACTTGTTATTCGCTTTAAGCGTTAAGGAAACACAAACGGATTCAAGTTGGATCTGTCTCTAAACAAAAAACGCCAGTCATCACTGGCGTTTTTCATATCAGGATACTGGTTTAACAATCGCCCACACTGGTGGCCGATGATAACGCCCCACCACTGAACTTAACAATAAAAATGCAACCAGTGAATAGGCCACCTGACTGAGTTCAAAAAACACCAATGCACAGATTAAAACACAACAGTCACCCACGAGTGTCGTCTTACCTGCATGAATCGAAAAGCGTCGTTCAAGATACACAGCCAGAATATTTAACCCACCCAGCGATGCATTGTGACGGAAGAGGATAATCAAACCGAACCCCACTAACATCCCACCTAAAATTGCTGCCATCAAGGGATCAATTTCGATGTGAATAAAACGATGCATAAGCTCAGACATGACGGATAAAAGGCTGATGCTGCAAAACGTCCGCAAGGTAAAGGCCAAGCCCAATGTCCGAGCCGCCAGTACGTAAAAAGGAAGGTTCAGAAGAAAGAAAAGCTGTCCAAATGACAGATCCGTTAAGCGTGTTAAAATCATGCCCATGCCTGCGGTACCACTGATTAACAAGCCGGAAGCATTAAGTAGATGAACGCCAAGCGCAACTAACAGACAGCCCTCAAAAATTGAGAGCCAACGATGGGTAGTACTCATAACAAATCCTCACTATTCACCTCAGCTTATGGCTGATCGGGTATAGAGATTAATAAAAGAGCTTCTTGTGGAAGCCAAAGGGTTGCATAGACTGCAAAGTAATGGCTGCATAATACATACCAATTGTGAAAAATAGCAGTATGACATGAAAAAAGAGCAGAAAATGGGAGGTTGAAGCGAATGATGGGGGTTTTATACGAGCGACCTTGGTGCAAAACTGGCTTTCTAGTAGGGTAAAAAGGTGCACATACGCACACCTTTTAGCCTAAACATGCCAAACTTAGTCAAACAAATGCTGAGCATGAAAGCGTAAATGCTCTTCAATGAAGCTCGCAATAAAGTAATAGCTATGGTCATAGCCATCTTGATAGCGAATTGCGGCGTCGAAGTTCATCTCTTGGCATACTGTCTCTAATTCCGATGTTTTCAACTGCTCGGATAGAAAGGTGTCCGATAAGCCTTGATCAACCAACAACGGAATGTGAGCCGCACCACGACGGATTAACTCAACACTGTCATAGTCTTTCCAGGACTCTACATCTGACCCTAAATACCCCGAAAAGGCTTTTTGTCCCCAAGGGCAATCGCTTGGATTCACGATCGGTGAAAACGCCGAAACACTTTGATACTGTCCCGCATTTCGCAGTGCAATCATGATGGCGCCATGCCCACCCATGGAATGTCCTGAAATCGAGCGCACCTGAGTGACAGGCAGCTCTTTTTCAACCAAGGCGGGCAGCTCAGTAACGATGTAATCATACATCCGATAATGCGCAGACCAAGGCACTTCGGTTGCATTGACATAAAAGCCGGCCCCCAAACCAAAATCATAGGCGCCCTCGGCATCATCCGGAACCTGATCACCCCTAGGGCTAGTGTCCGGTATCACCAGAGCAATTCCCAACTCAGCCGCCACACGTTGAGCACCCGCTTTCGTTGTAAAGTTCTGATCATTGCAGGTCAACCCTGATAACCAATACACAACTGGCACAGGCGTTCCAACGCAGGACTGAGGCGGTAAATAGACGCTGAACTGCATCGTGCAATTCAACGTGTCTGAATAGTGTTCATACTGGTTTTGCTGTCCACCAAAACACCGAACAGAGCTCTTCAGAACAAAGGATGTCGACATGCCAGCTCCCTGTTAGTAATGAATAACGGTTCGTATCGATTTGCCTTCATGCATCAAATCAAAGGCCTCATTGATTTGTTCAAGAGGGAGTGTATGGGTAATGAAGGTGTCCAACTCATACTCACCTTGCATAAAACGATCAACATAACCCGGTAATTCTGAGCGCCCTTTAACACCACCGAAGGCACTGCCACGCCATACGCGCCCTGTCACCAATTGGAAAGGACGTGTCGAGATTTCCTGTCCAGCTCCGGCAACGCCTATAATGACGGACTCACCCCAACCTTTATGACAGCACTCTAAAGCCGCTCGCATGACATTCACATTGCCGATACATTCAAATGAGAAGTCCACGCCCCCATCTGTGAGCTCAACGATGACCTCTTGTATCGGGCGGTCATACTTGCTTGGATTAATAAAATCAGTTGCTCCCAGTTTTTTGGCTATTTCAAACTTATCTTCATTTAAATCAATGGCGATAATTCGACTGGCTTTTGCTTGAACCGCACCAATAATAACGGCCAAACCGATGCCCCCTAAGCCAAACACCGCGACCGTATCGCCTTCTTTGACTTTGGCGGTATTGTGCACAGCGCCCATCCCAGTGGTGACACCACAGCCCAACAAGCAGACTTTTTCCAAGGGAGCGTCTTTGTTTATTTTGGCTAGCGAAATTTCGGGAACCACCGTGTACTCAGAAAACGTAGACGTTCCCATGTAGTGATAAATGGGTTGACCATCTTTATAAAAACGCGTCGTGCCGTCCGGCATCAGCCCCTTACCTTGAGTCGCACGAACCGCTTGGCAGAGGTTGGTTTTTCCTGATTTACAGAATTTACAAACACCACACTCAGCCGTGTAGAGCGGAATCACGTGGTCACCCACCGCTAAGCTGGTTACACCTTCGCCAACGGCTTCAACAATGCCAGCCCCTTCATGACCAAGAATCGCAGGAAAAATACCTTCTGGATCATCACCTGACAAGGTGAAAGCATCCGTATGACAGACACCCGTAGCAACAATGCGCACCAACACTTCGCCTTTTTGAGGCGGCATCAAATCCACCTCTTCAATGCTTAACGGTTGGCCGGGTCCCCAAGCAACGGCGGCTCTTGTTTTGATCATGTCCATCTTAACTCCTGACTTTCTTAAGCTAACGAATGTTCTTAATAGCTAACCATTATAGAGATTAAGCGGCTGGGGATTAGGGGTTGGTCAGCAAATGACTTTTGTTACTGAGAAATAATGCGCTTATACCTGAGCAAATAAGCGCAAAATATCGGGCTTTTGTGTACGTTCAACCAGAAAATCAATGAACAATCTGACTTTAGGCGAGAGATAGCGATGATGAGGGTACATAATCCATACCGCGGATTCCCGAAAGCGGTATTCATCAAGCACAGGTACTAGCCGCCCCGTTTCGATGTATTCGTCAATGTAATACCCCGGAAGCTGAGAAATTCCCATTCCTTTCAACGCCGCATCCACGAGCGCCAATCCTGAGTTCGCATGGTAGCGACCGCTGATACGGATCTCTCGACGTTGCCCGTCCACGGAAAATAACCAGCGATCTTTCGTACCCACTAAACACTGATGTTGATATAAATCCTGCAAACACTCAGGTGCCGCATGGTGCTGGAGATACTCCGGCGACGCCACTAAACGTTCATTTCGATCCAGAATGCGTCGTGCAATCAACGATGAGTCATCCAGGACACCCATACGAATAGCAACATCATAGCCCTCTTCAACCAACTCAACGCAGCGGTTGGTAAAGTGCATACGCACTTCCAACAGGGGGTACTTCAACATAAAATCATTCACAATGGGTGCGATAAAGTGCTCACCAAAGGTGGTTCCAGCCGTCAGGCGTAAAATACCTTTTGGACTGCTTTGCAAATCATTAATCGCTGCTTCAGCCTCCAAAAAGCCATCCAGCATGTGACGACAATGCTCAAAATACACTTGGCCAGCATCGGTTAAGCGTATGTGCCGAGTGGTTCGATACAAAAGCTGCGTCCCCAGTTGCTCTTCCAAGCGCGCGACCAAACGACTGACATGTGAACCCGAGACATTCAGATGTTTAGCCGCTGCTGAAAAACTACCGAGCTTTACTACTTCTACAAACGCATCAATACAGTCCCAGCGGTTCATGTCGCTTTCTCTCACTTATTATCAAACACCATTCACTTAAGGCAGTTCTGCCGGCAACAGGATAAAATGCTCTCAGACACAACGCAAAACTTCTTTAAGAGATTTCAATATGTATGACCTTGTTGCGAACGAAACGGATTTCCTAGTGGTGGATAAACACCCAGGTGTCGATTTCCACAGCCAGTCGGGTGAGGCAGGTTTAGCGGCGCAATTGCAACAGAATTTAGGGTATCCCGTATTTGCCGTCCATCGGCTCGACACACTGACCTCGGGCTTACTTCTGTTTGCAAAATCGTCAGAAGCGGCACACCAGCTAGCCAAGCGCTTTTCAGAACGACGTATACAAAAGTTCTACTTAGCGATTGCCAAAGGCAAGCCCACAAAAAAACAAGGCAAAATACAAGGCGATATGGCCAAATCACGACGCGGCCAATTCAAACTGATGCGCAGCCAAGACAACCCAGCGATTACGCGCTTCTACTCACATGCGCTACAGGAGGGGTTACGTCTTTACCTATTAAAGCCCGAAACAGGCAAAACACACCAGCTACGCGTCGCACTCGCCAGCCTAGGCACTCCGATACTTGGCGATCAACGCTACGGAGGGGATGACGCGGATCGTGGGTATCTACATGCCTATTGCTTAAGTTTTGAGTACAACTCGACTCATTACCACTATCGAAGCCCACCTTCGCAAGGAAAGATGTTCCTGACTGACAACTGTCAATCATGTATCAATACAGAGTGGTTCAGCCCTGAACACCTCGACTGGCCAACTCGGTGAAGGCTAACGCTCAAGGCTAACCACCGCAGCTCTTTGGTTACGACCCAGCCAAAGACCCAGCATAAACACCAACAAGGCTGCCCACACCAACCCAAACGTCACCAAACGTTGCGTGGGTAGTCTTCTTGAAGAATCAATACGGCAATCAAAAACTGTAAGGTTGGGTTAATGTACATAATAAAGCCAACAATCGATAAATCGAGTCGCTTGGCTGCAGCGGCAAACAGCAGCAAAGGAATGGCCGTCAAAATCCCAGAGGCAAACAGCAGCAAACTCGTCGTTAAATCTTCACCAAAAGCTAGGTCGACATCCACCTGAACAAATTGCCATCCCATCCAAAGTAAGGCCAGAGGGAACAACCATAACGTTTCAACGGTTAGACCATTGAGACTATCAACCGGAAAGTGTTTTCGGACCAGTCCATAAAAACCAAAGGATAATGCCAAGGTTAAGGGGATCCAAGGAAGTGAGCCCAAACTATACAGCTCCCAAGCAACTGCAATCGCCGCGATTCCGCCTGCAATCGCCTGTAATGGGTGCAGTTTTTCTTTTAACAACACACGCGCCAAAAACAAGCTGACTAAGGGGGTCATGTAATAGCCTAAACTGGCTTCAAGAACACGCCCTTGACCCACCGCCCAAATATAAATTAACCAGTTCGCACCGATCAAAAGCGAGCTAAGGATTAACCAAGGCATCATCGCGCGTTGCTGAAACAACTGCCAGAAAGACTGAAAACGCCCCATCACCAATACAATCGTCATCGTTGCCACCAGCGACCAAATGACGCGATTGGATAACACCTCGATCGCGGGTATCTCTTTCAGCAAATTAAAATACAGTGGAAAACATCCCCATATGACATAGGCGGCCAACGCTAGCCAAAAGCCTCGCATACAACTGACTCCATACAATTGACGGGTTGATTAAGAATAAGATGAGAAATTGGGAACGGACTTCTTGGATAATCTGCTAAAACAGATCATCATAGACTTCGATGGTATTAATCTAATTGTTTCGATTGTTTCATGCAATTAATCATCTGAAAATATTGTTTCCTAACATTCAGGATCTCGATCAAAATGCTGAACACCTCGTCATCGACGGAACGTTGTCTTGGTGTAAGTGCCTGACATCTTGGCACACCCATGAGTAAAATGCAGAATGACTCTACAATAGGAATTGTGAACAATGCGTATTCATACACGTAGTACCCTAGCCTTATCCACTTGTTTGTTGATGCTGGCTGGCTGCAGCAGCCAAAGCACGGTTGCCCCCTCAGCACTGGCCACGCCCGATCAAGTCACCACACCTATAGCGCCTCAATCTTTTTCTGGAGTGTTGCCCTGCGCCAGCTGCCCTGGCATTGAAACTCAGCTTGATCTGCTCCCAGATGGTCGCTATTTTTTAACGGAAACCTATCAAGATCGCGCCAATGCCACCTTTACTCGCGCTGGACATTGGCAAATAGATGAAACACGCTTATTGCTTCAGCACGAAGATTCAAACCTAGTCTTTTTTGCGACAGAGAGTGGGGGTTGGCTGCAAGCCGATACTGAAGGCCGTCCTATTCAATCCAACCTAAACTACGAAATACGTCCAGTAGAGTGGGCACCTAAACCCTTAGCAATGAGTATAACGGGCATGCTGGTGTATTACGCGGATGCCGCGAGTGTCGTCGACTGCTCGACCGGAACGCGTTTTCCCGTCGAAATGACAGAGACTTGGCTTGATATAGAGCGCACCTATTTATCCTCGATTAGCGCCCCTGGCAGCTATTTACAAATCAATGCCGACGTATCCCTCAATTGGCAGACACCTGAAGAAGGCCCTGCAAATTACTACTTGGCCTTTAACACTCTCACATCCTTCACACCTGCAACGACCTGTGGAACCTCTCTGGAAAAAATCGAGCACCATGAATGGCGACTGCGCGAGATCACAGACATATCACGTCAGGCCTTACCGGAAGAGGGTAAACCCTTTATCAAAGTCAGCGGTCAACAGTTATCTGGGCATACGGGCTGTAACTCGCTTGCTGGCTCAATCACCTTAGACGGCAATCGAGTCACCTTGGGTCCTGTGGCCACCACTCGTATGTTCTGCATGCAAACAGCCGATTTGGAAACCCAGTTTTTACAGACGCTCGAACAGGCCACCTATGTGAGCCTTGAGGGAGCATATTGGACTTGGTATAACGAAGACATGGGAAGACTCATGTCCTTCGAACAAGCCGCCCCTCGTTCTATATCTCAATAGCCTAACAACAAACACCCCCATGCGCTCAGAACGCATGGGGGTGTTTTAATCAACGAACGCTCTGCTCAGCGCTTATTCGTAGGCTTTAGGAAGCTTAAAGGTGAAGACTGAACCGCCTTGGTTAAAATTACTGACGCGCTGCGCCACCTCGCCGCCCCATAACGGAACTGCTCCACCCCATCCAGACACAACCGATACATATTGTTCGTCGTCCATTTCCCAAGTGACAGGCGTTCCTACAATGCCGGAGCCAGTATTGAAGCGATAGAGCATTTCACCGGTCTTCGCATCAAACGCCATCAAGTAGCCTTCAGGGTTACCCGTAAACACCAGGTTTGATTTGGTCGTCATAACGCCGCCCCATAAAGGCGCATAGTTGTTGTAACGCCAGACTTCTTCACCGGTTTTTGGATCGATGGCACGCAGAACACCAATATAGTCTTCATGTATCGGACGAATCGTAAAACCGGCCCCCAAATAAGCAGCCCCTTTACGGTAGGTCACATCTTCATTCCAGATGTCCATTTCCCACTCATTGGACGGTACATAGAATAGACCTGTCTCTTGACTATAGGCCATCGGCATCCAGTTTTTACCACCGAGGAAGGACGGAGCCGTTGTTACAGTTTGACCTTGAGTGCCTTCGGTTTTAGCAGGATTGCCAGGACGGTTATCATCGTTAAAGATAGGGCGTCCATTTTCATCTAGGCCAGACGCCCAAGTGATTTTATCGACAAAGGGGAAACCACGAATAAAGTCACCGGATTCACGCTCTAATACATAGAAGAAACCGTTACGATCCGCCGTTGCCACCGCTTTAACCGTCTTACCGTTTTCTTCGTAATCAAATGAGATCACCTCATTCACACCATCGTAGTCCCAACCGTCATTTGGTGTGGTTTGGAATGACCAAACAATTTCACCCGTATCAGGATTGAGCGCTAAGCGAGAAGAAGAGTAGAGGTTGTCGCCAGGACGTAAATGTGAGTTCCAAGGAGCAGGGTTACCGGTTCCAAAGAACAAGAGATTGGTGTCTGGATCATAGCTTCCGCCTAACCAAGTGGCAGCGCCACCTGTTTTCCACAGATCGCCCGGCCAGGTTTTTCCAGCCTCGCCACCGGTGATGCCGTTTTCAACCTGCTGGCCATCCTTCCAGATGTACCCCATGTGCCCTTCTACCGTTGGACGCGTCCAAAGCAAATTGCCTGTTTTGGCATCATAGGCTTCTACTTTACCCACTACACCAAATTCACCACCGGCAACCCCTGTGATGATTTTGTCATTGACGATCAGTGGAGCCGCTGTGATTGAATAGCCCTCTTGATAGTCACCAACGGTTTTACGCCACACCACACGACCTGTGTCTTTATCGAGCGCCACCAGACGTGCATCCAAGGTGCCGAAAATCACTAGATTATCATACACACCCACACCACGGTTAATCACGTCACAGCAGGGCATGATACCGTCCGGTAAACGAGCATTGTATTCCCAAAGCTCCTCACCCGTTCTCGCATCAACTGCAAAAACACGCGAGTAGGATGCCGACACATACATTACCCCATCCACAATAATGGGTTGTGCTTCTTGTCCACGTTGCTTCTCGCCACCGAACGAAAACGCCCAAACAGGACGCAGATCTTTCACGTTATCCGTATTTAATTTTGTTAACGGACTGTAACGCTGTTTTTGCAGACCCATACCATCGGTCACAATTCGGTCTGTGGTCAGATGGTCTTGCAATAAGTCATCATTGGTTACCGCGTGAGCTTGCCAGCTCAAAGACATAGCAGCGACCAAAGCGCTGATTGCAAAATATTTACCATGGCTTGGTTTCATGTTGATCACCTTTACGGATTATTGTTGTTTTCCCGGTATAGACTGGGCTGTTTTCCCGGTGTACTTAGGAATGCTTTTATTTTGGCCAGTTACTCAAGATCAACCATTGACCGCTCGTCGTGTATTAGCGGTACATTAGTCGTACTACTTCTAAAAATTCTCAGCAAAGAACAGGTCTTCATACTTGGGATACAAATGTGTCACTGTGCGTTGTAGCTCCTGTGCCGCTAAAGCCACTGAAGAAAAACGCTCAGGAATATCCACCCTCATCACCTCCGTTGCCACGAGCCCTTGCGCAGCCGAATCGGTTAATACCTGATCCAGCCACGTGAGGTAGGCTCGCATCTGATCCAAAGGCTCTCTTGAAGTGGCAACCTCCCCATGTCCCGGCACAAGAGTGGTAAATTCAAGTGAAGATAACGCATCGATATCCTCAAGCCATTGCATGAGGCCAGGTGTGTCGGGTGTTGTGAGTGCTCGGTCATAAAACACCAGATCAAATGCGAACAGCACACCTGTCGTTTCATCAAGTATGACGAGATCGGACTGCGGCCCGCTATGCCCCGAAAACGCCATAAACCTAAGGGAATGTTCACCTATTCTCTCTTGGCCTGGTGTTTGAATACGGTTGGGCAATAGAACATCGGTGCCTCGCATCCAATCCCCGACCATGCGATACATATTCTCGGTGTAGGCTTCGCCTCGACTTTTAATTAAGTCGATGGTTGCGGCTAAGGCATAAATATCGACATCCGCAAACGCTTGATTCCCTAAAAAATGATCCGGATGGTGATGACTGTTATAAACACGCGCAATCGGCTGCTCTGTCACCTCACGGATGACACGGCGCAACGCCTCTCCATAACGCTTGGACGGTCCGGTATCCAATACAACGACACCCTCTGCCGTAACAATAAAGGCGGTATTCACAATATCGCCGCCATTCTGCGGAGTAAAGTCTTCCGTTAAGCCGGTCACAACCCAGGTATTTGGCGCTATTTCCTGGGGTGTCAATTCGTAGTTCAAAGGATTGGCCTGTACCCAACTGCCACAAACGAGCAAGCCCATCAGTGCATAACGCAGGTGTTTTAAAACCATAGCGGCCCCCTTAAAGTGCTCGTTGGAATTCATTGCCATCGTTATCCCTGACCCACAGCTGATAATGCTGATCCGAACTCAGCCGATCAAAACTAATGCTAGGGTTTTCGGAAACGGCGGGTGACAACTCCAAGCGCACCTGTAGATCGCCATTTTCAGCCCTCAGCTCCACTTGCTCTAAATAAAAACTGGGGATATTGGCAACCAAACCTGAGTCCATCGGATGCATAATGCGAAACTTATAGCGATCCGCACCTGGCTGATCATGTCTTGAAAATCGACCGGCTCGAATCTGGCCAAGACTGGACTGCCAATCGTCATTCATGCGCGACTCGCTTGGCAAGGTGCATCCTCCACCCGCCGCACTCACATAACCAGATCCCACTAACCACTGCCCTGATTCCGTCAACACAGCCGCTCGCACGGGTGTGCTTTGCTGGACCTTAAAGGTAATGGAAACTTGTGGCAGCATCCCAGACTCAGGATGGTAGGTGAAGATATGCTGAATAGGGTTGTAATCCGCCCAAGTAATCATTTTTACAATGGGCTCATCGATTGCACTGGCATCAACCGATACCGGAACTTGCATCGAATCTTCAGCAAACTCAGGTAAAGAGACACGTATCCGATCATCAAATTGATACAGAGCCTCCCCTAAAAACATCTTACGGGTGTAATCCCACATCACGCTGTCGTGAACTTGAGCAAGAACCAGGCTAGGCAAGATTCCAGAACAGATGGCGCAGTAGAGTATGAGTAGTCTTTTCATGGGCAATTTCTTTTATTGTTATATTGATCATCTGTACCCGCATGACGTCTAGCCGTCTGTCAGACTGAGCCAGTTGCTAGAAATCGTAAAAAGCAGGCACTTCCCAAGTGACGCCGTAGCGTTCAAAAATACTGGCAATTTCACCGCTCATTACCAGAGGCTCTAGAATCCCCTCAATGTGATACCCCAATTGACGGTCTGCTTCTCTAACCGCAATGCCAATATCCCAATGCTGTTTTCCCATGGCTGGAAAGGTGGTGTCTCCCATTTTTAAGCTATCGGATGCGTGCTGAGCCAGCAGCCACTCTAACTCCCCTCTCATCGCCATGACCGCTGTCACCTCACCCTCAACCATTGCTTGAAACGCTTGAGCGGGAGAGCGGAAGTGGCGCACTTGGTTGCGCAAGTTACCATTAAAAACCGATGTCAACATGAAAGCTGGCACGGTTTCCATTTCAACGCCAATCGGGTGGTATTGGAAAACGGCGAGGGTTCGGGCCGCTTCAAGGCGATCCGAATTATGTGCCAACTTCCACGTCTCACGTTGATAGGGCATCATCATCACAATCAGATCGTTTTGATAGGCATACACCCCCTGACCTATGTAACCACGCGCGTAATTAAAATTACGGTCATAAGGCACACGCAACATGACATCCGCCACTTTCTTACCGGACAAACGTTCATGCTTGTGGTCATGATCAAGCACATGCCCACGCCAGAGATAGTTTCTCAGATCATCGGCAAGATCTTCGTCGGGGAGCATCCAGAACAGCTCAAGTTCAAGACCCATTTCGTCGGCAATATGCTGTGCAATATCCACATCAATTCCGACAGCTTCACCGTCTGCATTTTTAAATGAATACGGAGGGAAATTTTCGTAAACCCCCACCCGTAAAAAGCCAGAGGCCAAAAGTTCATCATAGGGACGAGAAAACGCCTGCCCTGCACTTAGCAGGGTCAGGACGAGTAGAAAAGGAAGAAAAACGCGTTGGTTAATGCCCATGGCTCACAGTCTCCAACCAAGCACGAATGGCCCATACCGCTTCTTGATCCATATGATCGGCCATACGCGGCATGTAGACACGGCCATCTCTTACCGCACCTTCACGAACACGGTAGATGTACCACTCATCCCCTTCTAGGCCATTCTCCATTTCACGAAGATCAGGAGCGATACCGCCCGATATCGCTTCTAAACCATGACAACGCGCACAGTTTTGATTGTATGCAGACGCACCAATGCGCACAGCCGTATCGTATTCAGCATGACCTGGACGGTACGGATTTTCGTCCAGCCAATCAGAACCAAGTGAAGATAATCCTTTTGTATCGACGGCTTGCGGCGTTACGTCGCCATGGCCAATGGCTAAAGTGGAAAGACCCATTGTTATCATTGACGCAGCGATAAGGCTGAATGCTTTTTGCTTGGTTTTCATTTTTAATCACCCATTATTAGATTTATTAAACTTAAAAATGTTTTTATGGGTAGATAGTGATGTCTTTTAAATTATTTTAAGATTCGTCATTAGACTGTTTTTTTTGATACTTAAGTACTAAGTGCTCAATAACAATGTAAATAGAAACTTTACTCAACTTTAAAGACGCCAGTCATGCCACGCTCTTCGTGACCTTTGATATAGAATGGAAATTCACCGGGGCGTATCGGCACAAAGAAAATCTCGGCCTCGCTTTATCTTCAAACTCTAGCTCCGTTAACCCAACACCTTTGATCTCAACACCACCGGCTTCAACTTTACGGATATAGATGGACTCAAAAAACTTAGGTGCTTGAAATGCGTACTCTTTCAATCCAGACGCTTGTATTTTCAATCGATAGGATTTCCCCGTTTCAAAGGTGTATTCCTTCGGTTCCATAAAATAATCCAACAACTCAGTATCTGTTAACTTACCCAGTTGTATTGGCTCTAATCGTTCAGGTCGCTGAGTCAAATCACCAGCAGACCAAGCCATACCCGACACGGATATTGCGATGGCAGCCAATATAGATTTCACTCCAATGTGTTTTTTAGATAGCATGTCTATCACCTCTTTTATTTTTGTAAGTATGCTCCTTTTTAGACTATCCCAGCCCTGCTCAAAAAAAATGCTACTTAAGAACTAAATAATTACTACTTTCTAAACATTCAGATTTATCCCTCAAGCTTCTAAGCTGAAGACCACGTTTATAAATGCAGAAGAATCAGCCATGAAAACGATAAAAAAACTGATAACTGCTCCTGTTACAGCCTGCCTTCTAGCCAGTGCAATCGCTTTGTCAACACCGGCTCACAGTGAAGGGCTGGAGGTGCGTATTGCCTATTTGGGGTTTGAGGAAGACAAAGGCCCTCTGTTGTCGAATTCATTTCCCGAACCTGAAGACTCGGGACTGAAAGGCGCTGAGGTCGCATTACGCGACAACAACAGTACGGGACGTTTTTTAAAGCAAACCTATCATTTAGATGCCTTACACACGGATGATGCAGACGAACTCTATGAGTTTGCCACGCAGCTTCATGCGGACGGTGTTCGGTTTTTCGTTGCTAACCTACCTGCCGACCAAATACGACGTCTGCACGAAACCTTCGGCGACGATGCCTTATTGTTTAATGCCGGTAGCAAGGACGATGCTTTAAGAGTCAATGAATGCATCCCAGGACTTCTGCATACTCTGCCATCCCGTGCGATGCTCGCCGACGCACTTGGGCAGTGGTTAGCGGCACGGCGCTGGAATAAATGGCTGCTCGTCACAGGGCAAACGGAAGATGATAAAGCCTATGCGGCTGCCATTCGACGTGCAGCCGACCGTTTTGGTGGACGCATAGTGGCTGAAAAAGAATGGGACTTTGACACGGACCTACGCCGCACGGCACAACAAGAACTGCCCATGTTCACACGTGCCAGTGATTACGATGTCGTGATTGTTGCTGACGAACGAGGTGATTTTGGTGAATATCTACTCTACAACACTTGGCTGCCCCGCCCCGTTGCAGGTACGCAAGGCTTAATGCCAACAGGTTGGCACAAGGCGGTTGAAGCCTGGGGTGCTGCTCAATTGCACAGCCGCTTTGAGCGACACGCTGATCGCTGGATGAACGAATTGGACTACGCCTCATGGGCAGGCGTTCGTACCGTTGGCGAGGCCGTCGCCGCCATCAAGACAACTGAATTAAAGGATGTTCGAGCGTTTATTTTATCGGATGATTTTCAACTGGCAGGGTTTAAGGGTAGACGTTTGGAATACAGACCTTGGAGTGGGCAGTTAAAACAGCCCATTCCATTGGTCCACCCGCGAGCACTTGTTTCACAATCGCCTCAGGAAGGCTTTTTACATCCGGTAACTGACTTGGATACCCTTGGTTTTGACGCGCCCGAAAGTCAATGCCACGTAAAATAATAAATAAAGTGGAGAGTAACTATGTTTAAAAAACGTCTACTAACAGGCTTAATCGCAGGGGCATTATTTAGCACACCTCTGTTTGCAGGGACTGCGTTTATTTCCAATGAGCGAGACAACACCATTTCGGTAATTGATACAAAAAGCTGGGAAGTTGTGAACACCTTCAATGTGGGCATGCGCCCCAGAGGGATTCTCTTAAACAGCGACTATTCAAAGCTCTATGTCTGTGCAAGCGACTCAGACCGCGTTGAAATATATGATGCGAAGACCTTTGAGTTTATCACCGACCTTCCTTCCGGCGATGATCCCGAGCAGTTTGCCCTGCATCCCAATGATCGCTTGCTATTTATTGCCAATGAGGATGACGATATTGTCTCCGTTGTCGATACGGAAACCCACCAAGTCCTCGCGCAAATTGAAGTGGGCATTGAACCGGAAGGCATGGGTGTTAGCCCCGATGGAAAATGGGCGGTCAACACCAGCGAAACCACCAATATGCTGCATTGGATCGATACTGAAACACTTGAACTGGTCGACAACACGGTGATTGACCAACGTCCTCGACACGTTGAGTTTACCCACGACAGTCAACGTCTCTGGGCCTCCGCTGAAATTGGTGGCACTGTTACCATTTACGATGTCGACAGCCGCGAGGAAATTCACAAAATCAACTTCGAAATCAAAGGCGTTCACCCGGATCGCATTCAACCCGTTGGTATTCAGTTAACTCAAGACGGTCGCTACGCCTTTGTCGCGCTAGGCCCCGCTAACCACGTGGCCATGATCGATCAACAAACCTATGAAGTTCTTGAGTATTTCTTGGTTGGACGTCGTGTCTGGGGAGTGGGACTCACACCTGATGACAAATACGTGATATCAACCAACGGTGTGAGTGGCGATGTGTCAATCATCGATGTTGAGAAGCGTGAAGTGATTAAAACCCTCAAGGTGGGCCGTTACCCTTGGGGCGTTGTGGCAGCGCCGTAAATGAGTATTGAACTCAATGCTGTCAACTTCCAGTATGGAAAACGTCAGGTCCTTCACGACCTGACGTTTTCCCTCACGGCGGGAAGCTTCAATGCACTGCTTGGCCCTAATGGCGCGGGGAAAACCACACTTATTTCACTTCTGACACGCCTGCTCGCATTACAGTCAGGTTCCATCAAAATTCATGAGGACGACCTGCGCCAAGCACCCAGACGAATCATGGCATCACTTGGCGTTGTCTTCCAACAAAGCACACTCGATTTAGATCTCAGCGTCTTACACAATCTTGAATACCATGGTGCGCTTCATGGCCTGTCACGCCAACAAGTTAAGAACCGAGCGCTTGAAGAGCTGGCTCGTATGGGCCTGTCTGACCGCCTCAATGATAAAGTGCGCAGTTTGAACGGGGGCCATCGGCGTCGTGTCGAAATTGCCCGTGCACTCCTGCACCGACCTAAGGTTTTACTGCTTGACGAACCCAGTGTGGGGTTGGACACGCGCACACGCCTCGAACTCAATGAGTATGTACGAGGCCTCTGCCAAACCCATGCACTCACCCTGCTCTGGACCACTCACTTGATGGATGAAATTCGTCCCGAGGATCATCTGCTTGTGTTGAATAAAGGTCATTTGCTGTTTGCAGACACGGGTACTCAGTTATTATCGCTCACCCAGACTCATCTTCTATCCGATGCCTTTGAGCAGATCACAGGCCTGAGGGAAACGGTCATATGAATTTTTCTGTCTATGCCTACAGTTTTTTGGGCGTTTTAAAGCGAGAGTTTTTACGTTTTATTCACCAGCGCTCACGTTTTTTTAGTTCGCTGGTTCGCCCTTTACTTTGGCTGATTGTATTCGCGGCGGGCTTTCGTGCGGCACTCGGCTTGTCGATTACGCCCCCATACCAAACCTACATCACCTATGAGACCTACATTATTCCCGGTCTGGCCTGCATGATTCTGTTGTTTAACGGCATGCAAAGTGCTCTGTCCATGGTCTATGATCGAGAGATGGGCAGTATGCGAGTATTGTTAATGAGCCCTCTCCCTCGCAGCTGGTTGCTCTTTTGTAAACTCTTTGCCATTGCTCTGATTTCACTGATTCAGGTGTATGCGTTTTATGGCATCACCTTAGCGCTCGACATACGTTTACCCTTAATTGGGCTTCTTTATGCACTGCCTGCTTTATTGCTCACAGCCCTTGAACTAGGCGCAATCGGTCTGTTTTTATCGTCTAAAATCAGACAGTTGGAAAACTTTGCGGGGGTCATGAACTTTGTTATTTTCCCGATGTTTTTTATGTCGTCCGCGCTCTATCCTCTGTGGCGAATGCGTGAAAGCAGTGAATGGCTCTACTGGGTGTGTAGCCTGAACCCCTTTACCTATGCCGTTGAGTTAGTTCGCTTCGCCATGTACTCGCAGCTAAACCTCGAAGCCTTCTGGGTGACCTTGGCGACAACCCTATTCTTTGGTGGTATGGCCATTATTGGATTTCGCCCTGAAAAGGTTACGGGTACTAAGTGAAAATGAAATCTAGATACTTCTTTCCAACGTCCCATTTTCACAACAACTGAACCCAGCAGTTGCTCGAAGGTCTGGCTTATGCCAAAGTCTGCTTTCCTTGATTAATAATATGAGAATCCTGTCTTATGTACATGGCGTTTAAACACCTTCATCTCACGATGGTTGCTATCACGATTTTACTCTTTTTGATTCGTGCCGTGATGTTGCTGGCATGGCCAAAAGGGCTTCAGAAGAAACTGTTTAAAATTCTTCCCCACGTGGTTGATACCTTGTTGATTCTATCGGCGATTGGCCTTTTGGTCGCCATGCAGATGAACCCTTTGCACGTTGGCTGGGTGTTGGCAAAAATCATTGGACTCATACTGTATATTGCCTTTGCCGTCTACGCATTCAAAAAGGCCCACTCATTAGGGGAAAAAATTCTTGGCTTGGCCTTGGCGGGTACGGCCTTAATCTACATTGCTAAGGTCGCTCTGGCGCGCTCGGCAACGCTCGGCTTGTTCTAACCCCTTTCGCTGAACACAGGCGGGCCCCTATGGGGTCACGCCCATTTCATGTTTCCACTTGATCATAGTAGATGCGAACTAACCGCTGCAATTCGCTGCGCCACGGACGCTGCCGAATACCGAAAACGTTTAAAATTTTCTGGCATTTTAAAACAGAGGTAGAGGGACGTTGAGCTTCCGTGGGATAATCTTTGGTTGAAACAGGTACAAGATGGGTGGCTTTTAAGTTTTCATACTGTCGTGCGGCGGCAATAACGGCTTCACTGAAGCCATATCGCGTGGTCACTTCAGCACCGCAATAGTGATAGGTTCCCCAGGCATCCGCTCCATTGCTAATTTGCTTAAGAATCGCCACCACCACTCGAGCTAAGTCATAGGCACTCGTAGGACAACCGCGTCGATCATCCACAGCGCAAATCTCTTCCTGATGACGCGCTTCATCAAGTAAGCGCAACATGAAGTTATCGCCTCGCTCACTGAACAACCAACTGACTCTCAAAATGATATGCTGCGGCCAGCCTGTTCGCAGATACTCTTCTCCTTGAAACTTACTTAAGCCATACACGCCAAGCGGTGCTGTTTCATCTTTTTCGCTGTAACCCGTGGCATAATGCCCATCGAAAACATAATCCGTGGACAAATGAATGACCGGAATCGACAAGCTCGCACAGGCCTGCGCCAGATTCTTTACGCCCTCGGCATTGAGTTGATACGCACGCTCCGGTTCGCGCTCGGCACGGTCGGCACTGTTTAATCCAGCACAGTTAATCACATAATCAGGAAGACACGCATCCAATTGCTCTATCACCTTTTCAGGTTGAGTGATATCGAGCTGTTTACGACTGAGCGCCGTAACGGCAAAAAAGGGATCGGACTTCGCTAAATGCGTAATCGCATAGCCAGCTTGCCCATCGGCACCTGTAATTAGCACTTTAACTGGATCAGCGAACAATCATTTTACTCCTAAGCGGTTAGCCATTCGTGCTCAACCTTATGTGTGTTGCCACTCAAATCTCACTCTACTTTACAGACAATCCAGAGTAACGAAAAGCCACAAATGGATGGATTCAAAGTAAAATCAAGACAATACTCGGAATACCACTGATTAGGATAAGCGAGAGTAACGTCATCATCAAAAAAGGGAGCAACGCTTTAAATATCTTCATCGGGGGAACACCTGTCATGGCCGAACCAATGAACAAGCCAGCCCCCACGGGTGGCGTTAAAAGTCCCATGACGAGCGTCAGACACACAACCACACCAAACTGATACGGGCTGATGCCAAAATCCGCTTGCGCAACGGGTAACAGGATAGGCACAACCAGAATTAATGCTGCAATACCGTCCAACAGCATCCCCACTAAAATCAGCGCAGCAACCACCATCAATAAAAAGACAAAGGGATCTGAGGTTTGCTGAACGATCCAAGCGGCGACGGCTTGCGGAATTTGCTCGTAGATTAGGACCCAGCCAAAGACACCGGCAGCGGAGATCAAAATAATCACCATGCCCGAATTCAATGCTGTTCGCTTCATAATCTCGGGTAAATGGCTGAGTTTTAATTCTTTATAAACACAGGTCCCCACCAGCAAAGCTCCTAAGGATGCCAAGGCCGCTGATTCGGTTGGTGTGACCAGTCCCGTCAAAATGCCACCAATGATCAATACGGGTATCAAGCAGGCGGGAAGCCCCATCCAAAAGGCTTTTTTAGCCTCTGCCGCTGTTAACCACTGGCCCTTGGGATATTCGTGCACCAACCCCATCAGCGCAATGGTCAGGAAGAACAACGCTGACATGAGTAAACCGGGTAAAATACCCGCAATAAACATATCGGCAATGGGTACTTGAGCCAACACACCAAACAATACAAATAGCATCGAGGGGGGAATAATCGGCGATAGAAGCCCCCCTGCAGAGGTAATCGCCGCCGCGTAGGCTGGCGAGTAGCCCTCTTTTTCCATTGCAGGCACCATCGCTCTCGACATAATCGCAATCTGCGAAGCCGCCGATCCCATAATAGCAGCCATCATCATGTTGGCCACAAGGTTAATATACGCCAGTCCACCCCTAAAACCGCCCACTAAAATACGCGCCATATTAATTAAGCGAGACGTTAAACCGCCTTCATTCATTAACTCACCAGCCAGCATAAACAAAGGGATGGCCAACAAACCATAGTTTTCAATTGCCCCAAACAGTTGCTGAGTGAACGAATCAAATAAAAGATGATTACCCGATTGTGCAATATAAGCCGCAGACGTCAAGGTCAACACAAGTGCAATTGGAACAGCAGCAAACAACAAAATTAAGAACACAGCCAAAATCATGCGGACGTTCCCTTTTGCTCGTATGCCTTGGGCGTTCTCCAAGACAAGAGTCGATCCAGCACATTTACGCTGCTGTGTATCATCAGTGCGAATGCAACCCAGGGTAAACACATCCACACCCAAACCTTTTTTAAACCCAGTGTGTTGGTGTTTTCTGAATAGATAAAATTGAACGTCTGCGACTGATACTCCATCACATCAAATCCGGTTTGAAATAACCGCCAAGGGTCATACCAGCGATAACACAGGACGGCCAATAAAAGAGCAAACCCCAATATCATCACATCACTAAACAGCGCTAAACAATACCGCCCCCTAAGGGGTAATTGATCCACTAAAAAGGTGACCGCAAGGGTTTGACGTTTTTTAATCACAACAGAGGTGGCTAAAAAGGTCATCCAAATCATCGCATAAATGGCCAGCTCATCAATCCAGTAAATGGCCATGCCCAGCGCTCGGCTGACCACGTTCACTAAGATCAACACACTGATAAATAGCGCCATCAAAGCCGCTAAGGCCATTTCAAACTTAGCGACCCAATGTGAGAGTTGTCGTAATAACTGCATTGTTGAATACCGACCCTAACGTTGATTAGGGCCTTAACTGTCGAAAACACTGACGGCGATTTTAGGGGGTACGCAGTCTATTCACTGCATCTCTTAATGCACCTAACGATTGCGCTTTTTCTGACCAAATCGCTTCCCATGCCGCGATGCTTTCAGCAAAGTGTTCGCGACTTGCTTCTGTAATCATGATATTTAGCGCTCTTAGCTCAGCTTCTTGATCCTTTTCTTGCAGCCTGAAGGTTTCTAATACACCGTCTAGCTGAGCTTGCATCAGCTCTGTAATTAATGCTTTATCTTCTTCCTCCAGAGTTCTCCACACACGAGCTGAGACAACGCCGACCATCGGGAACATCATATGGTTAGAAATCAGCAAGTGCTCGGCACGCTCATAGAATTTGAAGATTAAGATTGAATCATAATCCATATCAATGGCATCAATTTGACGATTTGCTAAAGCGTCATAGACGGCTGGCAAGGGTAAAGGGGTGGGAGCTGCACCTAACGCATTGTAAAAATCGCGAATCGGTTCAAAAGGGGTAATTCGCAGTTTTTTACCCCGAAGATCGGCAGGACTTTCGACCGGCACTCGGCTCATGACTTGCCTCATGCCCGCCATGCCGTAGCCAATACCGATTAAACCCGCTTGTTGTGGCAGAAGATCAAATAAACGTTTCGCTTCATCTGTTTTGAGCAAACTGGCGGCTTCGTCCACGTTATCCACCAAATAGGGTGCATAGAGCGCACCGAATTCTGGCACACGATTTGAAACCTCAGCAATAGTCAAAAAAGCCATATCCAAAGAGCCCGCTTGCAACTGCTGAACCATCTGTGCTTCATTCCCCAACTGCTGTGCCGGAAAAATTGCAACACTGTGCTTACCGTTGGATGCCTGATTGAGCTCATCGGCAAAGGCTTGAGCCGCTTGTGTCCAATGATGAGACGGCGGGGTAATTAGCCCTAAGCGAAAATCTTTTGCTTGAACAGCAAAGGCCGCCAAACTTAAACACGAGACAGCGACAGCCGACGCCAATGATTTTCGAAAGTAACCCATGAACATCTCCTAACGGCAGGTATTTGATGCGAATATATCTAAAAATCTACCCGAAAAGCGTTTCTAGATAAAGCGATATCTGTAAAAGCTTTTCAAACACTCTCAATTTACAAAAATGAGATGCATTTGCCGATCATGGCATTGACTTTAACTCTTTCAGTAACTCACTCAAAATATCCACCCAAGGCTTTTCGGCTTGCCGCTCTTTCAGGTGATAAAGGCCTCGCGCCGTAAACGTACCGGGGGTTCCAATCTCACGTGCAAGAACAGAGGGCGCGGTGCTCCGGCGTTGTTTAAGTAAGGTTGCGGACTCCTGTTGAGCCCGCGCTAATAACTCAACAGCATCGACTAAAGACATCCCCGTTTCATCCGAAAAGGCCTGTGCCAACGCCTGAATCTGATCTAACCACCATGCATTCACACAAACGCTAAGCATTGACGCTTCAAACTGTGCTTCCGTGGAAAAACTCTGAACACCAAATCCTGCATTTGAAAAACACGTCGACAGGGCCGCATCGCTTGGAAAGAAAAAAACACTCGCGCCGGGATATTCTGCTGCAATGCTTGCCATCATACGAGTCACTTTGGCCGGGTAAAACAGCGCTTGAAGAGTTTTTAGCTCGACACCTGCGGCAACACAGATCAGATGATGATCCGGTGTCAGTTTGATCTGCGCCGCAAGCGCCTGCAAATCATTCGGTCGAACACCGATGATCACCGTCGAGCATTGATCCACCACGGCTTGGTTGTCTGCCGCAACGGACACCTGCGGCAAACTCAATAACCGCTCAACACGAAACGCCGAACGTGGAGATAAACACCAACGGTAAGGCGATTTTGATTTCTGGACGCCCCTCACGATTGCCTCTGTCAGCGCCCCTACCCCTAACACACCGATACGCATGCGGCCCCCTTTCTTATACTTTTACATCAGTATAGGTGTGAATTCGAATATCGCTAGCCTCGACATATTTACACGCTCATGGATGCAAGAAATGCACGAACAAGCACACCTGTAACGTTCAATCATAGATTTTCTTTAAAAGCGTTGATCTAGATCAAGACATAGGCGTATTATTCTTTCAGAAAATTCTGAAAGTTCAATAAAGGCACAACTATGCAATTAACACCAATGATTGAATCCTTTGTTTACCACTTTGGCGAAATGGGCAGCCGCTGGGGCTTCAACCGCACCGTGGGTCAGATTTACGCCTTATTGGTCATCAGCGAAGAGCCCTTATGTGCGAACGAAATCGGGGATCTACTCGGCATTTCTCGTGGCAACGTGAGCATGGGTTTAAAAGAGCTGGGCAGTTGGCAGCTGGTTCAGGTGATTCACAAACAAGGCGAGCGACGTGAATTTTATCAAAGCCGAGGCAGTATCTGGGACATGGCTAATCGTGTATTTGAAGAACGGCGCAAACGCGAAATGGACCCCACCCTCACATTACTGCGCGACATTATGATGGACGAAGCCGCCAATCAAGAAGAAATCTACGCCCAGAAACGCATCGCCGAAATTCATGACCTGCTGGAAAACATTACGGAGTGGACGCAAAGCCTGCAATCACTTTCACCCGATAAGCTGAACACTTTAATGAAACTCGGTTCGGGGGTGGGCAAGGTGCTGGAGTTTACGGATACGTTCTTAAGTAAAAAAGAGCCTGCCAAAAAGGCGTAGTGTGTTGATCGGTGCTTATCTACCTGCGAGGTCCTTATGTTAGACACCCTGCTACTCTCGCGAATACAATTCGCCGCCAATATCAGCTTTCATATTTTATTTCCCACAATCACCATTGCCCTTGGCTGGTTGCTGGTGTACTTCAAAATTCGCTTTGATTTATCTCAACATCCCGTTTGGATGCGAGCCTACCGCTTTTGGGTGAAAGTCTTTGCCTTGACCTTTGCTTTAGGCGTAGTAAGCGGCATTACCATGTCGTTCCAGTTTGGTACCAACTGGCCCGGCTTTATGGAAACGGTTGGAAATATTGCGGGCCCCTTGCTGGCCTATGAAATTCTGACGGCTTTTTTCCTCGAAGCCACGATGCTGGGCATTATGTTGTTTGGCTTTAATAAAGTCCCCCGCTGGCTGCACACCTTGGCCACGTTATTGGTTGCGCTCGGCACAACCTTGTCCGCATTTTGGATTCTCGTTCTGAATTCATGGATGCAAACACCAGTCGGCTTCGAAATGCGTGATGGCGTGGCCCACGCGACGGATTGGTTGGCGATCATCTTCAACCCGTCCTTCCCCTATCGCTTTACGCACATGTTATTCGCTTCGGCATTAACGGTGTGCTTTTTGGTTGCAGGCATCTCAGCGTATCGCTTGTACCGAGGCGATAATAAAAAGGCACCTCGCCTAACCCTCAAAACCGCTCTGTTTAGTGCGGCGGTGTTGGCTCCTAGCCAAGCATTTATCGGGGATTTGCACGGTTTAAACACCTTAGCGCATCAGCCGCAAAAAGTAGCGGCCATGGAAGGATTGTGGCACACGGAAAAAGGCGCCCCCTTGGTGCTGTTTGCTATACCGGATGCTGAAACCCAAACGAACCGCTTTGCGATTGAAATTCCAAAACTGGCGAGTTTGATCCTGACACATGAATTAGAGGGTGAGCTACAAGGGATCAGTGACTTCGAAGATGCCCATCCCCCCGTTGCGCCTGTTTTTTATAGTTTCAGGGTAATGGTGGGAACAGGCATAGCGATGATCTTGGTGGCCTGGTGGTGCAGTCTGCGACTCTACCGTAAAAATGAGCTCACTCCCCTGCAGTATAAGGTCTTAATGGGTATGTCTTTTTCGGGGTGGCTCGCCACACTAGCAGGGTGGTATGTCACCGAAATTGGGCGTCAACCTTACTTGGTCTACGGCGTCTTACGTACCAGTGAAGCGGTTACTACGGTCGCCAGTGAGCAGGTTGCTCTCACCTTAATCATGTATCTCTTACTTTATGCAGTGTTGTTGGTGGCCTATATCAAAACCCTATTCTGGTTGGCCAAGCGCGCGATTGATGTAGAAGAGTACGATTTATCGCTTCCCGGTTTACCCGAAAAGAAAACGGAAATTGCCACAGAAGGAGCCCGCGTATGAGCCTATTAACAGCGGAAAACTTGGCGTTGGTTTTTGCCGCCCTAACGGCTCTGGCCGTGCTTTTGTATGCCATTCTCGATGGATATGACTTGGGCGTAGGGATAACCTTACCCATGAAACAAGAGGCTTGGCGGGATACATCAATTGCATCGATTGGCCCCTTCTGGGATGCCAACGAAACCTGGCTTGTTTTAGCCGTAGGCTTACTGCTGGTGGCCTTCCCTGCAGCGCACAGTGCCATTCTTCACGCACTATACTTGCCTGCAGCATTGCTATTAATCGGACTTATTCTTCGAGGAGTGGCGTTCGATTTTCGTGCTAAGGTCAAACCTGAGCGTAAAATTCACTGGGACTGGACCTTTAAGTGTGGATCCTTACTCGCAACCTTTAGCCAGGGTTTTATGCTGGGTATTTATGTCATGGGGCTGGAGTATCACATCGGAAGTGTGATTTTTGCCTGTTTTAGTGGCCTTTGTGTGACAGCGGCTTACGCCATGATTGGCAACGCTTGGTTGATCGGGAAAACGACTGGCGATTTACAGTTTCATGCGATCCGTCAATGTAAACGCGCAGGCGTCTGGACGTTAGCCGGTATTTTAACGGTCAGCGCGATTAACCCGCTGGTAAATGCCAATGTGTATCAGGTATGGACAGAACCACCTTTGGCGTATTTATTCGCTGCCATTCCTCTTTTGTGCTTTGCCATGTTTGCATTGGGGTATCTAGCACTTAAGCGGCTGCCCCTACCGAATGATCGTGGCGCTTGGATACCCTTTTTCATTTGCAAGGTGATCTTCGTCTGCAGCTTTGCGGGGTTAGCACTGAGCTTTTACCCCTTTGTCGTTCCAAACCAAATGACCTTGTATGAAGCCGCCAGCTCAAAAGAATCCTTGACCATAATCTTCTTTGGCGCGGTGATCGTCATCCCCATTATTGCGGCCTACACCGCCGTCGCGTATTACGCCTTCCGAGGTAAAGCCGATGGTTTGAAGTACTATTAAGTTCGCGGCTTAGAAACCCAAAGCCTCATTCGCTTTGCGTAATAACTTGAGTGGAATGGGGCTTTGAATCCTGAGTGTGGTTTGTGATGGAGTGCGCGCATTAAATGATTTTCTTTCGCACAAAAACTGGACTATTCAGTCTAAATTAGTGTTAAATCGTCTGCTCAATGCCTATCAACATCATGCTCGCCCAACCTTGATGACATTTCCCGCACAACTCAACAGACAAAAAACAGAGAGTCCACATGTTTCGCTGGTTCGAAAGCAGACTTAACCCATTTCCCGATGAACAATTAGGTCAACCCCCAAAAAGCCTCATTCGCTTCTGCCTGCATTACTCGCGTGGGATGTGGCCTTGGATCGCTTGTGCAGCCGTTTTGATGGCGTGCGTTGCCTTGGTCGAAGTCTGGTTATTTAGCTTCCTTGGTAATATTGTGAACTGGTTGTCTGAGCAAGACAAAGAAAGCTTTTTAGCCACCGAGGGCTGGAAACTGATCGGAATGGCCTTGGTTATTATGGGACTGCCATTATTGGTGTTCATTCATTCTGTACTGAATTTCCAAGTGCTGATGGGCAACTACCCCATGCGCATCCGCTGGCTGGTTCACCGCTACTTGCTTAAACAGTCAATGAGCTTTTACCAAGAAGAATTTGCAGGCCGCATCGCAACCAAGCTCATGCAAACCGCTCTTGCCGTACGCGAGTGCGTGATCAAAATGATCGATGTGCTCAATTACGTCACGGTCTACTTCATTGGCACTCTGTTCATTCTGGGCAGTGCCGATCAGCGTTTGATGCTGCCCTTGCTGGTATGGATCGTTGCCTATATTGTCATGTTACGTTTCTTTGTCCCCTTAATGGGTAAGGTTTCGCAACTCCAAGCAGATGCACGCTCGATCATGACCGGACGCATTGTCGACGCCTATACAAACATTCAAACCGTTAAGCTCTTTTCTCACTCTCAACGGGAATCCGACTATGCCCAAGAAAGCATGCAGGGTTTTTTAAGCACGGTTCATAAGCAAATGCGCTTAGTCACCTTGTTTAACACTTGCTTGTATCTGTTGAATTCGTTGTTGCTGCTATCGGTTGCAGGCCTCAGTATCTATCTGTGGTTATCAGACCTGATCAGCATTGGCGCTGTCGCCGTTGCACTTGGCTTAGTGCTGCGCCTATCGGGTATGTCGCAATGGATTATGTGGGAAGTATCGTCTTTATTTGAAAACATTGGCACCGTCAGAGATGGCATCGGCTCAATTTCAGTCGCGCAAGAGGTGCAAGATCAACCCAACGCGCCGGCTCTACAGGCATCAAACGGCGTGATCGAGTTTGATCATATTGATTTTCATTATGGTCAGGCATCCGGTGTCATCGAAGGGCTACAGCTTTCGATTAAATCGGGTGAAAAAGTCGGTATTGTCGGGCGTTCGGGTGCGGGTAAATCAACGCTCGTGAATTTACTTCTGCGCTTCTACGACGTTGAAAAAGGCCGTATTTTGATTGATGGGCAGGCCATCCACGAAGTTCAGCAAGAGTCGTTACGCGCTAATATTGGTATGGTCAGCCAAGACACGTCGTTATTGCACCGATCCGTGCGCGACAATATTGCCTACGGTCGCCCCGATGCATCTGACGAGGAGGTCATCGAAGCCGCTAAACGCGCAAAAGCCCATGACTTCATTCTCAGCTTAAAAGACATCAAAGGCCGTACGGGCTACGACGCGCAAGTGGGCGAGCGAGGCGTCAAACTCTCTGGCGGTCAACGACAACGCATTGCGATTGCACGCGTCATGCTGAAAGATGCCCCGATTCTAATTCTTGATGAAGCCACATCTGCGTTGGATTCCGAGGTGGAATCTGCCATTCAAGAAAACCTGTATAAACTGATGGAAGGCAAAACCGTGATTGCCATTGCCCATCGTTTATCGACCATCGCGGCCATGGATCGTTTAATCGTAATGGATAAGGGACAGATTATTCAAATGGGCACCCATGATGAACTGGTAGCTCAACCAGGCTTGTACGCTCAACTCTGGGCACGGCAATCCGGCGGTTTTCTGGGGGAGGATAATGGTGATAGACTCCCGTAAATCACTTTTGGACTGAGACTACGACCATGCATCGCTCGCCAATCCCACTCGGGTTATTCAAACACCTTGCTAAATGGCTGATCTTGGCCTGTGGTGTTGCGATTTTGGCGGGCAGTGCAGCGGCTCTGTTTTTATTTTCGTTGAGCTGGGTTTCGAACACCTTTTCTAGCCACCCTTGGCTACTATGGTTACTGCCCTTTGCAGGCTTTTTTGTGGGTTGGATGTATCTTCGCTTTGGCCAAAGTGTTGAAGCGGGCAACAACCTTTTACTGGATGAAATTCACGACACTAAACGCGTAATTCCATTGCGCATGGTGCCATTGGTGCTTGGCGGCACGCTCATTTCCCACCTTTTCGGGGCTTCGGTTGGCCGTGAAGGAACAGCGGTGCAAATGGGGGGAGCACTTGCCGATCAACTCACCCGTGTTTTTAAACTCTCGAATGATGATCGGCGTATCTTACTGATGGCGGGTATCAGTGCAGGTTTTGCCTCGGTCTTCGGCACGCCCATCGGAGCCGCTGTATTTGGCCTCGAGGTTTTAGCAACGGGTCGGCTGCGCTATGAAGCCTTACTGCCCTGTATTATTGCCGCAATTGTTGGTGATCAAGTTGCACTCCTCTGGGGCGTGCATCATGACTATTTCACCGTCGCTATTTTTCCATCCATATCCGCCTGGAGCCTTGGTGTCATGATTGTCTGTGGTGCCATTTTTGGTCTTACGGCGCGCGCCTTTGCTGAGGTCATTCACTCCATCAGCAGCTTTATGAAGCGCCGAATACACTACAGCCCTTTACGGCCTTTCGTGGGTGGACTGCTGATTGCTGTCTTGGTTGGCTTAGGCCTCTTTGAAGCAGACCGCTATTTAGGCTTAGGCATACCCGTCATTTTAGAGGCCTTTGATGCACCCCTTTCCATCACGGATAGTATTGGTAAATTCTTTTTCACAGTCCTGTCCTTAGGCGCTGGATTCAAAGGTGGAGAAGTCACCCCTCTCTTCTTCATTGGGGCAACCCTTGGCAATGCACTCTCACCCTTGTTTGATATGCCGTTTGCATTTTTAGCAGGCATAGGTTTTGTGGCGGTATTTGCAGGCGCGGCGAATACGCCTCTTGCTTCTACCTTAATGGCGATGGAGTTGTTTGGTACAGAGATTGGGGTTTTTGCAGCCACTGCCTGTATTGTCAGTTACCTTTTTTCGGGGCATTCAGGCATTTATGGCTCACAGCGCATAGGCGATGGAAAGCACCTACCTACCGAAGAAGGGCTAAAACTCAACGAACTCAGAGAGCGCCGCAAGCAGCGCCCCCCTTCCCCTTAATGTTTTGAGAGTCCAACAGAGGGACAACAGAGGCCAAACAGAGACAATACAACGGAGTTTGTTAAATCAGGCGCAGGCCCACTTTAGTGATTCTATCGCCTTCCACTTCATTCACTACCCATTGTATTCCGTTCCACTCCATGCGGTCCCCCACCACAGGATGACCACCAAACCGCTGACTCAAAAACTGATCAAGGGTTAAATGCGTTTGATCAGGACTGATCACTAGTCCATAGAGTGCGGCCACATCCTTCAGGGGTGCACTCCCATCCAGAGTGAAGTAACCAAAGAAGCTTCGCGCTTGTTGTTTAAAGGGCAAAGGCTCCTGATTAAAAAGCTTATTTAGAATCGGAACATCGGCATCGCGACCTATAATGCAAAGCACATCATTTACTTGCAAACGCGTACTGCCTGATGGATGAATCAGCTGATGATCTCTAAACAATGCACCGACACGCGCACCAGATGGAAAATGCAGCCGCCTGAGTTCTACCCCTTGGACGGTATCCTGCTTCACCGTGTACATAAATGCCTCATAGTCGTTTTCAGGAAAAATCCCTAAGGGCATACGATGACAGGGGGCTGTCGCCATCGGCACTTCGACCTTTAACCACTTGGCCACCCAAGGCAAGCTGCTGCTTGAATCAACAGAGAAATCAGTACGACGTAAAACGCCATATTAAACAACAAACCAGCAGACTCAACGCCCGCAATAATCGGGAAAATTGCCAAGACAATCGGCACAGCGCCACGTAAGCCAACCCATGAAATAAAGCCTAACTCTCGCCAAGAGAAATGGAAGAAGGGCTTGAGGCACAAAACAACGGCGATTGGTCGCGCCACAAAAATCAGCCCCAATGCCAAGAAGGTCGCAGGCCAAGCAATGGCGAGCATTTCATGGGGCGTCACTAGCAATCCTAAAATCAAGAACAAACCGATTTGACTCAGCCATGCCAAACCATCGTGCACAGGCAAAATATGCAAGAGGTGACGGCTGCCACTGTTGCCGATCATTAATCCCGCAAGATAAATGGCTAAAAATCCACTGCCGCCCAACATGTTGGCACCTGCGAAAATACACAGTCCAACACCTGTTACCAACAAGGGATACAGACCTGTTGCCAGATCTAGGCGCTTCAAGGTATGCGCAAATAACCATCCACCGAGTATTCCGATCGGTAACCCTATCCCAAACTGCTCGGCAAACAGAATAAGACTGCTGTACCAATCATCACCGGGATTCATTAATAATGTAATGAAGGTAATGGTTAAAAAAATCGCCATAGGGTCGTTGGTGCCGGATTCAATTTCAAGCGTTGCACTGACCCTCTCGTTCAAATGAACCCCCTTGCCACCCAACATCGAGAAAACGGCTGCCGCATCCGTTGACCCCACGATTGCACCAATCAGCATGCCTTGTAGCAACGAAAGGTCAAAGATTAGCATGGCCAATAAGCCCGTGAGGCCACTGGTGACAACAACCCCTAAGGTTGCTAAAGACAATGCGGGTTTAAGCCCCACTCGAAAGGTCTTCATTCGAGTTCGCATACCGCCATCTAACAGAATAATTGCCAAGGCTAAATGCCCTATCAGATACGCAACCTCAAAATCCTGAAAACTCAATCCTCCAATGCCATCCTCTCCTGCTAACATACCTATACCCAAAAACACCAAAAGTAATGGCATTCCAACACGCGCAGAGATAATCGTGGCCAAGATACTTAGGCACAACAACACAGATACAATTAAAAAGATGAGGTTAATATTCGACACAGTTCAGTTTCATCTCGGCATATATTAATAGAATTAGACCAATGGATCATAACACAGACGCATCTCAGGAATAGAGGGACTTCTAGCATACCTTAGATACCGGATCATCCTTAAAAAGTCAGGCACTCGAGCCTCACAACCATAGCGATTTACTTTGAAATTGACTAATGTATATTATTAAACAAGGTGCTGTATTGATAGCTTCTATTTTTCTCTAACTCAAGGTGATTTTGTACATGATTTCAAACAGAGCGCAACGCAAAGGTTGCAAAGACTGTCAGACACCTCTTGATTTTGAGTTCAGCTTTGCGTTTCAGCCTATCGTCAATGTCCGTGAAAAAAGCATTTTCGGTTACGAAGCCCTTGTTCGAGGCATAGCAGGAGAGTCCGCTTACAGTGTTCTGTCTCGCGTTAACGATGAGAATCGCTATGCCTTTGACCAAACCTGCCGAGTCAAAGCCATTACGTTGGCCAGCCACCTAGGCCTAGACAAAGTATTAAGTATTAACTTTCTACCTAATGCTGTCTACGAGCCTGAACACTGCATTCAGAGCACCTTACAAGCGGCGACAGAGACTGGGTTTCCAATCAATAAACTCATGTTTGAAATCACAGAGTCAGAGGTCGTATTAGATCCAGCACACTTGCGTAACATATTCGAACACTATGAAAAACAAGGTTTTATTACAGCTATCGATGATTTTGGGGCTGGGCACGCGGGCTTCAATATGTTGGCCAACTTTATTCCCCAAATTTTAAAAATTGATATGGAGTTGGTTCGTAATATCGATACAAACTCAGTCAAACAAGTACTGGTTAAAGGACTGATTGATATTTGCCAGCAACTTTCGATTACGGTACTGGCTGAGGGTATCGAGACAGACGCGGAGATGCTCTACTTCAAATCCCTGAATGTTGAACTAATGCAAGGCTACTACTTTGCGAAGCCTGGATTCCAGTGCCTGCCAGACGTTCAATTTTCCTAGTGATTCACATTACTCCTCTCTGCATACACGTTACTCAGGTGTCTGCAATAATGAACGATATAAGCCTGTTTGGCTCAAAGTATGCGCATTACTTACACTATATGAGATTGAGTTATCTGGAATTCTGCAAAGCATCTGCAAGCTCGCTGATTCGTTTTTTAGTTTCTTCTACAAGTTTTCCAATTTCTTTCGCTGAATCAGCAGACTTAGATGCTAAAGTACGCACCTCATCAGCAACAACAGCAAACCCTCGCCCTTGCTCACCAGCTCTTGCTGCTTCAATAGCTGCATTTAAAGAAAGCAAACCTGTTTGATCAGCTATATTATTTATCACAGATACGATAGCGCCGATTTGATTACTAGACTGCATAACAGAACTCATTGCAGCATTGATACTATCTCTATTATTTTGCTCATCATTTATATTTTTTAGAAACGCTGTGTAGCCAATATCATTTCCAATTTGAATTTTACACAAAGCTAACGAGCCATGTAACACGGTGCCATCTTTACGGTAAATAGTAACTTTTCTAGTAGTCCCTACAATTTTATCTTCACCCGTTTTTCTGTTTGCATTCACATATGTATCATGTTTTTCCTGTATATCTATTGGAACCAACATTTTTACATTTCTTTCTAGGACCTCATTGCGATCATACCCCCAAAGCTGCTCCGCCGCCTTATTGAAAAAAGTAATATTATTGAATTTATCTATTGTAACAACAGCATCTAGAGCCTGCTCAAGCGTTTGATTAATAATATCCTTAGCATTTTTTTCAGACGTAATATCTTTCACAAATGCAGTATATAATATTTTGTTATCAAGCCTCACTTTTGAAAGAGATAAACTCCCCCAAATGGCAGTACCATCTTTACGTTCTATTTGTACTTCCCTGTTTGTTCCAACTATTTTATCAATTCCGCTTGTTCGATTTTTGTTAACAAACTCATCGTGATTTGACTGAAAATGCAAAGGCACTAGCATTTTTACGTTCTTGCCTAGAACTTCTTCTCGGGAGTAACCCCAGAGTTGAATGGCCGCATCATTATAAAAAGTCACACAATTATGTTCATCAATAGTAACAACAGCATCCATTGCCTGCTCAAGTGTTTGTCGTATTACCTCTTGCGCTTGACGTTCGACAGAAATATCACGTACAAAGGCCGTATAGATAAGATCGTCACCCATGTACACTTTTGATAATGACAAGCTTCCCCATACTACACTGCCATCACTGCGTTCTATTTGCACTTCACGACTCGTGCCAACTATCTTATCATGCCCAGTCGTACGGTTATTATTCACAAATTTATCGTGATCACCCTGTAAAATTTTAGGGACCAGCATTTTAACATTTTTACCAATAACTTGAGATCGATCATACCCCCATAATAACTCCGCAGATCTATTAAAGAATGTAATATTATTGTATTTATCAATAGTAACAACTGCGTCTACAGCTTGCTCCAGTGTTTGATTAATAACTTCTCTTTGCATTCTCTCTTGAGTGATGTCTTTTAAAAATGCTGTATAGTGAAGATGCCTCCCTACTTTGACTTTAGAAAGTGATAGGCTTCCCCACACGATAGAACCGTCTTTACGGTGAATCTCGACCTCTCGACTTGTACCAACAATTTTGTCTTTGCCAGTATCACGATTTCTGTTTACAAAATGATCATGTTCAGATTGAATAACGGAGGGGACTAGCATTTTAACATTGCTTCCAATAACCTCGTATTTATCATACCCCCAAAGCTGCTCAGCCGCACGATTAAAATAGGTAACAATATTTTTATCGTCAATACTCACAACTGCATCAATAGCTTGATCTAAAACTTGCTGAAAGTAACTTCTGGATTTAAAATTTTTAAAATACATAACACACATCCTTTTATTTTTATTACACAACCAGTTAAATCAAAACTATAGATTACTCCAATTTAGATTCAAGTTCCTTTATCAGTTTATTAATGCTTTCAGCAGACTTACCTGTATTTTCAGCCAATTCTTTTACATGCTCCGCAACCACTGCAAAGCCCCTTCCGGCCTCACCAGCACGTGCTGCCTCGATGCTGGCATTTAAACTCAACAAACGCAGTGACTTTAACATTTGCAGAATTTTTTGAGTTTCCGAAATAATCTCTCCACTGACCGACTCGACTCTGGACATACGCTCTAAGCGCGATGATTCAGATTGCATCCGATGAGAAATATCGACAACAACCCCCTCTAAAAATGCCAACTCACCTTGCTCATCAAAAACACCACCACCATGCTCGTTAACCCACTGTATACTTTTATCCGGGCGGACCAAACGGTAATCGACATCCCAGTTTTGATGAGCCTCTAGTGCCTTACCAACCGCATGATCAACTTTTTCAACGTCATCTTGATAAATTAAGGAAATATATGAAGCTCGTCGATTTTGAATAAGGTCCCGCGCATCATACCCTGTGAGTTTTTTCACTTGACCCGACATTAATTCCATCGTGTAGTTAGGGTCATTTATGCAACGGTACAAGAAACCATTCATCCGTCCAGTGATACTATCATAGACATTGATGAGTTCGTTGACCGAAGGACTTACGTCTAGATTCTTTTGCAACTGAAGCGACTGTGACATCTTGACGGCCCTGCGTTAATGAAACAGAGTATTTGGGATTGCTTATATTAAGTCAGCTCACCTTTTTAGAGTCAAGTACGAGACTCAGGTTATGCATATATTTTTTACCCGTACGATTAAAAGATTACTTTTAATTAAAAGCATCTCATTTCGTTATAGATCCGCCAGTCGCCACACTTCATAAGCAACCTCTTCATAAGGATGAGCAAGCTTTAAAGCGGAGATCGCACGATGAATATGCGCATCATCACATACCATTTCCACTTTAAACTCTTCAACTTGCTCCAACTCACCGACTGAACCGATGTGAGGTCGAGCGCCGTCTAGAGGACGAAACTGGCCGACACCACGAGTTTGAAAACACACATGCTCATAGGCTCCAACACACCCCGCACCTGCCTCAAACACAGCTCGTTTAACGCTCTCAGCATCCGCTACCGGAACATAAAAGGCCAGCTTATACATAGTAGATCTCCAATCAATTGTTTCATAATGCATTATGACTGTGCATTTTATTGATGGACAAGCACCATCATAACCTTCATATAAAAAAGCGACCCACGGCCGCTTTTTTTAATTCAGTCTTAAACTAGAACGGAATGTCATCATCAAAATCATCAAACCCAGCTGGAGGTGCGAGCGGAGGTGATTGTTGAGGCTGCTGACGTGGCGCTTGTTGTGGACGCCCTTGCTGAGGAGCGGCTTGCTGATGAGGCTGACCATAGCCCATTGGATCAGGCTGCTGTGAATATCCACCTGCATTTGCACCCATGCCACCGCCCATGCCACTATCGCTACCACGGCCATCCAACATTTGCATTTCGCTCGCGACGATTTCTGTTGTATAACGATCTTGGCCTGCTTGATCTTGCCATTTACGCGTTCTCAACGCACCCTCTACGTAAACTTTAGAGCCTTTACGCAGATATTCACCCGCAATTTCCGCTAAACGGTTAAAAAATACGACACGGTGCCATTCGGTACGCTCTTGCGCCTGCCCTGTTTGCTTATCTTTCCATGTGTCGCTGGTTGCCAGGGTTACATTCGTGACTGCATTGCCTGATGGCATGTACTTAACCTCAGGATCTTGTCCTAGGTTGCCAACCAGGATGACTTTGTTGATACCGCGTGCCATTGTTCTCTCCAAATCAAATAATTTGCTACCGATCAGTGCTCCCTGCACCCAACCTTGCGTAGAAACATGAGAATAACACAAGCTTAGGTTTAGGCTGAACAAGTTAAGGCTTATAATATGTCTTTTTTACATCACCCACACGGAGCGGTAATGGATAAAATACTGGTCAGAGGCGCGCGCACGCACAACCTGAAGAATATCGACCTAGACATTCCGCGTGACAAGCTCATCGTCATCACAGGATTGTCAGGTTCTGGAAAGTCCTCGTTAGCCTTCGACACCCTGTATGCCGAAGGTCAGAGGCGTTATGTCGAATCATTATCAACCTACGCCCGCCAATTCCTATCCATGATGGAAAAACCGGATGTGGATCATATCGAAGGACTGTCACCCGCCATTTCGATTGAGCAAAAATCCACGTCTCATAACCCACGTTCAACCGTCGGCACCATCACGGAAATTTACGATTACTTACGCCTACTCTTTGCCCGTGCGGGTGAGCCTCGCTGCCCTGACCATGATCTACCACTGGCCGCACAAACCATTTCACAAATGGTGGATCAAGTATTAGCCCTTCCTGAAGGCAGCAAATTAATGTTACTGGCTCCAGTGGTTCAAGGCCGCAAAGGTGAACACCTCCATACGCTCAGTGAGCTCAAAGCTCAAGGGTTTGTCAGGGCGCGCATTAACGGCATCGTCGTTGATTTAGACACAGCACCCAATTTAGAAAAAAATAAAAAACATACCATTGAAGTGGTCATTGACCGCTTCAAAGTTCGTGCAGATCTGCAAACCCGTCTTGCCGAGTCTTTTGAAACAGCCATTCAACTCACGGACGGCATTGCCCGTATTGCCTGGATGGATGAAGAAGGTAAAGAGGAGTTGATTTTTTCGGCTCGTTTTGCCTGCCCAGAATGCGGCTACAGCATTCAAGAGCTTGAACCGCGCATGTTCTCCTTCAACAACCCTCATGGCGCTTGCCCAAGCTGCGATGGCTTAGGGGTTAAACAGTTTTTCGACCCTGCAAAAGTGGTTCAGGATGCCACACTCACCTTATCTCAGGGCGCGATCCGTGGCTGGGATCGGCGTAGCTTGTATTACTTTCAACAACTGCAGGCCGTTGCACAGCACTATGGATTCGATATGGACACGCCTTTTGAGGCATTATCGACACCGCATCAACAGGTGATTTTGCATGGCAGTGGCCAGGAAAATATCGAGTTCCGCTATACCAATGATCGCGGTACGGTCGTTAGCAAGCAGCATCCCTTCGAAGGCGTCTTAAACAACCTTGAGCGTCGATACAAAGAAACTGAATCAGACGTTGTGCGCGAAGATTTAGCACGCTATTTAAACATGCAGCCCTGTCCGAGTTGCCAGGGAACACGTTTACGAAAAGAAGCACGCCACGTCTACATTGATGAGCGCACGCTACCGGATATTGTTAAGCTTGCCATTGGCGACAGCAAAGCCTATTTTGATCAACTGACCCTTTCTGGCAAGCAAGGCGAAATCGCGGATAAAATCTTAAAAGAAATCCGCTTGCGTCTGGCGTTTTTGGTGAACGTCGGTTTGGATTATCTTTCACTTGATCGCAGTGCCGAAACCCTATCGGGTGGTGAAGCACAACGGATTCGTTTGGCCAGCCAAATCGGGGCTGGGCTTGTCGGTGTGATGTATATTCTGGACGAACCCTCAATCGGCTTGCATCAACGTGACAATGACCGTCTTTTAGATACGCTGCGTCATTTACGTGATTTAGGCAACACGGTGATTGTCGTCGAGCATGATGAAGATGCCATCCGCTTGGCCGATCATGTCATCGACATTGGCCCCGGGGCAGGCGTTCATGGCGGCCAAGTCATTGCATCTGGAACACCTGCCGATGTGATGCAGTGTGCAGAGTCCATGACGGGACAATACCTTTCAGGCACTCGCAAAATTGAGGTTCCTGCCGAAAGGGGCATGTTCAATCCTGACAAGGTGCTTAGACTATCGGGCGCACGTGGTAATAACCTCAAAAACGTCACCCTGGAAATTCCTGTCGGATTGATGACCTGCGTTACAGGCGTATCGGGTTCTGGAAAATCAACGCTGATTAACAGCACGCTTTACCCAATCACAGCGACTGAATTAAACCATGCCACTACATTGGAGGCATCGGAATACGACGCTATTGAGGGCCTTTCACACTTTGATAAAGTCATTGATATTGACCAAAGCCCGATAGGCCGTACTCCCCGTTCAAACCCTGCAACCTATACGGGGATTTTCACCACTATTCGCGACCTGTTTGCAGGCACTCAAGAAGCGCGATCACGTGGTTATAAACCCGGACGCTTTAGTTTTAACGTCAAAGGCGGACGTTGCGAAGCCTGCCAAGGCGATGGGGTGATTAAGGTGGAAATGCATTTCTTACCCGATATTTTCGTGCCCTGCGATGTCTGTCATGGAAAACGCTACAACCGCGAAACACTTGAGGTTCGGTATAAAGGTAAAACCATTGATGAAGTGCTGAACATGACGGTCGAAGATGCCCGTGAGTTCTTTGATGCGATTCCAGCGCTGGCACGCAAATTACAAACGCTCATGGATGTGGGGTTGAGCTATATCCGACTAGGGCAAAGTGCAACAACCTTATCTGGTGGTGAGGCTCAGCGTGTAAAGCTTGCCAAAGAGCTCTCAAAGCGCGATACCGGCAATACTCTATATATCCTTGATGAACCGACAACTGGCCTGCACTTTTACGATATTCAACAGCTGTTAAATGTTTTATATCGACTGCGCGACCATGGCAACACCATCGTAGTGATTGAGCACAATCTTGATGTGATTAAAACGGCGGATTGGATTGTTGATTTAGGACCAGAAGGCGGTACAGGTGGAGGGCAAATCATTGCCACTGGAACACCCGAAGAGGTCGCTAAGGTTGAGCTATCTCACACAGGACGTTTTCTGAAGCCTTTACTTGGATAAACACTGTTCGGGCTCACGCCCGAATAGGGTACAGACAATAAAAAAACCGCTGTAACACACATAAAAGCTCAATACTTTATGGGTGTTACAGCGGCTTCAGCTGTTCCTAGCGATACTAATCAACGCTAGGAACGTCTAGCTAGATACTCAATACATTAGTTCGCCAGTTCAGCGCTACTACGAATCGGGTAATGCTCTGGCATAGGTAAACGTGCCACACCACTGTCAATCGCCGCTTGAGCAACCGCATACGAGATACGGCCTAACAAACGTGAATCAGTTGCTTTAGGCAGGATATACTCACGACCGAATTCCAATGATTCTAAACCATACGCAATTAAAACCTCTTGCGTCACTGGCTCACGCGCCAATTCCGCTAGCGCTTTTACTGCAGCTGCTTTCATCTCTTCATTAATCGCAGACGCACGAACATCGAGTGCACCACGGAAAATGAATGGGAAGCCCAACACGTTATTTACTTGGTTCGGGAAGTCAGAGCGACCTGTGGCCATAATCACATCATTACGGACTGCATTCGCAACTTCCGGTCTGATTTCAGGATCTGGGTTCGCACAGGCGAAGACAACGGGGTTAGCCGCCATTTTCTTAAGCTGTTCAGGTGACAGCAGGTCTGGACCAGACAGACCTAGGAAAACATCAGCGCCATCAATGGCATCATCAAGGGTACGCTTATCCGTTTCAGTTGCGAATGCCGCTTTTTCGGCAGTCAGGTCATCACGACCGGAGTGGATCACACCCTTACGATCGATCATGTAAATATTCTCGACTCTCGCGCCCATGTTGATGAGCAACTTCATACATGCACTTGCTGCTGCACCTGCACCTAGACACACAATTGAAGCTTCTTCAAGCTTCTTGCCTGCCAGTTCAAGCGCATTAATCATGCCTGCTGCCGTTACAATCGCTGTGCCATGCTGATCATCGTGGAAAACAGGAATATTGCAACGCTCAATCAAAGTACGTTCAATTTCAAAGCACTCAGGCGCTTTGATATCTTCCAAGTTAATTCCGCCGAAGGTTTCAGCAATACGCGCAACTGTATCAATAAAGGCTTGTGGGCTTTCAGCGTCAACTTCAATATCGATTGAATCAATATTGGCGAAACGCTTAAACAGCAATGCTTTGCCTTCCATGACAGGTTTAGATGCTAAAGGACCTAAATCACCTAGGCCCAAAATAGCAGTACCATTGGAAATGACGGCAACCAGGTTACCCTTTGCTGTGTAACGATACGCGGCTTCAGGATCGGCTGCGATCGCACGTACAGGCTCTGCCACACCCGGAGAGTATGCCAGTGCAAGATCTTTAGCGGTCTCAGCCGAAGTTGAGAGTTCAATACTGATCTTACCTGGACGAGGAAACTCGTGGTAATCAAGAGCAGCTTGTTTAAAATCTTGAGACATGGTTGCTTTTCCAACTAAAGGTTGAAGTTATACGGTCATGCATCATAACCAAAACACCTGTATGCGACAACCGCTCATTTAAGAAGAGATTAAGAGAAAATACGCCTTTAGGCTAATATGCCTAACGAAACGCTAGATTTTGCGATCAAACACGAAAGGCTTGCTTTAAAAACCACCAAAACTTAGAAAAAAATTCCATAAAAAAAGCACTCCGTAGAGTGCTTTTTTTGCAAATCAAGCCTAAAACTGAGCTTATTTGCTGATAGTACGGCCACCGAAACGCTTGTTAAAGCGATCCACACGACCACCGCTGGTCGCTTCTTTTTGCTTACCAGTGTAGAAGGGGTGGCACTGGCTGCATACGTCGACAAGCATAGTGCTCTGGCCTAACGTAGATTTGGTCTGCATTACGTTACCGCAAGAACAGGTGATGGTTACATCGACATAATTTGGGTGGATACCAGCTTTCATTTCAAAAAACCTCAATAGAGTTATGGGTGTGCCGCCACCTGATCATGATCGTTTGTTGTCAGGCACCGCACTAACGGGGTCGGATAGCATAGAGTTTTGACTTTTGCTAACCACATATTCAGCAAGGCCGCAAATTATACGGACTCCCTTATTTAGTCGCAAGCAAAAATTGAGGTTTATCCCGTTTTCAAAAGCCACTAGACTGTACACTCATTATCGTTCCACAGGGCGTTTTTTCCGTGATTCTACGAGTGGCTATTCCATCCCCCCTTCACACGCTTTTTGATTACCTGTGTCCTGTAGAATTTGAAGGACGTGTAAAGCCTGGGATGCGCATCAAAGTTCCGTTTGGTTCGAGAGAAATGATTGGCATTGTGATTGATACAGACGTGCAATCACAATACTCAACCAAACAACTCAAAACCGCCTTGATGCTATTAGATGAGCACCCTGTCTTAGATGCCACCCAATTCTGGCTAGCACGCTGGGCAGCACATTACTACTTTTACCCCGAGGGCGAAGCCCTACAGCAAGCGCTTCCGGTTTTATTACGAAAAGGACACGAGCCGACCTTTGCCCATGCAACACTTTGGCGCGCAACCGCTCACGCCACACTCAATGTGCTGGCCAATGGGGCTAAACGTCAGCGAGAGCTATTAGAACTTCTACTAAGAAATCCAGATGGCGTGAGTAGCGAAGCCATCAAAATTGAAGCTTTTCGACGCCCTTACTTAAAGCCTTAGCCGATAAACACTTGGCGGAATCCTTTGCCAGCCACCCAAGACCCTATCAGGTTGCAACTGACTCAGAAACGATACTGAAAGAAGCGCCCTTAACGCTTAATGAAGAACAAGCTTTAGCGCTCTACAGCCTTCTAAACCCTTCACAATTTCACACGCTGTTATTAGAGGGAGTCACAGGATCTGGAAAAACAGAAGTCTATTTACAAGCAATAGAGGCCATTTTAAAAGAAGGAAAGCAGGCCCTTATTTTGGTGCCCGAGATCGGGTTAACGCCTCAAACTCTGAGTCGTTTTAAAGCACGCTTCCAAGTGCCGGTCATGGCACTTCACTCAGGGCTTACGGATCGGCAACGACTGGATGCTTGGCTAATGGCTCGAGATGGCAGCGCTCGTATTTTAATCGGGACTCGGTCTGCGATTTTTACACCGATGAAGAACCCCGGCATCATCATCGTCGATGAAGAGCATGACCCCTCTTTTAAGCAGCAAGAAGGGTTTCGTTATCATGCCCGAGATCTAGCGGTATTAAGGGCGAAGAAAGAAGACATTCCACTGCTGCTCACAACAGCGACACCTTCTCTTGAAAGCCTGCACAATGCTCTTGATGGTCGCTACCAGCATTTACATCTTCGCCAACGTGCGGGCAATGCCAGTACCCCTAAGTTCAAATTTTTAGATATTCGCGGTGAGGCATTGCAGGCCGGAATGGCGCCTGAGTTAATCCATCACATACGCCAGCATTTATCAGCTCAGACACAAGTTCTCATTTTCCTTAACCGCCGTGGTTTTTCGCCATCTTTAATTTGCCATGATTGTGGTGCGGTGAATGAGTGCACCCGCTGCGATGCACGCATGACGTTACACCGCTCGCCTGCTCATATGCATTGCCATCATTGTGATCGGCAAACACCGATTCCGAAGCGCTGCCATCATTGCCACAGTGAGGATTTAAGGCCATCAGGTGCCGGAACAGAACGCACGGAAGAGCAGCTCAAATCCCTTTTCCCGACCATACCCGTGCTGCGAATTGACCGTGACAGCACCTCACGCAAACACGCCTTAGAAAACATGATGAAGCAAATTCACACAGGTGAACCCTGCATCATGATTGGGACACAGATGTTAGCCAAAGGACATCATTTCCCTAAGGTCACGTTAGTGGCCGTACTCGATGCTGATGCTGGACTTTTCAGCGCAGATTTTCGTGGCATGGAGAAAACGGCTCAGTTAATTTTGCAGGTCGCTGGACGGGCGGGACGGGCCGAACTCTCTGGCGAGGTTCTACTGCAAACCCACCATCCTGACCATCCGATGCTGGCCGCACTGGTCACTCAGGGTTACGAAGCCTTCGCGAAAAGCGAACTCGTTTTACGCCAAGGGGCAGGACTTCCACCTTTCCACCACCATGCACTGATTCGTGCAGAAGCCAGTCGTCAGGGTTGGGCTGAAGCCTTTCTACGTTCGATTCGTGACGCCATCGAAACGCATTTATCACTACCTCAGGGTAACCATTGGTCAGGCCCTTTTCCCTCACCGATGGAAAAACGGGCGGGACTTTTTCGCTCACAAATGCTGATTCAGGGCCGAGAGCGCCGACATTTGCATGCCCTCCTCCGCATGATTATGCATGAAGTTGAACATAACCCCATGAAAAATAAAGTCAGATGGTCAATTGATGTTGATCCTATCGATAGTTACTGATGGGGTTGGCATTCTAGGGCCTAGACGAATTATAATAACGGGTTAGTACGTATTCCGGTCGCGCCGGCAAGCGCATCTTTTTCACCCAACGGTAATCTAATGAAAGAGCATATAGCAGATCTTATTCAATCAGCGTTGACAAACCTGATCTCAGAGGGAACCTTACCCGCCGACACCAGCGCCAGTATTCACATTGAAAATACACGCGACAAAGCCCATGGCGATCTCGCCAGCAATGTTGCATTAACTCTGGCAAAAGCGGCGCGATGCAACCCTCGACAACTGGCTGAAAAAATCTGCGCCGCGCTTCCTCAATCAGATCAGGTCGTCCGAACAGAGATCGCAGGCCCTGGCTTTATTAACTTTTTCATCAACCAGTCCTCTATTTATTCGGTCGTTGAAAAAATCCTCACCGAAGGCTCTGAATTCGGGCGTGCACCTGCCAACTCAGGTCCTCGCGTACAAGTCGAGTTTGTCTCAGCAAACCCAACAGGGCCTTTGCACGTCGGCCATGGTCGTGGGGCTGCGTATGGAGCCAGCGTTGCTGACCTGCTTGAAGCCGCGGGCCTTGAGGTTGAGCGTGAATATTACGTCAACGATGCAGGCCGCCAGATGAATATCTTAGCGGCCAGCGTATGGTTACGCTATTTAGAAGATCTGGACATGGATCTGGTCTTCCCAACGAATGCGTATCAAGGCCACTACATTCGTGATATCGCACATGCATTGCAGCAAGAGCATGGCAATCGCTTTTTACGCACCCACGCTCAAGTGTTTGATAACCTCCCTGCCGATGAGCCGATGGGGGCGATAAGGACGTCTACATTGATGCCCTGATTGAGCGCGCGAAGGAACTGCTGGGCGAAGAAGGCTACGAAATCGTGTTTCGTGCGGGCTTAGAGTCGATCCTAGGTGATATCCGTGAAGACCTGAGCGAGTTTGGCATTAATTACCAAGTCTGGTTCTCAGAGCGCTCATTAACCCACAGCGGCGATGTCGACGTTGCGTTGAACATTCTTCAAGAAAAAGGCCACCTCTATGAGGCCGAAGGCAACACTTGGTTTAGATCTACCGCCTTTGGTGACGATAAAGACCGCGTTGTAAAACGCGCCAACGGTCAAACCACCTATTTCGCGTCTGATATTGCCTACCACATGAATAAATTTGATCGTGGCTTCGATCAAGTCGTCAACATTTGGGGTGCCGACCACCACGGTTACATCACACGTGTGAAAGCAGCCATTCAAGCGCTTGGCTACAACCCAGACAATTTAGTGGTTCGCCTTGTTCAGTTTGCCATTCTCTATCGGGGTGAAGAGCGTGTGCAAATGTCCACACGTTCAGGCTCATTTGTGACCTTACGCGAATTACGCGATGAAGTTGGCAGCGATGCCTGCCGCTTTTTCTATGTCACCCGCAAAGCCGAACAGCACATGGACTTTGATTTAGAGTTGGCAAAATCTGAATCAAAAGACAACCCTGTGTACTACATTCAATATGCCCACGCGCGTGTTTGCTCCGTCCTCAGAAAACTAGAAGACGCAAACATGAGCTGGGATCAGGCTCAAGGCGTGGCTGAGCTTAGCGTCTTGATAGCGAAACAGAAAAAGACCTGATTACACAACTGACCAAGTATCCCGATGTGCTTCGCAATGCGGCCTTAAACTTTGAGCCTCATGTTCTCGCCAACTATTTGCGTGATTTAGCCAGCGATTACCATACTTGGTACAATGGTCACAAAATGATCATAGACGACGTTGCACTGAGAAATGCTCGCCTCACGTTAAGTGTCGCCGTTCGACAGGTATTGGCAAACGGTCTGAACTTATTGGGTGTTTCGGCTCCGGAGCAGATGTAAATTATGGCTAGGCAGGATTTTGCTCAAAAGCGTCGTAGTAACAGCTCAGCCAGTCGTGCACCCGCACGTCCAAAAAGCGCACCTCCACTGGTAGCAACGAAGCCGAGCAAAAAGAAACCGTCTGCGCCTGCCGCTAAGGGCTCGTATAAACGTCCCTTATTAACGCTGCTTGCGCTCGGTGGACTTGGCTCACTGTTGTACGTCTTGCTTCAAGCGGAACATCCTGACGCTAGAATTAAACAACCTGCGCCAAAACAGCCACCGGTGTCTGCACCTGCAGCCCCCACCCCGGTTGCACCGGCAACGACGGCTCCAGCCCCCGTTGCCGCTCCAGCACAACCTGCTGAGCCAGAAGCCGACCCCATTCCTGATGTCCGTGAAAGTCGATTTGATTTTTATGACATTCTGCCCAGAAGCGAAGTGCAAGCACCGCAGAACGTGTATCGATCTACCCCTCGAAACGCCAATGCGCCGGGTGCTATTCAAGAGCGTTTTTTATTGCAAGCTGGCTCTTTCCGTTCGGAAAGCGATGCTGAACGCATGCGCGCACAGCTATTGCTCTCGGGGCTACCGAATGTCCACACATCACGTGTTGATGGTGAGAATGGCATTTGGTATCGGGTACGCACAGGCCCATTCAATAATCGTTCAGAACTGAACAGTGCTCGTAACCAGTTAACAAGCCTTGGCATCACCCCAATGCCGATTCCACTCAATTAATCGAGCGTTTGAGCGTTTTTTCGTCACACTCAAACGTCTAACCCTTGAAAAATCCCATTGCGCATCCATATCATGATGAATTGAAGCGCAACGGGATTTTTTAATATGACAACAATCGTTTCGGTACGTCGTGGCAACCAAGTGGTGGTTGGGGGTGATGGTCAGGTTTCACTGGGCAACACCGTTATGAAAGGGACAGCGAAAAAAGTAAATGTCCTTGCTAAACATCAAGTCATCACTGGGTTTGCTGGCGGTACGGCCGACGCCATCACCCTTAGAGATTTATTCGAGCAACAGCTCGACAAACACCAAGGCAATATCGTCAATGCGGTCATCTACCTCGCGCGTGAATGGCGCAGCGATCGCGTTCTGAGACGACTCGAAGCCTTAATGCTTGTCGCAAACAAAGACCGAACCTTTTTAATTTCGGGTAATGGCGATGTCATTGATCCAGAAGACGGAGTGGTTGCCATTGGCTCAGGTGGAAACTATGCACTCGCTGCCGCGCGTGCTCTCGTTGACAACACTGAACTGAGTGCCAGAGAAATCGTCGAAAAAAGCTTGCACATTGCGGGTGATATTTGCGTATTCACAAACCACAACTTAACCATTGAGCAACTCGAATCTGTCACTCAAGGAGAAGCCTGATGTCCGAAATGACCCCAAGAGAAATTGTCCACGAACTCAACCGTCATATTGTCGGTCAAGATCAGGCTAAACGTTCCGTTGCAATTGCGCTTCGCAATCGCTGGCGTCGCATGCAACTGAGCGATGCATTGCGCCCAGAAGTCACCCCAAAAAACATTTTAATGATTGGCCCAACCGGTGTCGGCAAAACTGAAATTGCACGTCGCTTGGCTAAACTCGCCAATGCCCCCTTCATTAAAGTTGAAGCCACTAAGTTTACAGAAGTCGGCTATGTGGGCCGTGATGTCGAGACCATTATTCGTGACTTGGTCGAAATGTCCGTTAAGATGGTTCGTGAACAGGCCATGGTCAAAATGCGCACGCGCGCGGAAGATGCCGCTGAAGAGCGCATTTTAGATGCGCTACTGCCCCCTGCACGCAGCACAGGCTACGACGAGCCCGCTAAAACAGACACGGCCACACGTCAAATCTTCCGTAAGAAACTCCGTGAAGGCCAACTCGACGATAAAGAAATTGAAATCGAAGTGGCACAGCCCAAAGTGGGCGTTGAAATTATGGCACCTCCAGGCATGGAGGAAATGACCAATCAGTTGCAGAGCATGTTCTCTAGCCTTGGCCAAGCGAAAAAACAATCTCGTCGTTTAAAAGTCAAAGATGCGTTAAAGCTTTTAATCGATGAAGAAGCCGCCAATCTAGTTAAAGAAGACGATATCAAACAGCAAGCAGTTGATCTGGTTGAACAAAACGGCATTGTTTTCTTAGACGAAATCGATAAGGTCTGCAAGCGCAGCGACAGCGGTAGTGGCGGTGATGTGTCTCGCGAAGGGGTACAGCGTGACTTGCTTCCGCTCATTGAAGGCTCAACCGTCACAACCAAGTACGGCATGGTCAAAACCGACCATATCTTATTTATTGCCTCAGGTGCGTTTCATTTAGCCAAGCCTTCTGACCTCATTCCTGAACTGCAAGGCCGTTTGCCGATTCGTGTTGAGTTACAAGCACTCACGCCCGATGACTTTAGACGTATTCTGACAGAGCCAACGGCATCGTTGACTGAACAGTACAAAGCCCTGCTGGCCACTGAAGGCTTACTCATTGAGTTTACCGATGATGGCATACGTCGCATTGCAGAGCTGGCCTTTCAGGTGAATGAAAAAACTGAAAACATCGGTGCGCGTCGTCTACACACCATGATGGAGCGTTTGTTGGATGAACTGTCGTTCTCCGCATCGGATAAAAACGGCGAACGTATTACCATTGACGAAGCCTTTGTCAACGCTCAACTGGCTGAGCTCAGCGGCAATGAAGATTTAAGTCACTACATCCTCTAACAACCTGTATCTTAGGGCCTTTTTAAGGCCCTAAGCGTCCAACAAACGCAAGGGGTTTTGATATGCTTCAGATTCCATTACCAACCGATATACGTCTTCATTTGAAGTCCAGAACCCTCGAATTAATTTACCCAGATGGAAGCTTTGAACTCACGGCCGAATTTTTGAGGGTACACTCCCCATCGGCTGAAGTGAGAGGCCACGGTATCGGTCAGGGCACGTTACAAACAGGTAAGAAATGGGTCGCGATCAAAGAAATTATCCCTAGCGGAAATTACGCGTTGAAAATTGTGTTTGACGATGGTCATGACTCAGGACTGTACACTTGGGAATATCTGCATGATTTAACCCACAATGCAGAGAACTACTGGACAGAGTACCTCGCCGCATTACAAGCCGCAGGTGCATCACGTGATGAAGGTTTGATTGTGAAGACATCACATTGACGCAGGACATTGTGCTTCACTGAGGTTACAATCTATCCTTCATCTTGAACCTTATCCGTCAGGCAGACCGAGTACTATGAGCGAATCCAATAAAGACAACACCACCCATTTCGGTTTTTCCGAAGTTCCCGTTGATGAAAAAGTCAAACGTGTTGCAGATGTCTTTCATTCAGTGGCGGGTAAATATGACCTGATGAACGACCTAATGTCGGGTGGGGTTCATCGTCTTTGGAAACGTATCACCATTGAGCGCAGCGGTGCACGCCCTGGCCATACGATTCTTGATATCGCAGGCGGCACTGGCGACCTCACTAAAAAGTTTTCTAGGATCGTGGGGCGCGATGGCAAAGTCATTTTGGCCGACATCAATGACTCTATGCTCAAAGTTGGGCGCGATAAACTCATCGACTCGGGCACTGCCGGAAATGTTGAGTACATTCAAGCCAATGCCGAGTGCCTACCCTTCGCTGACAATACCTTTGACATTATCACCATCGCATTTGGCTTACGCAATGTCACCGATAAAGACGCAGCCCTCAAGTCAATGCACCGTGTGCTCAAACCGGGTGGCAAGCTGATGGTGTTAGAGTTTTCGAAAACCAACAACCCTGTTTTATCAAAACTCTATGACGTTTACTCCTTTAACATCTTACCGCAAATGGGCAAACTCATTGCCAATGATGCTGAAAGCTACCGCTATTTAGCGGAGTCGATTCGCATGCATCCGGATCAAGAGACGCTTAAAGACATGATGAAAACAGCAGGATTGGTCAACTGTCATTATGAAAACATGACTGGCGGCGTCGTCGCACTTCACACAGGCATCAAACCTTAAACGACTCTATGTAAGGAGTATTTTGCATGCAAGCCATGTTAGAGGCCGCACTACTGAGCAGTGCCGAAAGCAGTCTCAATCTATTGTTAAAGCATAATACTCCAGCCTTTGCTCAAGTGAAGTCACTAGCGGGCAAATCCATCCATATCACGCTAACGAGTCCTCCTTACGCATTTTTCGTCCTGATGCATGAGCAGGGCATCGATTTACTGCACCACAGCGAAACACCTCCTGATTTAACATTAACGGGCACAGCGGCCGACTTGTTCATCATGGCTCAATCTGAACAGTCACAAGGGAAACTCTTTGGTCAGGGTATTGAACTTGAAGGGGACCTTAATTTAGCGCAATCACTTAAAGCACTGTTAAGGGATTTCTCAATTGATTGGGAAGCCTGGTTGGCCGAATGGCTAGGCGACACCTTGGCTCACCCAGTCGCCGAGGCATTTACAGCACAGTCACGCTACCTTAAACACAGCGCAGCCAGTTTTGCGCTTAACACCAAAGAGTTTCTTCAAGAAGAGTCGCGAGTATTACCCCCTCCAGCAGAGGTCGAAGGCTTTACATGTGAGGTTGAGGCATTACGAGACGATGTCGCTAGGCTTGAAGCACGCATCCAGCGTTTATTGGCGCGAACCACTTGAATCAGGCTCGAATCAGGCTCAGATGTTTGCAGGATCTGAGCCATGAGTAAAAGTGTGTTTCGTTTTTAAAACGGCTTAAATAACACAAAATACAAAATCGGGATAAAAATTAATAACGGCAGTTCGTTAAATAATCTGAAATAACGACCGCTTTGATTCAACTCCCCTCTTTGCAGCCTTTTCAAATAAGCAAAGCACCACCCGTGATATCCAATCAAAAATGCAACAAATAAAAGTTTCGCATGTATCCACCCCCCGCGAAAGCCAAAGCCCAGCCATAAAACCAGACCAAATATCAGTGTAAAAACCGCCATAATACTCATAAACCCAAACAGTTTACGCGCCATGATGGCTAACCGTGAGACATCCTGCCCCTCCGCGCGTCCTTCGACATAATGAACATAAATACGAGGTAAGTAGAAAATGCCAGCCATCCAACTGGTCATTGCCACGATATGTAACAGCTTCACCCAAAGATACATCATACCCCTTCCACCCTTATTTCATTTACGAAGGCTCATTTTACCTTAAATTAAGCCAAAGACCGTTAAACTCTTATATAAACCCACAAAACAGTACTTAGGTCGTATTTTTTTTATTCGAACGTCTACTTATGCCATTTGCGCAACAGGAGTGTAATGGTTTATATGAACTATAAACCTTCAAGACGAGTACCGAGGTATGAGACGGCGCAGATCAATCGGTGCAATACTCATGCTATATAGCATTTCGGGGTTGGCAACAAACCTAGATACTCCTGCACACTTCTCACCAGAGGGTTATCGCATCAGTTACTATCGCAGTGCGACACCGCTTGAGGTTCAAGGCGGAATCACACTGACAACCGAAGAACTCCGTCACCAGTTACAAAAACACCCTGAAACACGGCTAATCGACGTCCAACCGGTCACCTGGCGCGATGGTATCTTTATTTACGATACACCAAGACAAACCCTCCCTAACAGCCTCTGGCTTCCAAACGTTGGCTGGGGAGAGTTAGAAAACCATTGGATCGAGTACTTTGCCAAGCATTTGTTCGAATTAAGCCAAGGCGATCGAAACCACCCCATCGCCCTTTTTTGCACGGCTGATTGCTGGATGTCATGGAATGCCGTGAAACGCGCACATTCTTGGGGGTATACACAACTATTGTGGTATGCCGAAGGCAGTGACGGATGGCTTGAGGCAGGGTATGCTTTAAAAGAGACTCATCCAGAACCCTTAGCAGTGGACGCACTTTTATACGCTACAGGCGAGGTTCCTTAAGATCGCTGAGTAGAGTTGACTGTAAATAACCCTGATAATAATCATAAACAGGTATAATTGTGTATAAAATATTAATAGCCGATGATCACCCATTGTTTCGAGATGCCATCTGTGGCGTGATTCAGTCTGCCTTTGAAGGTGCTGAAATCATCGAAACAGAGAATCTCGACAATGCCCTTGAAATCGCAACGCAAGACGATGAACTGGACTTAGTCCTGTTGGATCTGAATATGCCCGGCATGAATGGACTCAATGGCCTCATTTCAATTCGCAACGAAGCACCCACCATCCCCGTTGTGATCGTATCCGCGGAAGATGAAAAGCAAGTGGTCTTACAAGCCATTACCTGTGGTGCCGTCGGTTTCATTTCAAAATCATCACCGCGAGCGCAAATGACCGAAGCCTTGCAGCAGATTCTGAATGGCAATGTTTACCTCCCCCCCGATATCATTCGACAAAGCAGCGAACAGGACAGTCGTCGCAACCGCCGTCAACTCATGCAAAAGGACGTTCCGACTGAGTTATTGCAGTCGCTGACACGACGTCAACTCTTGGTTCTTGAGCGAATGGTGAAAGGCGAATCCAACAAGCAGATTGCGTACAATCTGAATATTGCAGAAACAACGGTGAAAGCCCATGTCTCCGCTATTTTATCCAAGCTTGGCGTCCACAACCGCGTGCAAGCCATCCTCGCGGCGAGCGATATTGACTTTTCCAACTACCTTCGTCGTTAACACGCACGAGATCTTCCTACTGGGAAGATCTCGTTCTGAGCAAGTGAGTGAGCGTCGCCTTCAACTTCATGGGTTTGACGGGTTTATTCATCAACAAGTACCCAGATTCACGAATTTGCTGTTTCAATTCGTTGGTGTAGTTAGCGGTGATCATTAACACCGGTGGCAGCTCCCGACGACGTCCAAGGATTTCAGCGACAACATCGGTGCCAACAACACCATTGTCCAGATGATAATCGGCGATGAGGAGATCCACTGGATCACTGCCGACACTGACTTTTTCATTCAGCTCATCCAAGCTTTGCGCCGTTAATAACTCACACCCCCACCCCTCTAGCAAGACACTCATTGCATTGCAAATGGCCGCATCGTTGTCGATCATCCAAATCTGGGCACCCAATAAATGCTGATCATAGCCTTCCCGTTCACACACCGGAATCAAGCTGTGCGGCACCAGTTCGCCCAAGGGTAACTGAACACTAAAGATAGAACCGACCCCTTCGTGAGAAATAACAGACACGGGATGAGCAAGCATGCGCGATATTTTATCGACAATTGCTAAACCAAGACCTAAGCCCTTGTCCTGTCGATTTTTGTTTGCATCGACACGTTTGAACTCTTCGAAAATTTCAAGGAGCTTATCTGAAGGAATCCCTCTCCCCGTGTCATGCACCTGCAAAAGCACATGATTGCCAATACGACGACACCCTAGCAAAACTCGCCCACCGGGCTCCGTATAGCGCATAGCATTGGTAAGTAAGTTTCTTAGAATGCGTGCCAGCAATGTCGCATCGGACGCCACCACCGACTGACTACCCACATACCTGAATTCAATGCCCTCAGCCGCCGCAACATGACGATATTCAGACGCTAAATTGTCCAACAAATCACTCAAGCGAAAGGACGACACATCGGGTTTAATCACCCCAGCATCCAGTTTTGAAATGTCGACAAGCGTTCCCAATAGGCTTTCAACATCTTCTAATGAATGGCTCACAGAATTAATCAATGAAAAAATTCGCTCCGGCACCTTTTGATCGAGCAGTGCTCCAGTAAACAAGCGTGCCGCATTCAAAGGTTGCAACAAATCATGACTAACCGCCGCCAAGAATTTGGTTTTAGACAGGTTCGCCTGTTCCGCTTCTTGCTTGGCTTCTCGTAAACGGGCTTCGATGGTTTTGCGTTCGTTAATTTCTAAACGCAATTGCTGATTCAATTCCGTTAACTCTGACGTACGCTCTCTAACCCGCAGTTCAAGGTTTTGATACGCCTGCTTAAGTGCTTCAGAGGTGCGCTTTCTGTCGGTAATATCACGAATCAATACGAAGAAACCAACCGCTGTCCCCGTTGAGTCAAGATTAGGGACGTAAGACTTGAGCATATGACGGTCTTCACCAGCGGCATTTTGCTCCTCTATTTCGAACGTCACACTTTCGCCAGCTAAGGCACGTTCAACATAGGGTAAGAGTTTCGTGAAGGAGGCATCTCCATGTGCCCGACCAATGCTTTCACCCAGTAATGAGCCACGTGGCCAACCATAAAAATCATCGTAGACCTGATTCGTAAAGCGATAGCACATATCGCTGCCAAGGTAGGCAATCAAGGCGGGCACATGGTCCGTGATTAACCGTATCCAGCGCTCGCTTTCGCGAAGATTTTCAGCGTATCGGTAATGCTCGGTAATGTCCGTATAGGTGTTTACAAAACCACCGGATGGCATAGGATGCGTTTTGATTTCCAATACACGCCCATCTTTTAAACGTTGTTCAAGCTCTAACAGCGGTTCAGCATTGTCCTGCTCAGATTGGGGGGTTAACAACACCACTTCAGAGAGCTGCATAAGGTCGGAGAATTGCGAAGAACTGGTTAAATCTAAAGGCGATAAAGACGTGAGTTCTAAAAAGCGCTGATTCCACACTTCTAAGCGCCCTTCATGGTTAACCAAAGCCACACCTTGAGACAGGTTATCAACGGTGCGTTGCAGAAGCTTAGACTTCTGCTCAAGGGCTTTTTCACGCCTCACCGCTTCACTGGCTTTAAGTTCAGTAATGTCGGTGTACAAAATGACTAAACCACCGTCGCCCGTCAGTCGCTCAGAGACCTGCACCCAGCGCCCATTGGATAACCGAAAAATCGTGGCGACACTGCCTTCGTCACAGTACTCTTCAAGAATCAGCCCTTTTTCTCGGGTCAGTCGTCTTAAATCACTGATGGAGGTGCCTCGCCCAACTTGAACACCCGTCTGCTGCCAATAGTCACTAAAACGACTGTTAAAAAGCAGAATACGTCTATCTTGATCAAACAAGACGAAGGCATCTGAAATGCTTTCAATGGCGTCGATCAAACGCTGATGCGCCGTTGCCGCTTCTTGATTCGCTTGTTTTAGCGCCTGATTGCTGCGCTTTAACTCAGATAAGGCAATCGACAGCGCCTCTGTCCGATCTCGGACTTGTTCCGCTAAGGCCGCCGAATGCTCAAACGCGGCATAGGGCGCAGCACTCATGGAACTGCCCGCTTCAACACGCTCGATTAACGCTTGATTGATCCGTTTGAGCTTTTGATTTTCCTGCTCTAGCTGCGCTATCCGTCTAGTGGCTGCCGACGCATCCGTTAAGTTGTTCATTAACGCGCTCCACCGATCACAACACCTGTAAATGTTTGGTTGATATGCACTCCGTCAAAGTGCTCACCATAGGTATTAAAGCCGACAACCTTGTGTTTCACCAAAAAGGCTGACGCTTCGTCCAAGGCTCCCAAATGCTCAGTTTCCAGACGCCTTAAAAAACAATCACAGCCAATGGTGATAAGTGGCGCACCTATGCGTTGCTCTATATCGCGAAAGCGCCGCTCTAAATCCGGCAAAATAGGCTGAGGCTCCATGGAGGTTAACACGATGCCTTTACCCACTGCGCAATAAAAGGTCAGACTCATATCAGGATTCACACGTTGAATCGACCGAACATAGTACTCACTGCCAATCCGAACCGCCAAAGGGTTCAGTGCAAACACATCGGGATTTAGCTCCGCGGGTGTTAAACCCACCATTTCCGCATATTCAATGGCTGCAGGACTTGCATTGAGCTCCAACACCGTACGTGTTCCTGGGTCGGCTTCGGTTACGATCAATTTCTGACCACGACTGCGCATGTGGTGTGTGGTAAACACCTCAAAATCCAATGGCGTATTAATTAAGATCACAACCGCTGCTTCCGTTCTAAAGCGTCCGTTAACATATATATGCGTATTGGCTAACTGAATATCATCCCCAGCCGAGCCACCAAAATGAGGGATACTGCCCAAGGCTGAATCCAGGGCAACCAGCACCATTTCCTCTTGACTCGATAACCCATCCAGTAGGGTCAGGCTGAAGGTATGGCCTTTTGTTGGCGCTATATGCTGACGACGTCCACGCAGAATCAGGTCGTCTACCAAATGCTGAGCTTTTTGCAAACCAAAACTTTGCAAGTCCTCAATTAAGGCGGTTTCAATGGAGAAATAGTGTCGATCAAAGCCGATAGCCGTCACGGTTCCTCTTGCATACCCAAAAGGCGTGATTTCACCCGCTGTCGTACACCCGGCTACCTGAACGCCTTGAAACACCTGATCTAAAGCATCGCCCAAATGCGTGAGATCGTACTCAGCGGAACAAAAAAACAGCACAAACCCCAAGTCAGGATGACGCAATTGAGTCGCCAAGTCCTGTGCCGCCACCTGAGCGTTGGATGAATCGGACATAGCCGTTTGAATGGGTTGTAACCTAAAGGGCGCATTCATGTATACAGCTCCCTAGCTGACTCTGACGGTTTTACCTCTAAGATACACGTAAATGTCTGAGCCGTCATAATTCAACAGATATATTAGTAGATACTGTAATTATATTCGGGGGCTAGATGAATGGTAATTCTACTTGTGAATCAGAAATCAGTACTTTAGTCGCAAAAGGATACAGGCCGGATGCCGCTCACCATCGCTGCTCCGACCTTTCAAGCTGAAACGTTACAGCACACGATTTGTCGTGAGATACTTAGACGATGCTTGAGGTCCAGTGCCATCCGCGTAGAGCGTAACGCCCGAGCGCAAGCAAATCGATAGGTCTTCATGAGAAGCTGCTGTGGCTGTCGGTAACAGGTGATTAACAGCACTTTTTTCATCCAAAAGCTCCTGTTCAGTCAGCCTCATCTGCTGCAGCCCCCACTCGTTGATTTCCAAGCCTTTAACAATCTGGTAGCGACCATAATCACACCTGACCGGGAAAGAGTAAACGATCCCCTTCTGGATACCATAGCTACCGTCACTGAAAATTCCCATACTGACGATCTCACCAGGTGAAGTGCCCAACACCCAATCATGCATATGATCGACAATCGCCTGAGCGGCAGAGGCTGCACTTGACTGCCCTCGCGCGGCAATGATCTCTCCACCACGCTGTTGTACCTTAGGAATATAAACGCTGCGGTACCATTCCTCAGAGATTTGCTGCATTGCAGGCTCATCCAGAATCGTCGCATGGTGCAGGTCTGGATATTGAGTGGTCGAGTGATTGCCCCAGACCACAATACGACTGATATTCTTGGGGTTAGCGCCGGTGTGATTGGCAAGAATCCCCTTGGCACGGTTATGATCAAGACGTGTCAATGCCGTAAACTGCGAAGGGCTTAACTTGGGCGCGTTTCGACTGGCAATCAGCGCATTGGTATTGGCCGGGTTACCGACCACCAGAATTTTGACATCGCGGTTGGCAAAATCATTCAGCGCCTTACCTTGGCGCGCAAAGATCTCGGCATTCATCTCCAACAGATCCCTGCGCTCCATACCGGGGCCCCTTGGATATGCACCGATCAACAGTGCATAGTGGATGTTCTCAAAGCCCTCTTCGACATTGTCATGCAGGGTAATGGTATGCAGCAGAGGAAAAGCACAATCTTCAAGCTCCATCGCGATGCCACGCAAGGCCTCCATACGACCAGGAACCTCTATCAACTGCATAATGACAGGCTGGTCAGTTCCCATCATCTCGCCACTGGCAATTTTGAATAACAGATTATTACTGATAGCGCCGGCTGCGCCAGTTACTGCAATGCGTATAGGACGTCTCATACCAATACCTTAGTCTAATAAAATGAATCAAAAAATCAGCTTAGACCAGATTGTCAAATAGATGAAGGATATACAGAGTAATTTGCTCTATATGGGGAAAATTCGGTAGCGGGTGTCGCTTTTGAAAATCTCCAGAACCCACGACGGTACTAAAAGGATAAAGGCACAACCACATAATGAAGGGGGGGGAAGTTATGTGGGCCGTGCCTTTATATGTTTCCTGTCACCACTTACCAGCTAAACACCGCACCCACTGCAAAGGTATCCGTGTTGTCTGTTTGAGTGCCTTTGGCTTTGTGTACAGTGTACTCACCGACTAGCTTCAAGTTGCTATTTAAACTATAAAACAGTGCACCGCCGCGAAGATTGTTCTTGGTGCCGTTTTTGTTGTCGGTTAAGCCATACGACAACACGCCCTTGGCTTTGCCGTATTCATAAGAGACTTGTGTTAGATAACCTGATGTCTTATCAGCTGACGTCAGATTGTTGCTGGCAAATGCGGCACTAATGCCTTTCTGGTTAAATCCAGATGCAGTGAAGGCCAATCCCTCGTAGGAAACTCGTGCGCCATAAGCTACGCCACGTGAACTCACGTCATCGGTCTTGCCTGCCGCCGCACTTAACCAGGTCATTAAACCCAGACCATTCATATCCAGCGCATAGGTCAACTCTGTTTCAAATCTCGGTTTGGAGCTGTTGCGGCCTGACTCATTATTGGGGTCCAGAATACCCGCCGCCAGTTTCAGACCATTAAAATCAGGGGTGCGATAGGTAATCTGAGCATTTGGGTTCGCGTAGGGATAACCCGTTGTGATGTTGCCGAAGGTCGTCCCGCTCGTGCCCTGAGGGGCTAAACCAACCCCCATCAGCAGTTCATCATTAAAAATATTGCTGCGTGCATAAAGACCAAAGTCTTTACCAAACAAAACTTGACCAAAATCACCATCCACCGTGGCATAGAACTGACGAACATCAATACCGTTGTCCGTTTTTTTATCGTCACTGTTCACATCATTAATGGTGACCCAAAAAGAGGAGCGTGCGCCCAGTGTCAGCCCGTCCAACTCTTTTCCGGCATTAAACCCGATATAGTTCGGCAAAAAACCCATGCGAACGCGAGAGGTCTCTTTATTTCCTTGATCTTGGTAGGTGTAAAAAGCGTTCAAAAAACCATCGGCCGAGAAGGTCGTGCCGTCTTGATCGTACAGCGTAATGCCGGCATTGGCATGACCAACGCACACCGCTGAAACTAAGGTCGGAAGTAACGCTTTAAGTATGTTCTTATTTTTCATAAAAGCCCTCGATAGCTGGATAAATCACTCGTCAAGAATTCAACGCTTTGTGATTATCAAGGGCTTTTAGCTTAGGTAACATTCAACCCAAGTCGTTAATTCCATTGCCTTTTGCCTATTCGGCTTAAGTGTTAGTCCGTCTCATCAGTAAGCGTTACGACCCACTCTTTAGTACTAGATGGGTTGGGCGATCCGAATCACCTGGTCACAGACTTTTTCGACCAGAATAGGGTCATGACTGACCAACACCAATGCGCACCCTTCTTCACGCGCGATCTCGACCAGTAACTCCATGATTCGTTGAGCACTGATTAAGTCCAAGCGTGAGGTAGGCTCATCTGCAAAGAGCAATACGGGCTTTAGCAGCAGAATGCGCAGCAAAGCGATGCGCTGCAACTCACCTCCAGAGACTTCAAGAGCGGTTCTAGACAGCAATCCTTCGGACAACTTCAAACGTGCCATCAGACGTGGAATCTGGGCTGCATCTAAACCATGTAAATTAATCACTTCGTGCAATAAACGCCCCAGCGGAATGTGGGGGGCAAATGCAGCTGGGGGATCCTGATACAGCTTGAGTAATTGATGGCGTTTGTATCGCTCCGCGAAGCGAATCCGGCCTTGATCGGGTTGCAAATGGCCCAGTAAAAGATCGCCTAACGAGCTTTTACCCGTGCCACTGTCTCCGACAATGCCAAGGATTTCTCCGGCATGCAGCTGAAATGAAAGATCACTAAACAAACGATTTCCACCTCGACTCAACGCCACCTTCTCCAGCGTCACAATCGGCTCCGCGCTGGATTGAGTTCGTGCCGATACTTTGTTCCAGCTGCTGGGCTCAGCGGCGAGTAACTGTCGTGTATAGTCCGCTTGTGGATGGGCCAAAATCGTGGCGGCATCGCCCTGCTCAACCACCTGCCCTTGGCACATAACAATCAGCTCGCCACCGAGCTGACGCGCGACATCAACATCGTGTGTGATGGTGAGCAAACTGCCGTCGACGAGCCGCGATTGCAACAAGGCCACGATCTGATCACGACGCGAATAATCTAACCCCTTGGTGGGCTCATCCGCAAGAATGAGATCGCCACCGGCTGCCGTGGCGGCTAAAAATGCCAAGCGCTGTGCCATCCCACCCGACAACTGACTGGGAATTTTATCCTTCGCAGGTGCAAGCCCCATCTCCGTCAATGCCTGACTTGCCTTTTCTTGAGCTTGCTCCTCTTCTAAGCCTCCAACCAGCTCAAAAACCTCGGCCACTTGCTGCTGACTTTTCATCACAGGGTCTAGCGCATGCCAAGGCTCTTGCGGCAGCATGGCCAACGCTCGCCCCCACAGCGCTTGACGCTTTGCTTTCGGTAGGGTTAATAAGGGCTGTCCTTCATACAAAATCTCGCCTTTCAGGGTCATTTCGTCGGGTAAAAGCCCCATAATGGCTTGCGCCAATAGACTTTTCCCAGACCCTGTTTGCCCTAAAATCGTCAACGGCATGCCTGGCATTAGACGTAACGAAAGCGACTCGACCAAGCACTGTTTTCCGACAAAAATCGACAGTTCTTTCACTTCTATACTGGGCGTCATTTCGCTTTTCCTGCCAACAAGTTAAACCCAAGCACCAACATAAAAATGGCGACAAGGGGCTGAGCAATAATCCAAGGCGCTTCATCGAAGTAAGGTAAGAGCTCGACCACCATCAAACCCAACTCCGCCACCGGCGGTTGTAAACCGACATAGACAAAGCCAATCGATGCCAAGGCAAGAATCGAGTTAGCCGCTCCAAATGCAGCAAGGGTGAGTACAGAGGATTGGACACTTGGCCAAATATGGCGCTTAAACAGATAAAAACGCCCAAAACCCAATTGCCGCGAAGCCTCCATTTGCGGACTGCTCACCGCAACTCGGGTAAGCGCTCTCACCACTCGGTAGTATTCGAGCCATAGCACCAAGGAAATGGCAAAATACAGCATCACAAACGAACCCGGCATGATGGCGGCCAGCAACAGGACTAAAATCAACCCCGCAAGGCCATTAGGATATTCACAACCCAATTTAATAGGCTATCCACCCAGCCCCCGTACCAGCCCGCCAACACCCCCAAGAAAGAGCCGAGCAACACCGATGTCAGCACACAAAAGAAGCTCAATAAAAAGGACAAACGTATCGCCGAGCCCATGCGAGCCATCATGCTACGTCCAAACTGATCGGTACCCAACCATTCTTGAGCATTCGGCATCATCAAATAATTGGCAAGATTTTGGGTTGCATAATGACCTGAGTGCAGCCACCCTTCCAATACCGCAAAGATCAAGAGGCTGAGTATCAGCGCCAATCCCAACCATTGAGAGGAGCGTAAACGAAGCGTAACAGGACTCATTGTAAACGCCCTCTTGGATCCAATTGATAACAGGCAATATCAATCACCGTGTTTAAACACACAAAAATCAGCCCCATCATTAACGCCGTGCCTTGAATCATCGGTACATCGCGCGAAAAAATAGCATGAGCCAAGCCATGCCCAATACCCGGCCACGAAAACAACGACTCGACCATCACAATTCCTTCAATCAACCCCACCAACTGAATCCCCATAAACGCCACTACAGGAACTGACAGGTTACGCAAACCATGTCGAGTAAAGGTTTGGGATGCAGACAAGCCCTTCACCCGAGCGAAGGTATAAAAAGAGGAGTGGATAACACGATGCGTACTGTCGCGAATCACACGACTGGAAACCGAGGCTAAAACCAAGGCCAATGCCAGAGCCGGCAAGACTATGTGAGCGGGTGTGCCAAAGCCTGCAACCGGAAAAATTCGCCAATTCACCGCAAACAGCAAAATTAATAACAAGCCGATAACAAACACAGGTTGTGCACGCAACACAGCAGACAGAATCAAGAGGCATCGATCAAACAGCCCCCCCACTCGCATACCCGACAGAATGCCCAAGGGCAACGCAATCATCGCCGACACGAGAATCGCGACGAAGGCCAGGCCTAACGAGTGTCCAAGCTGATGTTGTACTTCATGTATCACAGGTGCTCCGCTGATCAGCGAGGTTCCCAGATTCAACTGCACTAAATCCCAAAGCCAATTCACATAGGCCAACCAAGGTGATGACTCTAGATTCAGCTCTTGCCGAACCAACTCAGCGGCCTCAGCCGTCACATTGTCCTGACCGTAGCGGCCCGCCGCGATACGATATGCCATATCACCCGGCAGGGTTCGCATAAAAATAAAGGTTAGGGTCCCTACACCCCAAGCCACCATCACCGCCTGAATCAGGCGGTTGAGGAGAATTGACTTCATTACTTAGACAGCTCCATCTCGTTCACGTAATAATTACGCTCAAAGGGATCAAAGCGAAAGTGTTTAACTCGCGTATTCACCGCTGTCTGCTGAGTGTAAAACGTCACAGGGATTAGAGGTAATTCCTGAGCTAACACCTCAGCGACACGTTGCGATTTCTGCAGATACGCGTCCGTATCCTGTTCAACTTTTAAAGAAGTGATCAACTCAACCACTTCAGGGTTTTGCCAGTTCATCGCTCCCCAATCACCGCCACCAAGCTGACCAAAATCCGCAATCATCACCCCCAATGGATCTGCAATAAATCCGTAGTTACGTGCAATCAACGCCATTTCTAAACTGCCATCTTGATGGCCAGATGGAATTGCACTGGAGTTTGTTACTTCAACCTTCACTTCTACACCCAGCTCGGCTAACTGCGCTTGAATGGCCGTTGCCACCGTGGTTAACTCGGGACGGTCAGCATAGGTAATGAGCTTAAGACTAAAGCGCTCTCCCTCGCGCACCAACACGCCATCGGCACCGGCCTGCCAACCTAACTCAGTCAATAATGCTTTTGCCCTTTGTAAATCGCGCGCGGCTGGCGGTAAGTCTTGGCGATGCCAAGCGGCCAGTGATGAGGGCACCAATTGATTGGCCTCAGAGCCCGGCACACGTAAAATCGCATTGGCGATACCCGTTCGATCTAAGGCTAAACTTAATGCCTGACGGGCATCTATATGATCAAGAAACGGATGACCGCTGTTCAGTTTAATCAGAATGCTGCGCGGAATAAGATCCGAGTGCAGGGTTAAATGACGCTCACGATTCAGGCTATTCATGCTTGCAGGATCGAGTGTGAGCGTGATATCGGCTTGGCCACTGCGTGCTTGCAAGCTTCGGCTCTCGCCGCGATGCCCTGTCAAATACTCTGCGTACTCAATTGACGCCACCTGCCCCCAATAGCCATCAAAACGCTTTACAACAACTTTATGGGGGGGCTGAACGGTGTCTATTTGATACGGACCCGTCGCGAGCAATTGGTCAACGTGCCCCTCACTGTTATAAGCCTTGGGTGAAATAATCATTGTCGAGTAATGCGCCAATACCGCTGGGAGAAGGTTGTAAGGCTGCTCTAAGGTGATCTGCAGCGTTTGATCTGAGAGAGCCGATAACGACGCGATTGGCACTTGAGACAAAGGTCCATGTTTTTTTAACGCCTGCTCGATGCTGTTCAACACCGCGCTTGCATCCAGAGACTGTCCATCATGAAACACAACACCGTCACGCACCTTAAATTGCCAAATCAGACCGCTAGTATCAACTTCCCAAGACTCGGCCAGTCCTGGCAATAAGCGCCCATCCGGGGCGACATCTACTAGGGTTTCTGCAACTTGCATTCGTGTGAATAAATACCCCTGCTGCGAAGGCTCTTGGCTGGTAAATTCAAAGGGACCACCAATCGACAGAGTATTCGCTTTCGTTGGACCTTGTGCAAAGGTATGTGCCGATACCAAAACAGCGCCAGACACGAGTAACGCAAGGCAACTTTTAACCAAAAAGCGTTGAGTTTTCATGCAGTTTTCCTTATTTAAAGAAACAAGAATCATTAATAATTGGTATGATATAACATCTACAACATTTGAGTCGATGCGTGTTATCCCGCAGTCGCAAAAAATTAACCGCAAGTCGCATTAAATGAATACCGATCGACAGTGTTATTCCTGATAAAGAAGAGGATAATGTTTTTATTTTGAAGAGAGGTTAGCCATGTCTGATCGTCGAATCTTCGATAAACATGTCGTGATTGTTGGCGGTGGTGCAGGTGGATTGGAACTTGCCACCCGCTTGGGCCGTAAATACGCCCGTAAGGGATTGCTGGTCACGCTTGTCGATGAAGACCCCACCCATATTTGGAAACCCTTACTTCACGAGGTTGCCACAGGCTCCCTTGACCCAGGAATTGATGAACTCAGCTATCGAGCCCAAGCCCGCAGTGCACGTTTCAAATTCCAGATAGGCCGCTTAGAAAGTATCGACCGCTCACAAAAAACACTCAACCTAGCGGCCGTCAAAGGGATTGATGGCGAAGTTGTCCTCCCCGTTCGCACCCTTAACTATGACTACCTTGTGCTTGCCGTGGGCAGTCAGACTCATGACTTTGGTATCGACGGGGTTCGTGATCACTGTGCATTCCTGGACAATCGTTATCAGGCTGAGCGCTTTCACCATCATCTTCTGGAGGCATGGCTTCGCGCCAGCTCCGAATCCGAGGGACATTTACGCATCGCCATCGTGGGGGCCGGTGCGACGGGCGTGGAGCTTTCTGCCGAGATTTTTAACACGGCCAAAGAACTGAGCGCCTATGGTTTATCCAAGCTGAATCGCAGCCAATTGGAAGTCACGCTGATTGAAGCAGGGCCTCGCATTCTTGTTGCATTGCCTGAACGTCTTTCAAGCGCTGCACATTTTGAGTTGGAAAAACTGGGAGTCAAAATCAAAACCAGCACACAAGTTGCCTCAGTCACGGCCACTCACCTCATTACGCAATCCGGTGAGGAAATTCAAGCCGATCTAAAAGTCTGGGCCGCTGGCATCAAGGCACCTGACTTGTTAAAAACGCTCGATGGCTTAGAGGTGAATGGCCGCAATCAATTGCTTGTCCACCCCGATTTGCGCACAACACTCGACCCAAGTATTTTCGCGATCGGTGACTGTGCCGCGTGCTTGATGCCGGACGGAAAAAGCCTTGTGCCCCCTCGTGCTCAAGCAGCGCATCAAATGGCCAGTTTTGTCTTTAAACACTTTCGAAAAGTGCTTGAAGGTACAGAGGTTCCGGCCTACCAATACAAAGATTACGGATCGATGGTCTCCCTAAGTCAATACTCCACAGTGGGGAGCTTGATGGGGAACCTGAGTAAAGGCAGCATGATGGTCGAAGGACGCATTGCACGTATTGTGTATGTATCCTTGTATCGACTTCATCAATTGGCCCTCTATGGCTTCTTTAAAACGGCCTTAGTGACCTTGGTAGATCGTATTAATCGTGTGATACGGCCACGTTTAAAGCTGCATTAATTTAATCTAAGGCTCTGGCTTCATGGGTATGGCGTTTTTTGCATACCCTGGCGCAGGCTCATGAGGGCGGAGCAAATTGTTCAAAGACTTCCTGTCCGGTCATTTTGTGGGTTTCGTTCTTGAGCTCATAGTAGTCGGGCTTCTCATCAATAAAGACTTCGCTGGTTAGCTTAAAGGCCTGATCCTGAAACAGCCCGGCTGGTAAAATGTATTCATGACTGGGTAATAGATGGTAGAACAAGTGTGTACCGCAGGATGGGCAAAAACCACGCTCAGCCCATTCCGATGAACGATAGGTCGAGGGTGTTACCCCACTGAACTGCACATCCGACCCGCAGTGAACCGCAAACATCGGACCACCCGACCAACGTCTGCACATTGAGCAGTGGCACAGTCCTATTTTTTCGTGTTTTGGCGCGATCACTTCGATTGAACCGCAAAGACATTTAGCTTTCATAGTACGTCTCCTTGTGTATCAATAACGTCTGGTGCTTAGTTTAGTTGGTGCATTGCCGTATGACGAAAATAATCTTTATTATGCTGCTATCCTTCGTTATCCAGATTAACTATGCGATGCTAGCAGCGCATGCACGAACTGTATTGTTACAAGCCAGTATCGCATATAACCCAGTTACTCCAGAATAAACCGTGGTTTGAGTTCGTTTAATAGGTCAAATGTGCTGATGCAGCGGACATCGAATTGTTGGCAGATAAATCCCAATACCCAGGACAAAAATCCATTCCGTAATATTGGTTTTTTGCCTGAATGTAGGTATTTGAATCAAGCAGATACTTCAAAGGCGTACCTCATCAGCAAACTTCTTTAACTTCGCTGGGTTAATTCCCAGTAACTGACCAGCCTCACGTAACAATATCTGCCCATTAAACGCTTGAGAGAGAACAGCTTTGGAAAAGCGTTTACTGATTTGGGCATTTTTAGTCTTATGAAATGACGGTCCACCATCACTTTTCTTTTTACGAGCCTCCCATAGGGCTTTTTGCTCTGCAATAAACTGTCGGTATTGATATATATTGATAAAACCAAGTGTCAGTGCACGGCGGACAAGAACCCATTGGCTCACGTGAAAATATGCCTCAAGAGACGCTAGATTACCTTTCCAATCATCTTTGTCGTTCCATAAAGGACGGAACTCTGATTCTGGAACGAGGAATTCTGCTGCGACAGCATTACATTTTACTTCGCTCTCACGCTCAGAGGACTCGCTACCATCAGAAACACCTGAAATACCCATCCATATATGACACAGCTCATGAATAAGGGTAAATAGTCTGGCTCCTGGCGCATCTGCATGATTAACGAAAATAGTCGGTGCATATTCATCAGAAATTGCGAAGCCACGGAACTCTTCAACACTCAAAGGTCTGGTATGGTGGCCAAGACTTGCTTCACGCATAACCAGTATCCCTAGTGTCTCGATACGCTGCACCAAGTCTCGATAATACTCCTCCCAACTACCGCGTTGCGGATGTGCAGGCACACCAAGAAGTTCTCTCATATCGTTGACAATGGCTGGAACAGCCGTTTCAGTCCTTACACGTCCAACGACTTCACATGGACTTGCCAATTCCTTAGAAAGATACTCTCGATACCATTGTTGGCGATGCAGAGTCAGCTTAATCAGGTCAAGTAGCTCAGCACTGGGACGATTCACACCCTGATTGCCAAGAGTTCTCAAATCGGGGAGTGGCAACTCCTCAACAGGCGGCTCTCTAAGAAACAAATAGCCGAAAGGGACATGCGCTTTGTCTGCAAACATTTGTGCCTGATGAAATGTTAGTGCTTGTTTTCCTTCTTCCCACAGACGCAGGCGCTCTTCATTAATTCCGCACTTTACAGCAAAATCATGGACAGCTGTCCCCGAACGTTCGCGCGCCCAAGTCAGCATTCGGTTATTTATCTTTGCGGTCGTTGCCACGGTCGTTAATTCCTATTTATCCCTAAATTATAGAATTTGAAACACCCTGTTACTATAGCATTCATATAAATCACTACCGAAACGTCCTCTTAATACCAAAGAGAATGTAACGATTGGTTTTTTTCATCGCACTGGCGATATCCGCGAGTTGCGCTACGGCCTGTTGGCTTGAGTCAGTACCGGGTCCACCCATGGCTTTGTTGCGCATATAATCGTCTTTAATTTGACGCCAACGCTTCGCCTGCTCATCCGTTAAGGTACCGCGCAGCTCCGCTAATTTGAGCAGGTTCTCCTCTGCACCTGTGGTCAAGAGCTGGGCCTCACCAAGGTAGAGGTCATCAATCACTTGCTGCAACTCTTGATCGGTCATGACAGCTGACACCTTCTCGGCCAGTTTATTCATGTTGCGATAAGACCCTTGCAACCGGAAAGGCGGCTCTGTTCGATACTCATCCGCTTGCGCTGCACTGGCAATATACTGCTGATTAACCTTTAAAATTATTTCCTGAGCACTTCTTAGCCGTTTCAGCACCGCAATCATTTCATTGAGTTCAGCGTTTGAATAACTATGCTGCAACTCCGTATTCGCAACTTGCTCGCCTCTCGACATGGCTTCAATTTTGTAAAAATCACTGAGTTCGCGGGTTGCCAAAGGCGCCAACACAGGATTCGAGGTTAAGCAGTTTTCAATATACGACAACTCAAAGGCACCCTGCATACCGCCAAGAATATCACCCAGGTTATAGATATCCGCTCGGTTGGCTAGCATGTCCGGGATTTTGAACACTTCACCTGACTCAGTATAAGGGTTACCGGCCATCACCACACAAAAGCGCTTACTGCGCATGTTGTAGGTGCGTGTGCGACCCCGCCAAACCCCCTCAATGCGTCGACTGCCATCACAGAGCGAAATGAATTTTTGTAAGAACTCAGGATGCGTGTGCTGAATATCGTCCAAATAAAGCATGACATTGTTGCCCATCTCCAGCGCTAGGTTCAGTTTATTCAGCTCTTGCCTTGCGGTGGCATTCGGCGCTTGCTCGGGGTCTAAGGACAACACCTCATGCCCCAAAGATGGACAATTGATTTTCATAAAAATGAGGCCCAATCGATTTGCCACGTACTCAACCAGAGTGGTTTTTCCATATCCTGGGGGCGAAATCATCATTAACAAGCCCATTAAATCGGTACGGCGATTATCACCCACTGTACCCATCTGTTTCGCAAGGTTATCGCCAATAATAGGTAAGTAAGCTTCATTGATGAGTTTATTTCGGACAAACGAACTGAGTGGCTGCGCTTTAAATTCATCCAACCTGATGGATTGACGTGCTTGGCGCACCACTTCTGCTCGGTTTTCAAGATACTGTCGATAGCCCGGTAACCAATGGTGTTTAAAGCCGTGCAATCGTGCCTCAAAGTCATCTAATCGCAGCTGCATGCATTGATTGACAATGCGTGGATGCTCGCCTAACAACCCTGAAACCTGAAAAGACACATCGACTTGTAATGCACTAACGGGTTCTTTTTCATGGTTAAGCATGAGAAGAACCGCATCTGGGATATAGGCGTTCAGCTCCAGCTCTTCTGTGTGTTGCACCAAGGCACTGAACCATGCAGCCACCAAGGCCCACTGTCCGCCGAGATCATCTTTTAACTCCGACAAGGCTCCTTGAAAGTCCTGCCACGTTTGATCATCCACACTCGTTTTAAGCTGCTTAACCAGCTGATCCCCATATTTACTCACCACATACTCAATGTGCTCATGACTTAACAAAGCGACCAGAAATGCAGCCCCCTGCTTAATACCCTGCTGACTAAGCGGCAAACCATGCACTTCAACAAATGAAGACAGTTGCTGTGACACGTCAGATTCAAGAATATCAACGGCTTTTGAGGTATTGAAAATACGCTGCATCTGACTCGCAGAACGGGCATATTGCGGCCAGCGGCGTTGCTCCGGTTTTTCTTGCGTTTGCCACCAAAACAATAAGGCAATAGAGCGCGCATCAGATGGAAAGGATAATAAGCCCGCCGCTTCACGCACCGGGATCAAAGCGTGCAGTATACGCGCAGCATCATGATCATGAATGCCGCGCTCATAACCTTCTTTGTAGCGAGCGCCACTAAAGCGACGTACGGTTTCCAGCAATAGTTCAAATTGCGAACTGGCACTCACCAAGGACGTCCAATCTAACCCTTCGGACTGCGTGCGGGCCGCTTGCAACAGACTGTCGGCTAGAAACTCAGCTCGATAGACGTGATCATTTTCGGACTCTAGGGCTTGCTGCCAGTACTGACGGGCATCGTTAAGACGAGCATCTTCTATCGCTTCGTAGTAATCCGTTCCTGTTAAGTGAAGAACTAACGCATCCCCACGCGTTATCAGGGTTAACTCAGGCTCTTGCGTATTGATACTAAAACGATGACGAGGACCCAGCTTGATAACCGTGCCATTGTCCTCATACAAATCCACTTGGTCACGTAACGAGCGAACCGCCTGTTCTTTTGCCATTTTCAAGCGCGATTCAAGATCATCCGCCTTCACCGAATCATCAAGGTCTCGAAGGTCCTGTACAAGACTGCTCAGTTTTAAGACCATCGCATCCGAGGCGAAATACGTATTCAGTTCATCAGGATGCTTAAACCGAGAGGATCGGCGCGCGAGATTGGCAAGAATGCGACTGCCCGCATCAAAGATAGATTGTGCTCGCTGTGTTCTTGCATCGGCTAAGCGTTGTCGATGCGCTTCAAAGCTGTCTTGAATGTCCTCACGCTTACTTAGAATATCAACCAGGAACTCGTCGTATTCCGAAAACTGGCCTTCTAGCTCTTCTAACTGAACCAGCAATCGGGATAATTGCTCATCACATTGAACGGGGGTTGTGGCTAAGGCGAGTGCATTATTAATCGATTGATTAAACAATTTAAACTGAGCTGCAAACTGAGCACGTGCCTCATCACTGCCAAACCCTTGTGCTCTCTGCCTAGCACGAGCACGTAATTGATTGCTTTGTGCGTAAATCTCACTAATGTTATCAATTATTTGAGTGTGCTGATTCGCATCAGCAATGGTCAAACCAGTTGTCAGTTCTGACAGCAAATCGAGACTTTCAGACAGGCCTTCTAACTGCGTTAGTATGGGTTGTAATTCAAGGCTTGAATTTGCTTGATCGACGGCCTGTGTAATGCTTTTAATCTGAAGGTAATAGGGTTCAAATGCGCGGGCTTCTCCTAAAAACTCGGCAATAGCAGAGGTTATTAACGCCTCTGTCTCGATCACTTGCGTTTCCATTTCATCAACACTCGCCACATCCATGTAACGTAACTCACGAATCGTTAACAAATGACCGCGCTGCTGCCGTAACGCAAAGAGGGCATCGACAAAAGGTTCAAGGGTTTCCCAGGCATCCGGACGCGCATTTGCAATCAGTGCTTGCTGCTTTTCTTTCGCATCCGATAAGGTTGTCTGTGCATGCTGTTTGATACTTTTTGCTTTTTCATACTCATCCAACACCAACTCGGCTGTTTCTGAAACCGCTTTGAGCAACTGGGCGATGGATTCGAGTTCGGGTGCGGATAGCCAATAAAAACTGTCGAATAAACGCGCCGCGGCTTGAATCAGCAAATTGTAATGGCTCGCACTGGCGTCTTCTTGCTCAACCAAACGCGTAATCGAATAGAGCTCTGAGATCCCTCTCACCAACTCAGGATTGCCAATTCGCCCATAAAATGACTGACTGCTGGGCTGCTGGCTAGCAAAATACTCCGAGAAAAAGGGCGTCCGCCAGACTTGCATAGGGTGTGTTCGAGATGGCTCTCCCTCTGCTGTAAATACAATCAACCGCCCATCTTCAGCCAAGGCATACCCATGACTGATAATCGGGTTACTTAGGGCTTTATTAATCAAGTTATAGGGATACAACGCCACAGTGCCATGAGTGGCTTCATAAAAGACATAGAGCATGTCCTCGCCATTAGGTGAGCGCACCGCGCGCTGAAACACCAATCCTTCCAAGTCATTATTAAAATAGCGCAGACCGCCCTGCACTAAATAACAGCCGCCCGGAAAAATAAGACCGTGATCCTCCGGTAACTGCATACAGGCCTCGCCTATGGCATCGATACGCTTAATATCTTGATTAAATCGATTGAAGACGAAATAGCGCACCTGTGTTTCACGGTAAGGTAACACCCGAAGCAAAATCAGCTCACCTAACAAGGCATAACGCAGATCAATATCATTTAAGGACTGATTTGTTTCGGTAACGGGTTCGGAGTAGATGCCTTGACCCGCCTCAGTGTTGTTTTCAACTTTGATCGTTAAGTCACCGCCAAGGGTATCCACGAAAATATGATCCACAATCGAATAATGTGGATGCTTTCCGTTGATCATCTGTTCACGACCCACGGTCACCCACTCAAAGTCCTGTGAAGGCGGAAGCTGAATGTCCCGCTCACCTCGATTGTCTATATAGGTAACGGTTTGTCCGTCTGCACTGATCTGCCAACGAAAGACTCGAATATCCTGGCTTCTTTCTCCAATTTGAAACGAGGCCAACAAACGATTATTGCGGACTTGTAGCTGAAGTAAACGCGTATTTTTATAGTAGGTATACAGCTCGGTAAAATCATTTACGAATGCCGTTGCAGAGAGAAAACTATCCTTTAACGGGACCTCCGTCATTTCAAAAGACTCAGCCTCTGGGTTGTGCGTATAGAGTGAAAACACATCGTTAACGGCCGTTGTGTTTTTTAACCCAATAAACACATTGTAACCAAACAACAAATACTCACCGACTTGAACGATGTCACGGGCTGTGCAGTTGTTCTCCGTTCGAACTCGGAAACGATGAACAACCGACAAATCTGTTTGACCAAACTCTGATAATCGAGCTTGGTTTAGCAACTCAACTTCAGACTTTAGCTGCCCCCCTTGGGTCAATAATCGTCTACGAATGACTTCGTAAGTCGCATTTTCACTAACACTCGGGGAGTCTGCCATCTTCACTGTCCTTATGGAGTTTAGTTTGAGCAACGCTTAGCCTGGCTAAGCGTTGTGTATGGGTGAGGAACGAGGTATTCCTCAGCTATCAACGGAGTTTTTAGCTGAACTACCTGCAGATAATTGGCCGGATAAAAACTTGTTTAACAAGGCCTGGACATTTGGACTTTTGCCAGCAACACCTTCAATTGCTTTGCCTAGAGACAAGGATTTTGCAAAGGTATCAAAGTAATCACCCTGTCCACCCACGATATCAATTTTCGCATTGCCCAACGCAGATGCGAGAACTTTTGCTTGATCCGCTGCGATATCTTTATTGGCAGCAATCGATGCCAACGCCTGCTCAAAGTCTTTCTCCAACTTCATGCGGAACTCTTCATGCTCGCGTGCAGCATCTGTCATTGCATTCATTGCATTGAACTTCTCAACAAGCCCTTCGGCTTCGGCTTTGAAGCGCTCACGAATGACGGTTGCTTCCGCCAAGCCTTTCTCTTTCTCAGCTTTTGCACGCGCAAGACCCAGTTGCTCTTCACCCTGCGCTTCAGCACTCAATTTTTCTTCCATGACACGCGCTTCCACCAGGCCTTCTTTTTCACAGGCTTCGGCATTCGCCGTTTTAATGCGTGCCTCAACCAAGCCTTTTTGCTCTAGACCTTGAGCTTCTGCCAAGGCTTTTAGCTCTAATACACGCGCTTCAGCAGAACCTTCTTTTTCAAGGGCTTGGGCATTGGCAATTTTAACTTTCGCCTGAGCCAAACCACTGGCCGCTTCTTCAGCTTCAATCCCTTCAGCCAGTTTCTTTTTCGCTTCCGCTGTTTTGCTAGCAGACTCCAGCTCGGCCTGTGCCAAGATATTGATCTCTTGACCACGATGCTTAGCGGTTGTTTCGGCGGCTTCTGCGGCTTTAATCTGCATGATTAAGTCTTCTTCAGCCGCGGCCGTGGCTTGCAACACTTTCACGTCTTTTTGACGCTCAGCCTCCGAAAGAACACGAACCGCCTTGGTTCTTTCTTCCTCTTCAGCCACGGTTTTCTCAACCGCCACACGCTCTCGGACCACTGCGGCAATATTTTTGCGCTCAATCTCTAAGGCTTTCTCTTTTTCAATGCGCTGTAAGGCCACTTCTTTTTCACGAGCGACCTGCTCTAGGTCTCGCGCACGCTTAACTTTTTCTTCCTCTATAGCCACCGCACGCACTCGGTTTTGTTGGGCCACTTCAATCTCGCGCTGCTTGTTTTCTTCCTGGATGCTTAAACGCAAATCCGTTTCTATCCGAGCGGTTTCGGATCTGAGTCGTTCTTCTTCAACTATTTTTTGCGTTTCGGCCACTTCGCGCGCTTGAATCGTGTCTATTTCACGCTTTTGCCGTGCCTCTGCATCCGCTTGCTGACGCTCTAGAGCCAGCATCGCCTCACGCGTCTCAACATCTTTTTTAGTGATGGCTAGCTGCTTGTTGCGTTCGAGCTCATTGGTAACAATATTTTGCCTAGCCGTCAGCTCCGTAATTTTGCGAATACCCTCGGCATCCAGAATATTATTGGGATCCAACGCTTCTCGCGGGGTCTGCTCTAGATAATCGATGGCGACGTCTTCAAGCACATAACCATTCAAATCATTGCCAATGGTTTCGATGATTTTATCGCGAAAGAACTGGCGGTCCTCGAACAATTTGACGAACTCGATCTGTTTACCCACCGTTTTCAGTGCTTCCGAAAACTTAGCGGCAAATAGCTCATTCACAGCATCACGATCTGACGCTCGCTCAACGCCAATGGCTTTCGCAACTTTTAAAACATCTTCCGCTGTTTCATTCACGCGCAGATAAAAATTAACATTAATATCTGCTCGCATGTTATCTGCACAAATAAGGCCTTCTTTACCGCGTCTGTCCACCTCAAGGGTGATTAACGAGATTTTCATGCCTTCTTTTTTATGGATAACAGGCAATACCATGCCACCGGTAAAATACACTTTAGGCGTCGATGACATGTCATTAATAATCAAGGCCCAACCCTGATTCACCTTGACATAAAAGGCCTTAAATAACGCCAGTAGCCCAAGGACCGCAATGACAAAAATCACAGCACCTGTGAGTAATGGCATCAAAATTGATAAATCCATTCTAATTCTCCGATTGTTTAATAAAAGTCCCTTTCTGGGATCACAAAATACGCATGGTCTTCTTTACTATATTCCAGCAAAACCACTCGATCGCCCTTTTTGAGTTGGTTCGGCGTCTTTGCCCGTATATTCAGAATAAGGTCTACCCCTGCGTCTTTAAATTCTGCCTGTCCAAAACGCTCGTCCACCCATGAACTTCGTATTTCAACAGCCTGACCTAAAAGACTTTTTTTACTTCTGGCCGTGTTTTTGATAAAGAGTGGTCGAAGGGGAATAATCGCTACCCAGGTCACTAAAAAAGCCACAATCAAGGAGGTTGCAAGAATGGCTGTAACTAAGATGAAGTGCCAAATACCAACAGCACTAAAGGGTAAAAGCCAAATACTGAAGTAAGCACTCCACCAACCAAAAAGGGCGACAAGACTCAATACAACCGTCATTGGCACCCCAGTGAAACCCAACTTGGTTAGCAGGCCTGCAAGTCCACCTAAGCTGTCTAAATCAGAACCACCGTCGATATCTGAAAAATCCAGTACATCAATGTCAATCATGCCTAGAATTGTTATTAACCAATAAATCGTTACAACAATTAGCAAAAACGTATAAATGGCAACGGGATAGCTAGCGATGATTGCAAAGAAAACATCCACTGTTAAAGACTCCTGATTAACGGCTTCTACTGTCGCTTAGTTAGACTGCTGTTTAGCCTTCAAGCGAGCCAACACATTTGCAGCACTTGTTTTTTCAGGCGTAATGCCAGCTGCTCGCAACTTTTCATCAAGGGCATCGCCCTGACTTTCCGCCGCTAATTCTTGCGCCGCCGCCATTTTTGCAGCATTTTCAGCCTGCTTGGTTTTAATGCGTTCAAGCGAGTCCATCGCCGTTTGCAGTTTGGCATTGCTACCTGCATAACGGCTGACAACAGCCGCTTGCGCCCGTTGAACAGACTCTGTCGCTTTGACCGTATCGGCTTGCTGGCGTAACCGCTTTAAATTACCTTCAGCCGATTGAACAGCGTAGCGCAAGTCCTGTTCACTTTTCGCATAGTGATTGACCGTCTCTTGCTGCTGTTGGATTTCAACTTCAATATTGGCAATTTTGAGTGCAACCTCTTGGGCCAGCCCCTCTTCGCCTTTCTCTAAGGCTTCCAGCGCATAGCCTTCGTACTGAGTCAAAGAGGCGTTTAACTCACTCAACTTAGACGCGGCAAGACGATGTTTAGCCATAATGTCAGCCAACGCATGCTTTGCACTGTTAAGATCAGCGCCAGCACTTCGAATCTCTTGATCCAAAATCACCATGGCTTGACTATCAACAATCGCTTCGCCCAGCATGTTTGCATTGCCACGCAAGGCAGTCATTAACTTACTCCATACGGCCATTTTACACGCCCTCACTTATAAACGTTGAATAGGCATCCGCCGCCTTTATCACATTGTCGGCCAAAAGCTCTATCTCAAAGAGTACGTCGTCCAACGACGAAAATGCACTCAAGGCACCAAACATCGTGTAGTAACGTTCGCCGTTGGCCAGCGTATCTAAGCTGATCGTCGATAGGGGGAATACTTTATGCGTCGCCAACACTTCATCGTTAAAAGCGGCAACATCCTTGACCATGGCTTGCGGCCACAAGAGACTCTCAACCAAGACTTGTTCACCTTCCGCTGTGATAAAAACAGGAAGGTCGCCCATGGAGTGAAGCGTTAAATGAAGGGTTGCATGTATCCCTTCTTCAAGCTCAATGCTGGCTTGATTGGACACTACGAGTGTTGACCTGGAGAGCGCATTAAACAACGCGTGTGTCGTCCATGCATGTTTATCGTTCATACTGACCTCTATTTCCTTAGATTACATTTCCCTAGCAAACCAAATACAACCAAACGATTGATTCAGCTCATTTTTTCTTGTATACAATAGAAGGTGTTTATAATGATGCATACCTCCTTGTATGAATGAAACTTGATCATGTGAGTCGCGAAGTTGCCAGCGAACTCAATAGTAGAATACTTTGCTGACCTGCATTATTCATTTTCATTCAGCATGAGTCAATACACATGTCTAGACCACTTAAGTCCTATACGAAAGGGACAAGAACCATGCGCGGCGAGGACTAGTGCTTCAGCAAAACTCAGTGGGAACCATCCCCCACATCCCCATACTTAAAGCAATCTACCGTATGGTCATTGACCATTCCCACCGCTTGCATAAACGCATAGCAAATGGTCGGGCCCACGAAATTGAAGCCTCGCTTTTTTAAATCACGACTCATGGCTTGAGATTCAGGTGTTTGCGCAGGCACTTCAGACAAGGTTTTCCAAGCATTTTGAAGGGTTTTGCCATCCACAAAACGCCACAAATAGGCATCTAAACTACCAAACTCCGCTTGAACACTGAGCGCTGCTCGCGCATTGTTAATGACTGATGTGATTTTCAAACGATTGCGGACGATACCCGGATTGAGCATCAAACGCTCAATATCCGCATCATCAAAATCAGCAACCAATGGAATCGTAAAATTCGCAAAGGCTTCACGATAGGACTCGCGCTTTTTCAAAATGGTGATCCAACTGAGTCCAGCTTGCGCCCCCTCTAGGGTGAGCATTTCAAACAAATGACGATCATCATGCACAGGCACTCCCCACTCGTCATCGTGATAGGCTTGATATAAAGGATCATCACTGCACCATGCACAACGTATTATCATATAAAACCCTTTTGACTAATGATTAAATTATTAGAACAACGATAAGAAAAAACGATTAAACACATTAAAATCAAATAATTATCAGATTTAAAACAGGTATTGTTGACTATACGGGCTTTCACTTAAGCGCTTAGGTAAGTAGGATAGAAGCATAGCCCAGTGCTTGACCAAAGGGGAGGAAAATAGACATCAGAGACCAAGCGACTTAACCGCATTGCAGCTACAATCAAAGCACTAACCCTAAACAAAGAATACACACCAAAAAGCAAGGATACGACACGAAGATGATGGATGCATGGTTTTTATTGGGTGCTGTTTTTTTACTTCTCTTGATTTCCAGCATTATTTTGAGTTGGACCAATTTTTTTACGCTGCAAAAACTCAAGCGCACGGTTGCAGAACTTGAGCAACTTAAAGCAACGACGGCGTCGTCAGTTGAAAGGCCCCACCGGCAAATCCTGTCCGAACGCCCCTCAAACGAGGCCACACAATCAACGAGTGCCTCCGAATCGACGCCTAAACCCACTCCTCTTGACGCGCGGCCTATTGAGGCCGCTGCAGCACCCGTCGTCGACCCTTGGGATAGTAAGGACACTAAACACCCTAAACCCGAAAGTGTTGCTACGACGGAACGCCAGACCCCCTCACCAAAATCTGGGAACTGGATGGTTTGGGTGGGTGGACTCTGTGTTGCCCTATCCGGTGTTTTTCTCGCGCGGTATTCCATTGAACAGGGTTTGCTTGGTCCCACCGCCCGCATTTCCCTTGGCATTATGACAGGCTTAGCGCTTTTAGTGGCAGCCGAGTGGCTTAGGCGAAAAACACAAGTGGCCTACTCCGCCGTTGCGGCGTTGGCAGGCGGCGCCAGTGTCATGCTTTACAGCGTTATCTTAGCGTCGCTGCATTTATACCAACTCTGGCCACCTCTTCTGGTATTTGCATTACTCGCGCTTGTGTCACTCGCAAGCATGTTATTGGCGTTATGGCACGGCCCCACACTTGCCCTCATCGGCATTACAGGCGGTTATTTGGTGCCTTTATTGCTTGGTGGCAGTGGAGGTGAACCCTTATTGGTACTTGTCTACATTCTCATTATCAGCAGCGCTGCATTGTTCCTGCAACGCTATGTGCAACGTACTTGGCTTTTTGCTCTAACCCTCGCGGGTATTTTGGGCTGGTGGTGGCTGATGCAACTCGCCAACTATGGTGTTGAGTGGACTGGGCTCTACCTTACGCTGGCAGGCTACGCCTTAATCAGCATACCGCACGCGAACTTTCGCCTGAAAAAAGTCTTCGTTGATCAGCCATTAAAGCGATCCTTCAGCGCGTTCTTTCGGCTCAAGCAACAGGATCAACAACAACTCACACTTGGCTTAGCCCTGTTATTACTCGCACAGGCCATTGGCTTTCTGCTCAACCCCGCATGAACATGCAATTCTGTCTTGGACACCCTTGCTACTGCTCATTCTTGTCGCCAGCCTCCGCAATGAACACTTAAAGCTTCTGCCTTGGCTCAGCGTTCTAGTCATGTCACTTGCTATCATACTGGTTCATTTAGGCTTCAGCTGGGCGAATACCACCGAGCACTCGCTCGCTTTACAGCAACTCTTACTTGTTTGGACATGCATCTATTGTGGCTTTGCCTTTTTTTCGTTACAGAAGACTCGCTACCCGGCCCTCGCGTTATCCTTAGGCACTCTGTTCCCCTTAATCGCGCTAGCGCTCATCTGGCAATACACCGAGCTTCCGCTGCATAAGGGTTTTGTCAGTGCGTTATCGTTAATCTTAGGCTTGGCCTATATCGGACGAGGACACCTTCGCCAACAAAAAGACTTTGGCAAAACCTGGTTGATCTTTGCAGGGCATCTTGGCTACTCATTGGCCGTGATCATTTTACTCGATACGGCCACACTCACACTCGCACTCGCCGCACAAGTCGTTTCACTGGCTTGGCTTCATACAGAAAACCCGCATCCTTTATTAAGGGGGTTGATGAAAGTCATCCTAATGCTGATTCTCACACGACTCACTATTTTGCCTTGGATTTTGCCAAGATTTGAAACGTCCTTGCTTATCTATGCGGGTTGTTTCGCCCTTACGCTGATCGCCTCAAGACTCAACCAAGATCTCAGCCTGCGCCGCTGGCTAGAGGGCGTCAGTCTGCACTTGGGTGTACTCTTCTGTGCAATGGCACTGCGTTACTGGCTCTACGCTGGGAATATGTTTAAACATGAATACGGTTTTACGGAAGCCGCCCTCAATGGTGTATTGTGGGGCGCGCTCGGGTTGGTTTACTACTACCGAGGCTTCTTATCAGAGCAGTTGACGCCCTTTTACCATAAAGCCGCTCAGTTGTTATTGCTGGCACTCGTGCTCAATTACGGCTTGCTCTTAACCTGGTTTAACCCGCTATTTCACGCAAATGACGTGATCAGCAGCCGCCCCATTGCCAACCTTCTATTGCTGGCTTACGGCGCGCCTGTTTTACTCTTTGGGTTGGCCGCCAAGTTTTATAAGCCCGCTTTGCAAACACACTTTTATGCGCTGGCAGGCATTGGCACTTGGATCTTTCTGAATCTGGAAATTCGACACCTTTGGCAGGGAGAACTCTCACTGGTGCCTCGGGCTGAAGGAGGTGAGCTGTACACCTACTCTTTGGTTTGGCTGATGATGGCCGTCGCCAGCTTGCTCTATGGCACCCTGCGCCAACAAGCTCGACTGTATCAAGCCGGAATGGCGCTATTAATGATCACGATAGGAAAAATCTTCCTGATCGACATGTCTGGGCTCACCGGATTGCTGCGGGTGGTGTCGTTCATGGGGCTTGGCTTGTGTTTATTAGGCTTAGCCTTCACTCATCAATATATTGAACGTTCGCAGTCGGCCAAACGCACTGAAGTGTAAGACTTTAGTGCGTTTTAAAAGGTGAACTACAAACCGGCAATTTAATCTTCAAGCAGTTCCAGTTGCTTTTCTTGCAGATTAAGACGATCCACTCAAGGCAGCGCTCATACAGATAACAGCACCGCATTTACGCTTTATTCGCCATGCGTTTCTCTAACGCGGGACGACTGTCTTGTAAGTCATGGCCTGCGGCATGAGCCGCATTGAGCAAAGCGCCTAAGTCACAATCTTGCAACTTAACTTGGTTATGAACCCATAAAGAAACCGCTCTGCGTCCCGTCCTACAAAAAGCAAGGATAGGCGTCGGAAGCTCCTCAATCGCATGCCCAAAGGCTTCAATTGCTTCTTCTGTATACTCACCCGGTACGACTGGAATCTCTTTCCAGAGTAACCCTTCTGCCTCGATGGCTTGGCGAAGACTCGAATCATGTTGATAGTCATCAGCTTCTCCGGGCACTCTATTGCAAATAACACTTTTAAAACCCAATGCTTTAATACGGCTGACATCGGATATCTGAATGGCATGACAAATACTGAAGCCTGGCTCTAACGCTTTAATGTCCATCGTTCTTCTCTTTAAAGTACTGTGATTGAAATGGATGCGAACCTTCGCGACTGAAACAACTCTAGCGACAGTCAATATTAAATCATTTTCAATTAGACTTCTCTTATGTTAGATTGATTTTCACTATCATATTCATTAATAGAATATACTTATTACAATTGGATATATTTGATAGTCTAGCGTCACTGAATGAATACACAACAATCTAAGAGGAAATATCACATGTCATTACGTTTAGGCGATATCGCACCGAACTTCAAAATCGATACAACTCAAGGTGAAATTGACTTTCACGAATGGAGCGGTGATTCATGGGTCTTCTTTTTCAGCCACCCCGCTGACTTCACTCCAGTTTGTACAACAGAAATGGGACGCACGGCTCAATTAGCCAGTGAGTTTGCGGCACGCAATACAAAATCTCTAGGCCTTTCAACCGACACGGTTGAAGAACACAACAAATGGATTGAAGATGTCAATGACACCCAAAATACAACCTTAGAGTTCCCTATCGTTGCCGATGAAGACTATAAAATCTCTGAGCTCTACGGCATGATTCACCCAGGGGAAAGCGAGACTGCGGCCGTCAGAAGCGTATTTATTATCGATCCGAATAAGAAAATTCGTCTTACCATGACTTATCCTATGTCATGTGGACGTAATTTTGATGAGATTCTTCGCGTCATCGACGCGCTGCAGTTGAGTGATGCTAAACGCATTGCGACACCTGCTGATTGGAAAAAAGGCGATGAAGTTATCATTCCACCCTCCATCAGCAACGAAGCGGCAAAAGATATTTTTCCACAAGGCTGGAATGAACTGCGTCCTTACTTACGCTTAACGAAAGTCTAAGTTAAGCAGACTGCGCTCGGGACAGCATCCTGAGCGCAGCCTTTCAATGCGCTGATTGTGAATATGAGGCCAACCAAGGCAACACCTCTTCAGCGGGCATGGGTTTAGCAATGGCATAGCCTTGCCCCAAGATACACCCCATTTCAATGAGCAACTGAGCATGGGCCTCGGTCTCAACGCCCTCGGCAATCACTTGACGGTTAAAGCTTCAGCCAGCCCCACAATTCCCTGCAAGATACTCCGATCATCCGCATCCTCTAGCATATCTCTAACGAACGCTTGGTCAATTTTGATCATATCGACAGGTAGGCGTTTTAAGTACGAGAGTGATGAGTAACCTGTACCAAAATCATCCAAAGCAATCCGAACCCCTAGCTGCTTACAACTCTTCAGCAATGCGGACACATGCGCCATATCCTCAATCGCACTTGTTTCAAGAATCTCCAGCTCAAGACTCTGGGGAGCCACCTTTGAATAGTGATACAGTAACGATTGCAGCTTTGAAACAAAATTGGGTTGCAACATTTGCAAAGGATCAACATTGACACTCACAACCAGCGGAACCCCCTGTTCATGCCACTTAGACATTTGACTTAAGGCCGAATTCAACACCCAATCCCCCAAGCGCACCATTAACGGATGTTGATGCAACTCAGAAAGGAAATACCCCGGCAAAAGAACTCCTCTCTGTGGATGACGCCAACGAATCAATGCCTCAAATCCAATAACTTCTCGGGTTTGCATATTCACTTTCGGCTGATAAAACAACTCAAACTCTCGATGATTCAACGCCCTTTCTAGCCGCAATAAAGACTGATGTCGATCACGCTCAAAACGATCCTGCTCAGCATCGAAGATATGAAAGCGGTTTTTCCCGCTCATTTTTGCCTGATACATGGCATGATCTGCTTGGCGCAACAATTGCTCAGCATCGATAGCTTCGGCTTGAGGGAAAAATGTCACACCCAAACTGGCCGACACTTTTAACGCCCGTTCATTTATTTGAACACTTTCTGAGGATGCACTTAATAAACGAGACAGCAAAGGGTAACACGCGTCAGCACTAGATAAATCCGTCATAATAACCACAAACTCATCCCCCCCCAGACGGGCTAAGGAGTCACTGCTGCGAAGAGTTGACTTCATATTGGCCGACAGCATGATTAAAAATCGATCGCCCACACTATGGCCGTACGCGTCATTGATTTCTTTAAACCCATCTAAATCCAAATACACAACCGCCATTTTTTCACCACGACGCAAAGCTTGAGACATGGCCTGTTGCATACGGTCTGCCAATAACACACGGTTGGGCAAACCCGTTAAGGCATCATAATGTGCAATGTATTCGAGTTGCTCTTGATGTGCTTTCAGCGCACTAATATCCGAAAAAAGGGCAACATAACGCTTTACTTCGCCTTGATCGTCCAGAACGGCACTAATGGTTTGCCTTTCGGCATAAATTTCTCCATTTTTCCGACGATTCCATATCTCCCCTGTCCAGGAGCGCTCCGTTAACAAGGCCTTCCACATGGTGTCGTAGGCGGCTTTATCCTGTTTTCCTGATTTTAAGATACGCGGGTTTTGTCCGATGGCTTCGTCGGCGGTATAACCCGTTATTCGTGTAAAGGCTTCGTTAACATCGACAATCGTACCGTCAGACTCCGTAATCATGATGCCTTCATTTGCGTGCTGAAAGACACTCGCGGCCTCTTTCAATTGATCTTCCGCTTTTTTACGCTCGACATTTAGCAGCAACTGCGTAGCGATTGCAGCCGCCGTAGAGACAAACGACACCTCATCTAAATGCCACTGTCGAGGATGACCTAAGTGCTCTGCCGAAATTAACCCTGCAACCTCGCCATCAATAAAAATGCCCGCATCGATTAAAGACGTTATCCCCAATTTTTCGGTATAAATATCCCTCCACTCAAGAAAACGGTCATCCTCTTGAGTTCGATCAATTGCAATCACTTCAGCCGATCTTAATATTTCGAAATAATGGGGAATGCTTTTACTTGAGATAACGGGTCCCTCAAAAAAAGAGTGCTTTGCGGCGTAGTAGGCCAACATACAATAAAACTCATCGTTTTTGATCATCCAAAAACTAGTTCGCTCGACGCCAAGAGCTTCTGATAAGGTTTGCAGCAAAAATTGAACGGCGGCCGTCATATCCCCATTAATTAAATTCGAGTTTAAGGCCAATTTTGCGATTGCAGCGCGCTGTGCATTTGCACGAGCTTCACTCTGTCGCATGGCCTTATCGGCCTGAAGCCGTAACTGAACATTGACCAATAAATTTGCAAACAACGCCAATAGCTCTTGCTCATCTCGACCCAATACGACGTCGTCCTTACTCACGACATCAAGGCCCACATATCCCAGACATTCCGACCCGTTCATCAGCGGCACGTTGATCAAGCTCTGGATTCCTTGGGACTCTAAAAGAATACGCAGATGCCCCTCTGGTAGAGACTGCACACTACGAATGAACAAAGGCTCACCGCGAAGGTGGCACTCTAGCCAATCATTGACATGATCCAAGGGTATATTTTGAAGACTGTTGATTTCTGACGAGACTCCAGGCGCACACCACTCATAGGTATTGCTGCTGGTTTGATGGATGAAATCATAATCAAACACATAGGCCCTATCCGCTTTAAAAAATACAGCAATACGCTCTAGCGCTTTATTAATGGCTAAGTCGCACTCATGAATCGGAAAATTGATAAACGATTGAGCTAAACTCAAGATCAGCGCTCGATACTGCGATTGACGCTGAATCATTTGCAAGGTACGGCGGCTTTCAAGTGCAGACCCTAGAATACCCGCCAGTATTCGTAAAGCAAGGCGATCAGACAACCCCCAAGAACGCGGATTTGCCATCGTCGCCAAACCAATGAAGCCAGTGATGTTACCTTCACTTCCGGACATCACCACATCAATAAAGGCACAGATACCCAGCTTTTGAAACAGTAAACGCTCTTGCTCTGCCTGTGATGGTAAATGCCCAATTTCTCCAATGCTGATATAGCCATACCTAAAGATGGTTTCTTTCCACCACGGCACGTCTTTGACCTCAAATACACGTAACGCATTGCTCGGCAACGATAAGCCTTCAGCTATCCAATTATGCGTATTTTCGATATAAGTGAAGTCCTGACTAAATTCAAACAAATAGGCTCGATCCACTTTAAACAGAGCCGCCACATCCTTAAGACATGCATTGATCACAGCATCAAAGTCAGCTTTTTCTTTTGCAATAGAAAGACTTGCAGCTGTCCTCGTCGCAATTTTTTGGAATCTAAGTTGGCGCTTGGTACTGAGAATCGACATTGAAACTCACTTATATTTAATACAGCAATAACTCATATTGATACTTCTAAATCCTAGACTATCTGTAAAATTAATCTACACATTTTTAATCTCCCTCTAAGAGTTCAAGCACTTAACATCAGCCATAGCACGTCAAATCTATTTGCCTGACCCCTATTAAAAATTTTGTTATCATAGTGTTTTTTGTGCGGGACACACCTCAATGTCAAAAATACTTGTCACTGGCACAGCCGGATTTGTCGGTGCAGCCGTTACACTCAGACTGCTTAGCCTTGGCCATCATGTAACAGGCATTGATAATCTAAACGACTATTACGACCCTCTACTCAAACACGCCCGATTGTCTCAATTTCAAGACCACCCCAACTTCACCTTTACACACCTTGATATTGCTGACCGAAATGGCATGACAAACCTATTTGACAATACCGCCTTTGATGCCGTCATCCATCTTGCCGCTCAAGCGGGTGTTCGTTACTCAATCGACAATCCTATGGCCTATATCGACAGCAATGTTGTCGGAACCATGACCGTTCTAGAAGGCTGCAGGCACTCAGGCGTTCAGCACCTCCTCTACGCAACATCGAGCTCCGTCTATGGCAACAACACGAAAATGCCCTTCTCAACCGATGACCGTGTTGATACCCCTATCTCCCTTTATGCGGCCACCAAAAAATCCAATGAGCTAATGGCCTACACCTATGCTCACCTATATCAACTGCCCGTGACAGGACTTCGCTTTTTCACCGTGTATGGCCCTTGGGGCCGTCCAGACATGGCACCAATGAAATTTGCAAAAGCCATCTACTCCGGCCAAGCCATTGATGTCTACAACCATGGGGATATGCAACGCGACTTTACGTATATTGACGACATTGTTGAAGGCGTCATCCAAGTGCTTGATAAGCCACCCGCCAGCACAGAGCAATCACCCCCTTACCAATTGTTTAACATCGGCAATGGACAACCCGTACACTTAATGAAATTCATTGAGTGTTTGGAAGATGCCATTGGCAAAAAAGCGATCAAAAATCTAATGCCGATGCAACCCGGTGATGTACCCGCCACCTGGGCCGACACCTCGGCCTTATTTAAGCTCACTGGATACTCACCGAACACCTCTGTCGAGCAGGGCGTTAATGCGTTTATTGCCTGGTATAAAGAGTATTACAAGTGCTAGGCGCTATTCACTGCTTGTCATCTGCCCTGTGTTTAAATTGAGGCTCGCACAGTCGTCTCAAAACACGAAAAACTGTAATTTGTACTTTACCCAGAAACAAAGGTGCTATTTAATAACCTATGGATAGATTCTACTGACGCAAGACGTGTTGCATATCAAGGCAGGCACAACGGAGTGTAACGGATGAGCAAGCCTCTCCCCTTTTTATTAATTGGTACCGCTTGTCTGATCATCTTGATCGGACTGAAGATGCTTATTTCTTCGTTTCATACACACAAAGTTGACTTGTTTTTGGACCATTGGCAAAGCCAAGGCATCCCGCCAAACCCCAAAGCCTTAGACATCGCGCAGACAGCCGCATTAAACGCACATTCGTGGTTTCCCATCGAACAAGGTGCTAACCATTTTAGGATTGGAAAAGTATACGAATGGCAAGCCTTCCACTTGCCCATCGGCGATTCGGAGGCCAACACAGCGCGTCGCCAAGCGCTAGACGCCTATCGAACTGATACACAGCTTCGCCCCACTTGGCCCTATGCTTGGAGCCATGTTGCGCTGATGAAGTCGCAGTTAGTAGAGCTTGATGAGGAATTCACGCACGCCTATCAAATGGCCAAGCAAACAGGCCCATGGCGCAGAGACACCTTATTTGAACTCTCTCGCATCGGAATCGACGCTTGGCCTCGTTTATCTCCATTACAAAAACGACTGGTTCTTGAGACCACCGTGCAAGCGATCATAACCGATAGACGCAATATTCGCCCCCTTACAGAACAACTGAATAACGCTCGACTGTTTGCAACCTTCTGTGTGTACTATCGCAGTCAAACAGACAACCTGGCAAGCATGTGCAGCTAATGCAAACAAGCATCGCTGGCCACAGGTGACCGTTTTAGCGTATTTAACCCATGTTACTGTGTAGTTTACAGGAGTATACAACAGTGATTGAAAACACCCCCAACTTGCGATTTAGCAGCAAATCGACGTCGGTTTATCGCATTATTGACATGCTGCTTATGGTGGTTATGCTGCTGTTGGCTATGCAGATCAATGGAATCCCCTACACTAAGGATTATTGGCTGCTGTTATTTGCAAACTTGGCCATTTTTTCCTACTTGGGTGAGTCGATGCAGCTGTATCGCGTGCTCAGAGCAGGGCAATTTACGCTGCGAATCATGCTACTGTTTGCCGTTCTGAGCATCGCGTTTTTACTGACTGTTTTCATGCTGTTTTTGATGAAAGAAGCCGAGACCTACTCACGCCTGACCCTTCTGAGCTGGTATGTTCTTTCGCTCGTTTCATTTATTGGATGGCGTCTCATCTATCGTAAAATAAAGCATCAACGCTACGCCAATGGCGTTGGCTTACGCAAGGTCGCCATTATTGGGCTGACACCCTCGGGTCTAAAGCTGCGTGAGCAAATTGAAAAGCACACCGAAATGGGGCTCAAGTGCATCGGCTTTTTTGACGATCGCACCGAAGAACGCCTCGTTGAACACTCAGACCTGCTGATTGGCAAGATTCAAGAAGCGGTTGAAATGGCTCAGCGCAATGAAATCAACAAACTCTACATTTGCTTACCCCTACTGGCTGAAAAACGCATTGCCAAAATTATTCACGAATTAGGCGATTCAACCGTCGATGTTTTGTTAGTGCCTGACTTCTTATTAAAGAATCTAATGCATGCCAACGTCGGCAGCGTCGGTAACATTGATACCATCAGTGTCTTTGAATCCCCCTGTCGGGCATTAAAGAGTTTTACAAACGAACCTTTGACATATTATTCAGTGCCTGCGCGCTCATTGGCATCTCCCCTGTGCTAATTGGTGTGGCCTTAGCATTAAGCTTACGTCACCAGGCCCTATTCTTTTCCGTCAGGATCGCTACGGTCTGGACGGCAAACGCATCGGTGTTTATAAATTCCGTTCAATGAAGGTGATGGAAAATAAAGACGTTGTCGTGCAAGCCACCAAAGGCGACAGCCGCATTACCCCCGTCGGCGCCTTTATTCGACGGACATCGCTTGATGAACTCCCACAGTTTTTTAATGTGTTGATCGGGGATATGTCCGTGGTTGGCCCCCGCCCCCATGCCGTCGCCCACAACGAAGAATACCGCAAGCAAGTCGACTACTATATGCTGCGCCACAAGGTGCGCCCGGGCATCACCGGATGGGCACAAATTAACGGCTGGCGGGGCGAAACCGACACACTCGAAAAAATGGAAAAGCGAATTGAATATGACCTTGAATACATTCGCAACTGGTCTTTGTGGCTCGATATTAAAATTATTTTCTTAACGTTTTTCAAAGGCTTTGTGAACAAAAACGCCTATTAACACCTAAGGTGCGAAGTCCCCCTTTGACTTCGCACCTCTTAAACGGAGACTCTGTGTTTATTCTTAACCTGCTACGTTTGCCTTTATTTGTCCTTTGCACTGCTGTCCTGCTTTGGGGGCTGCTGCGCCCCGAGTCTCCCCCGGATCTTTTCGATCACTCGGATAAGTGGATGCACCTGATTGCGTTTTTGGGCTTGGCGTTGGTCAGCCGATTTGCCTTTATATCCTTGCGTGGCCTTTGGGTATGGCCGCTTTTGTTCTTGGCTGCACCTGGGTTGGAATACCTACAGCACCTTGTCCAGCCCCATCGCACCTTTAGTTGGGCCGATGTGGCGGCGAACATCACCGGGGTTTTGATTGCACTGGGTTTGTGGGCTGTTATCGGTCGTCACCTTCACTCTTGGTGCACAACGAAGTAATAAACTGCACCAAATGAAGGCAAACAGGCCAACTTAATGGCATTTAAAACAAACCATTTAAAAGCAAGAAGTGTTAATTTTCAAACAACGCTAGACAATTCAAACGCTTAAAAAATGTTATTGCAACGCAGTAAATTTGCTAGCCAGACTTGGCACGAAACCTGTATTATACACAAATGGACAATCTGCGCGCAGTACGTTTTGTTTGAGTATTTTTCATACAACCGGTGCATCTTTGTAACCTAGCTGCCATGCAGTGACGTTAGGATTGTCAAATCAGGATTCGAGGACGATCAAAATGCGCAAATCTTTACTTGCTTTATCACTTGCAGCGGCACTGGCTTCGTCAGTGGCGTTTGCACAAGAGGCGCCAGAAGAAATCACACTACTTTCAGCAATGACAACATGTACTCCGTTATCGAGCGAACAAGTCAGTGTTTTTTCAGGTGACAATACTGACGACATTCTGCAATCCACGTTAGACCTTATTGTAACGGCGGGAGATAACGAAGACATCGTTAGCTGTATAACAACTGCGTTTGTCTCTAACTTTCCTGAACTCAGTGCTGAGTTACTCGCCGGAGTCTCTGAGCTATCGCCTGACATGATAGCTTCTGTTGCTGAAGCTATCGCTGAAGCTGAAGCTGCCGCTGCTGGCCCCGGCGACACTACGACTGAAGGTGGTACTCTTGCAGGAACCACACCTAATACACTTGCGGCTGCAAACATTCCAACTGCAACAGCAGGCGGAGGCGGCATAACGCCTTCAAGCCCAAATTAATTTAATTGATTGTCTTTTAAACGCCTGCTTCGAGTTATTTTAGGCGCTTAAATTGTAAGGGACCAGAAAAGGACTTATCTAATGAAAAAGCAGTATCAATTGAGTCTTATCTCACTTGCCATTTCTGGTGTCATGGCTGGCTCGGTGCAGGCCATCGAACCAGCATCCGTAGATCTGGGTGGATTTTATTTTATTCCCACTATTGAGCTTTCGGAGACCTATGACGACAACTTCAGATCAAATGACAGTGAAGACTCCAGTTGGATCACCACAATCAAACCGAACTTTGTTTTAGGTGCTCAAGATCGCAACAGCGTGTATGAGTTGGCATATACCTTTGCCCATGATCGCTTCCACTCAAGCTCACGCGACAATAATACAGATCACATTCTGACCGCGACGGCCAATATGGAATTCAACGTTCGCAATCGTCTCAATGCACGAGCAATTTACAGTAACGTCGAAGATGTCAATGATAGCGGCTTTACTACGCCTAGTGATCATTTCAGCACCACAGGGCTAGGTGCTGTTTATACCTTCGGGGCACCAACGGCCTTGATGAATATTGAAGCGGGTTTCAATCACGAACGTAAACGAACCGAGAACGATTTCAATTTTGATAAAGAACTCAATACTGACGTCTTAAGTGGCGCGTTTTTTTATCGAGTTGGCCCTAGAACTCAACTGCTAGTGGAAGCACGCCGCAGTGAGTTCGACTACAAATCCGCCAATGAATTCGATAGTACCAATATGGCATACCTAGCAGGTGTTCGGTGGCAAGCCACTGCATTCACAGCAGGAACAGCCAAATTGGGTCGTGAGAAAAAAGACTTTAAAGACTCAAGCAAGGCTGATGTCAGTTCCAACAAGTGGGAAATCGGAGTTACTTGGCAGCCTGTTTCTTATTCAACCTTTAACTTAATCACCCGTCAGGGCATTGATGAGGGAGATAAGGGTGCGGATAACATCAAAACAACGAATACAAGCCTAAACTGGAACCATCGTTGGAATGGTTTTATTACGTCAAACGCTCGACTCAGCCATCTTGACAAGGACTACAGCACAGGTAGAAATGACAAGATTAAAAGCTTAGGTCTGGGTATGACGTACGAAGTTCGCCGATGGATGGACATTAGTTTAGGCTATCAATATTCAGATCAAAGTTCGACGGTTGCTTCGGAAAATTTCGACAGAAGTCAATACTTGATCAAGCTCACCATGGGCTTATAAAGGGCATGTATAGATTCAGGCAGGATTCACTCCTGCCTAGTTAGTCTTACGTATTAGCCTCTTTTAACATGTTAAGGATATGACGCAGTTACCATGAATATATTTAAAACCCTCCTCTTCAGTTTGTGCTTACCATTGATAAGCTTGCAGGCTTTTGCAAACGCAGACTCTCAATACCGTCTTTCCTCTGGCGATGTCATCAAAATCAGCGTTTTTGGTGAAGCCGATCTTTCCTTGGAGCGCGTCCGACTCAATGATGCCGGAGCCTTCTCTTATCCCTTTCTAGGCGAGATTCGCGCGCTGAACATGACAGCGACAGAGCTCGAAAATGAACTTAAGCGTGGCCTAGAGGGTGATTTTTTAATCAATCCAAATGTCAGCGTCAGCATTCTTGAATACCGTGAATTTTTTATCACTGGCGAAGTTCGCAATGCCGGTGGCTACCCCTTCCAACCGGGTATGACCTTGCGTCAGGCTGCCGCTATGGCTGGCGGCTTAACCGAGCGTGCATCACAACGCCGCATGACCATTATTCGTGATGGTGACACCAGCCGCACGCCGGAGCGCGCTACGATGGACACACCCGTTAACCCAGGCGATATTATTCAAATTGATCAGGGCTTTTTCTAAACATGGATAGCAACACATTACCTGCCACTGAGTCACGCAATTGGCTCAGAGAAAAGATGGACAATGACGAGATCGATCTCCTCGCCCTTTGGAATACCCTTTGGCGTCGTAAATGGAGCATTATGACACTCGTGTTTATTGTCATGCTGCTCACGACCTTGGTTGTGATGAGCATTACCCCTATTTACCGTGCTGCATCTACCTTGTTAATTGAGCAAAAAGGCGCACGAGTCTTATCGATTGAGCAGGTATACGGTGTTGACGGCTCAGGGAATGAGTATCTGCAAACACAGTTCGAGTTGTTAAAGTCGCGTGCATTGGCGGAGCGTGTTGTACGGCGCCTTAACCTTCACACCCACTATGAGTTTGACCCTGCTCAGCAGGAGCCACCCTTAGTGGATATTCGCGGCATGTTGAAAAACTTCGACATCAATCAGTTTATTCCGGGTCTTCTACCAGAAGACTTAGAAGAACCGATTCCAGCGTCGGAAGATGAAATCATCGAGCGTGTCACACGTGCCTTTATGGAGCGTATTACCATTTCACCCGTGGGACGCAGCCAATTGGTGCTTATAAACGTTGATATGGCGGATCGCTTTACGGCCGCGGCTGCAGCGAATGCGTTGGCCGAAGGCTTTATTGATGGTCAGTTAGATGCCAGCATGGAAATGACCCTGTCTGCTACCACTTGGATGAACAGTCGTCTCAGTGAGTTACGGGCGAATTTGCAAAGTGCAGAGGATCGTTTGCAGGCTTTCCGTGATGCCGAGGGCATTGTTGATGTGGGCGGTATATTAACGGTGACCGCCAGTGAATTGAGTGCCACGAGTGACCGCATGATTGATGCGCGTCGTAACCGTGCGGAAGCGGAGAGTGAGTTCCGTCAAGTACAGGCTATGCGTTCGGGCGGTTGGGAGCGTTTAGCGTCCATTCCTGCCGTGTTAAGCAACCCATTGATTCAGACATTTAAAGCGGAAGAAGCGCGTGCTAGGGCACGTGTAGAAGAGCTATCCGGCCGTTACGGAGCGCGTCATCCCGTGATGGAGGCTGCTCAGAGTGATTTGAATGCAGCTCGGGCGAGTTTGCGCACTCAGGTAGAGCAGATTGTTGCGGGAATTGAGCGTAATTATCAGCTCGCGGTGGCGAATGAGCAGTCTTTACGCCGCTCTGTTGAAGAAAACAAAGAGCAGATTCAAGATATTTCGCGTAAAGAGTTCCAACTACGTGAGCTGCAGCGCGAAGTGGATGCAAACCGTACCTTGTACGACACCTTCATGACGCGTTTGAAAGAGACAACGGCTACGTCGGATCTTGAGACGGCCAATGCGCGCATCGTGATCGTGCAGTGGTTCCAGAACATCCAATCAAACCCCGTAAGTCTCTTATAGTATTAGTTTCGGGGATAATGGCAGGCATGTTAGGCGTTGGATTAACACTGCTACTCTCTGCCCTAAATAATACGTTTAAGGGCATCGAAGAGGTTGAGAGCAAGTTAAATCTACCTGTTTTAGGCATTCTGCCGCTACTGTCGAAAAAAGACCGTAAAACCATGGCTCATATGTTTGCTGACAACAAGGATAAGACCTTCGCGGAGTCTATCCGCACCATTCGCACGGGGTTAGTTCTATCTGGAATAGATAAACCGCATAAAGTCATTATGGTAACATCATCCATACCCAATGAAGGTAAAAGCACAGTAGCGGCAAACCTAGCCTCTGCTCTTGGGCAAATGGAAAGTGTGATTTTGATCGAAGCCGATATGCGTCGCCCTACCATGGCGAGAAGCTTTGAGTTTGCTCCAGGTACGGCAGGCTTAGCCAATTTGATTTCGGGCACCGCAACTCTGGAAGAAGCGATCAATTCCGTTGATGGCATTGATGTGTTAAGTGCGGGTGTTGTCCCACCTAACCCACTTGAACTGTTATCGAATCCGCGCTTTAAAGAGGTTTTGGAGAAGATCAGCCAGAAATACGACCGAGTAGTCATTGACTCACCGCCCGTCCAAGCTGTGAGTGATGCGCTGGTCTTGTCAACGCATGCCAATGCGGTAGTTTATGTGATTAAATCCGACGCCACGGCACGTCCTTTAGCCATCAAAGGCGTCGGTCAGTTATTGCAAAACAATGCCCCCATTACAGGCGTTGTATTGAACCAAGTCGATATTAAGAAAGCGAAAAAGCAGGGTTACAACTACGGCGGCTATTACGATTACTACGGCTATAGCGGCGGTAATAAAGCCTAAATGTAACACGCGTGATTGAGTAACGTTAACCAGCCTCTCTGGTATGAGGTTGCACAAGATGGATTTGATAAGTAGGCGTTGAGGATGGCCGAATGCAACCTTAGGGCGGTAGCGTGTCAAAAGGCGTTTGATTAATTTGCCAAGTCCGGCAAGGGTATCAGGCATTGATGATACGCTGCAAACCCATCCATGGGCACTTGCTGCCGCCATCCTTGGCGGCAGACAGTCATCAACACCCAATTCCCTTACCTTCCTGATACACCGACGTCATATTTAAAATGCAGCATGATTGATTTACACAACCATCTTTTACCTGGCATCGATGACGGTGCACCAGACTTAGACACCGCGCTGGCCTTGGCCAAAATTGCGGTGGAAGATGGCATTACACACATGGTGTGCACACCCCATATTCATCCGGGGCGATATGAAAACACTAAGCAGAGCATCGCGTCAGCTTTTGACACACTGCAACTAGCCTTACAACAGCTGAATATTGAATTAACTTTACTAAGCCCAGGAGCTGAGGTTCGGATCGGTCCTGAAATTATGATGGGAATCGAGAGAAACGAAATTCCCTTTATAGGCCACTGGCACGGAAAACCCGTTATATTATTGGAACTCCCTCACAGTGGAATACCACTGGGAAGCGACAAACTTACCGCTTGGCTAATAAAGCATGGAATTCAACCCATGATTGCTCACCCAGAGCGCAACAAAGCCATCATGCAAACACCTGGCAAGCTAAAGCCATTTGTTGAGCAAGGATGTTTGTTACAAGTAACCGCAGGCTCAATGGCTGGGAATTTTGGTGAGCGTGCACAAGACTTAGCGGTTCAGTTACTGCGTGATGGTTTGATTACAATTCTGGCAAGCGATGCACACAACGTACAACATAGACCACCGATCTTGTCTGTTGCACGCGAAGTCGTAATCGCCGAAGCCTCTTTATCAGAATACGAAGCTCTAGTACTGCACCGTCCCAGTGAGATGATTGCATAACATTTAAGCTAAGGGAAAATAATGGACTATCTTTCTATAAATGACTTAGAACGAAATAAGGAATTATAGAATGTCAGTTACAACAATACGAAGGTGATTGTTTTAGCAGGGGAATATCATGAAGCCCCTTGCTATCAGTGGCCTTGACCGAAATGC